>DLXZ01000021.1:0-1548 GCA_003448675.1 Porticoccaceae bacterium
ATAAGGGGTGTCATGGAACGACGGCGTCAACCGTGGGATTGAATATCACCCTGCCCATGGAACAAACGCCCAATAGATATCAGGATATTAGTCTTGAATTCCGCTATTTTTTTGTCCGCAAATTTATGTTTGTTAAGTATGCCGTGGGTTTCGTGGTCTTTCCCGGTGGTTACGGCACGCTGGATGAGCTTTTTGAAGCCCTGACATTGGTGCAGACCGGTAAGGTCAGGCCTTTCCCCATAATTATGGTGGGGCGTGATTACTGGCAGGGCATGGTGGCGTGGATGCGGGAAAGAACCCTTGAAATGGGTTATCTCGATGAACAGGAGTTGAGCTTGTTCAGGGTGGAAGATAACGCCGAAGCTGCCGCTAACATTATTGTTCAACACGTACGCCTGCTTAAGGCCCAGGCGCTCTCGCAATGACGTACATGGTATAGGTGGTGGTTACTGGGGTGCGATTCGACCGTCGAATTAAGGTTCGGAATCGCTATATGTGCCAGGCTCGTCCCAGCTAGACAGGGAAAAACCGGCGCCATCACCCGCGTATTCATCACCGGCGGATATTTCGAAGGGCGCACTCCAATCCTCCGGCGCCTCCGCCGGCAGAATGATCATCTGCTTCCATACATCAAAGTCAAATTCACCGATCTCGCCGTTGAGATACTGCACTTCGATGTAGTCTTCATCTTCATCAATTGCAACCACTTCGAACAGTGCATCCTCCTCAACATCCTGATACCAGGCGTGAAGTTCGGGAGAGATTCTTGCCATATGTACCTCCGCACAGGGGAATACCGAGTTCAAAATAGCACTGGTCTTAAGCCGGGTCATTACCTGCCGGCCTTAACTTGCTGCCCTATTGCGGCAGATCAGATAGGCCTGTCGGGAAAAAATCTTGTACGCCATTGAAATTTAGTAATATTTGCCTGTCGATAAATGCCTTTTGGAGATATTCGAGTCTTGCTAAATGAAAAACCCGTCTAAAAAACTCGGCCCGGTTTGCCTTGTTGACAGCGTGCTTTTGCCTACCTAAGGTCGCTTTTTCAACCTAGTACGCAGTCAACCGGAAGTAAAGATATGAGCGCTGGACCCTTGATGCTGGATCTCGAAGGCCCTGGACTGAGCCATGAGGAGCGAGACCTGTTGCTGCGCCCGGAGGTGGGCGGTGTCATTTTATTTGCACGTAATATTATTTCACGTGCGCAAATCAGTGAACTTTGTGCTGACATCCGTGAACTCAGGGCTGAATTGTTGCTTGCAGTGGATCAGGAGGGTGGCCGGGTTCAGCGTCTGCGCGAAGGATATACCCGTTTGCCACCGATGCAGCAGTTGGGGGATTTGTTCCGTAGCGACGAGGAGGCTGGTGGGCAGCTGCTAAAAGATACGGGCTGGCTAATGGCGGTGGAAGTGATAGCCAGTGGTTTTGATTTCAGCTTCGCACCGGTGCTGGATCTGGACCGCGGCCATTGTCAGGTGATCGCTGACCGGGCTTTTGGTGATCAGCCGGAGCTTGTCTCCCGGGCTATCGGCTACTTCATTGAAGGCA
>DLXZ01000021.1:1701-10211 GCA_003448675.1 Porticoccaceae bacterium
GGCTACTTCATTGAAGGCATGCGCGAGGCGGGCATGGCGGCCACAGGCAAGCACTTTCCCGGTCATGGCGGTGTGGTCGCCGATAGCCATCTGGAAACTCCCACTGATACGCGAAGCCTGGAAGCGCTATGGGAGCATGACCTCCGGCCTTTTAAAGCCCTGATGCCCAGTTTGCAGGGCATCATGCCCGCCCATATTGTCTTCCCGAATATTCATTCCCGGGCGGTGGGGTTTTCGTCCTATTGGTTACAGGATATCCTGCGCGGCGAGCTGGGCTTCAAAGGTGTGATCTTCAGTGATGATCTGTCCATGAAGGGTGCGGATGTGGCCGGCGGCTATCGTCAGAAAGCTGAACAGGCACTGGCTGCCGGTTGCGATATGGTTTTGGTGTGCAATAATCGAGAAGGCGCCTTGATCGTCGCTGATTACCTGAATTCAGCGGTTCGATTACAGACAGATTCAAGGCGATTGGGCGTCATGAGAGCTAGACAGCATTGGTCCTGGGCCGGATTGGCGGCCAGTGAAAGGCGGGCCTCGGTGGCTGATCAATTGGCTCGCATTACCGTACCTCGTTAATATTTTTGCTCTAGTACCCGGAACAGTTTCCCTTTCGTTCAGCAGACCTTCAGTAAAGTATTTCTATGCTCGATACCTTTGAAAGCTGGTTGACCTCAACCACCGGATTCGCCTCGATCTGGTGGATCGAAGTATTCATTATTGTTTTTATCGCCCTGTTGCTCGGTTATATCGTGGGCAAGGTTTTTGACGTGCTGGAACGGCACGCCCAGCGTACTCATAATGCCTGGGATGATGCGCTGGTGTGCGCGGCTCGCCGGCCGGCGGTATGGCTGGTCTGGATAGTCGGTATCAATTTCGCGGCGGGGCTTGCCGCGCGCATCATGGAATCCCAGTGGTCGGAGCTGGTTGAGCCCGTTAACCGGGTCGCTGTTCTGTTTCTGGGGGCTTTGTTCCTGATCCAGTTTATTAAGCGCGCGGAACAGAATCTGGTAAACCCGGACTATTTGTCCGACCCTTATGACGAAACCACGGTACGGGCCATTGGCAAACTGTGCCGTGCCTCGGTCATTATTACCGTCGTGCTTATCGCCATGCAGATGATGGGTTACAGCATTGGCGGGGTGTTGGCCTTTGGCGGTATTGGCGGTATTGCCGTGGGTTTTGCCGCCAAGGATCTACTGGCCAACTTTTTCGGTGGCCTGATGATCTATCTGGATCGCCCTTTTTCCGTGGGCGACTGGGTGCGTTCGCCAGACAAGGAAATCGAGGGTACCGTGGAAGACATCGGCTGGCGCCTGACCCGCATTCGGACCTTCGACAAGCGACCTCTCTATATTCCCAATTCCGCTTTTACTCAGATTTCCGTAGAAAACCCATCCCGCATGCTCAATCGACGAATCTACGAGACCATCGGTGTGCGTTATGACGACGTAGGGGTGATCCAACCCATCGTGGCGGAGATCAAGGACATGTTGACGAATCATCCCGAGATTGATGACCAGCTGACGCTGATGGTGAACTTCAATAAGTTTGCCGCCAGCTCGCTAGACTTTTTTATTTATACCTTTACCAAAACCACCGACTGGGTGGAATTTCACCGGATCAAGCAGGACGTGCTGCTAAAAGTCGCTTCAATAATTAGCGCCCATGGCGCCGAGATCGCATATCCAACTTCTACCGTTCATCTTGTCGAGCCTGAACCCGAGCCGGTCGGTCAGGCCGCGACAGTGGGCAATTAAGTGATGGATGAAGGGAAAATCGCTCTGCCTTCGATCATTGGCGGCAGCGGTCTGCAGCAGTTGCCAGACCTTGAAGTCTTGGACCGTGTTGAGCCGCAAACTCCTTGGGGCGCGCCGTCCAGCCCGGTGACAATAGGGCGGTTCGCCGGACGTAAGGTCTTGTTTATCGCACGCCACAGCGACCGGCATGGCATCCCGCCGCACAGGGTCAATTACCGCGCCAATATTGCCGCACTGACAGAGCTCGGAGCCAGCTGCGTCCTGGCTTTTAATGCCGTTGGGGGTATTGGGGCGGGTCTTGCGTCGGGCAGCCTGGTGGTGCCGGACCAGATCATCGATTACACCTGGGGCAGGGAGCATACCTATTCCGACTCCGCCGACGCGTCACTGCAATATGTGGATTTCACCGAACCCTATGACAGAGATTTGCGCCAGGCGTTGGTGGATTCAGCCATTGGCAGAGAGGAGGTTGTGTTAAATGGCGGCGTCTATGGTGCTACTCAGGGACCGCGCCTGGAAAGCGCAGCCGAAATCCGCCGTATGGAGCGCGATGGTTGCGATATTGTCGGCATGACAGGCATGCCCGAGGCCGGACTGGCGCGGGAAAAAGGGCTTCCCTATGCCTGCCTGGCCCTGGTGGTGAACCCGGCTGCGGGTAAATCCCATGCGTTGATCACGATGGATGATATTGCCAGGGTGATGGAACAGCGTATTCCCGTGGTTGCGGCCATTCTTGCCGATGTTTGCGCCACGGCCCTTGATTGAATAGAAGGTTCGGTCTTGTTTGAATTTCTCGCCAGTCAGGAAGCGGGGCTGGCCGGCCTGGCGCTTAGCAGTTTTTTATCCGCGACCCTGCTGCCAGGCAGTTCCGAGGTGCTGCTGTTGCTGTTGCTAGAGCAGGGCGGGATACCTGTGATCTGGCTGGTGGTGGTCGCCAGTCTGGCCAATACCGCCGGCGGGATGTCGACATTTATTCTGGGTTGGTGGTCCGAAAGGACGCTGGTCAAGCGGGGCCGCTACCAGGAACCCTCGGTACAATCCCTGGCCTGGATCAGACGTTGGGGCGCGGGGGCACTCTTGCTTTCGTGGGTGCCTGTGATCGGAGACGGCTTGTGTCTGGCCGGGGGCTGGTTGAGACTACCCTGGCTACCAAGTCTCGTGGCGATGCTGCTGGGCAAGAGTGTTCGCTACATCGCGTTAGCCTATGGTTTGCAACTAATGACGCAATAGTCTTCTGAATAGTGAGTGCATTCCGATAACCCCGGATGGGGCAAGAAGGTGAAAAAAAGTTATAAATACCACATGACTGGGCTGTCCGCCGTGACAACGACATATATCGTGCTGCTGGTGGTGCTGGCCCTGGCCGCAGCCTGGATTTATCACAACTACAGTTATCGCGGCTTCCATCTAGAAGCTCAGGTTTTCGCCTACCCACTCTCGGATAAGTCTGCCGATGCTTGTGTCGGGAAAACAGGTCAGCTGGCTGATCACCTGCGGCGACGGTCCGCGGGAGATATTCCCTATAGCGTTACCACCCCGGCTAATTATCGGGGGGATTACCGCCATCCCTTGCTGGTAGTCTGGGCGCCCTCGGGTTTTAACCCGTCGCTTTCCGAACGCTTTACGGGTCTAACCGGGCAGGCAACGGCTCGGGGTTATGTGGTGGTTTATGTGGCCAGTGTGCCCCTCGGTTTTAAAGCGCTAAAGTCTCTCGCCGGTATTCCGGGCGAAGTGATGAAAGACTGGTGCATTGACGCAGAGCGTGTTTACTACACCGGCCATTCCGATGGTGGCACTGTCTCTAATGCCCTGGCGGTTTTACCCGAGCGTCAGATTCAGCCAATGGTGATCGCCCCCAGCGCCATGGGCATTCAGGCTAGTGATATGGAAGCTTATAGCTGCCCAAGGCCGACCCATGTCATGCTGATGCACAACCTGGGAGACAATCATTTTCCTGATTATGGCGCCGGTGTGGCCCAGTGGTGGGCCGCGTGTAATCGGTGTGAAGCAACGCCCGTGGCAGCGACCTATCCTGAATGTGTGGAGTTTCCCGATTGCGCCGAGCAAGTGCGCACCTTGTACTGTCAGGCTAAAGGCAATCATGCTTACTGGCCCGGCTTTGATCACGATATGATGGCTTTTTTCGAGGAACTGCATATCCAGGTAAACGACACCTTCGATACCAATTCCCAGGCTAATCAGGAGGTAGAATGAACGACAAACTGGTGGAAACCACCATTACTGTGTTGCCTGAGTGGGTGGACTATAACGGCCATATGAACCTGGCGTTTTATGTGCTGGCCTTCGATAAGGCTACTGACAATTTCTATGACAGCTTAGGCATTGGTCTGGATTACCGGGCCTTGAAAAACAGTTCCATGTTTACCCTTGGCATCAATGTCGACTATCTGCGCGAGGTGTTCGAAGGGGATCAAGTGCTGATTACCACACAGATGCTAGACTGTGATGAAAAACGTATGCGATACATTCACCACATGTATGAAGGTGGGGGGGCAGACCCCGTGGCCGTCAACGAATGCTTCGCTGTCCACGTGGACATGGCAAGCCGTAAAAGCGCGCCGTTCCCCCTTGAAACCCTTAAACGTATTAATGAGACCCTTGGCGCTCACAGCCGTTTACCAGTGCCGCTCCGTGCCGGGCGTTCATTGGGCAAAAAACCGGGTTGAAGAAGCATTGTGACCCGGTTTTAAATCCAGCCGCAAAAGAATAAGGCGATTGCGGGCTACTCGAGAACTGAGGTTGCTGTGGGGTTGGCTATAACCGGAGTGTTTGCGTCGGACCTTTGAGCCCGCGTGACCTTAACCAGTATTCCCATCTTCGGGTGGTCCAGGTAATGAATTTTGCCTAATTCCAGGCGATCCGACTGCTCAAAGGTATAAACTTCCTTGAGAGGCACCGCCGGGTAGCTAGAGGTAGAGGTGCCCAAGCTTTGTGCCCCCGACGAGGGCTCGCCGGGTAGTGGTGGCAGATCGCGAGTGCTGGCGTAGACACTGGTCGTGGTCGTGGTCGAGGTCGTGGTCGAGGTCGAGGGGGTTGAATAAGCGTCCGCTGGTGTTAGCAGCCAAAGGTTAGTGACCAAATGGAGATAGCTGTTTAAATAAAGTTTCAGGCTGCCTTCCAGTTGGTAATGATCACCAAGCTGCTCACCGCCCTTGATCAAAAGCCAGGATGTGTGCTCTTGGCTTTTTCCGGCCTGACGCCAGGCTTCATGAAACAGCACCTTGTAAACACCGGTTCGCGCCAGGGTGTAGGCATCCGCGTTGAGTTGTCGCTGTTCTTTAGGCAGCTGGGAGAAATCTCCCTCGCCAAAGTGAGTTACCCGCAAAGGGTATTGTAAATCGATATCCTGTGGCGCAGCCTCAGTCCCGTAACGGTCCTGCTGGGTAAAAATAATCACTTCCACCTGATACCACCTGGAAGCATGGCCGAAGCCGGGGATCATGAGGAGCAACGCTGCACCCAGTAGCGTGGCAGGCAGTTTGGGCATTAGGCAGGCTCCGGTTCCGATGCAAGCTGGTCGAGGATATCCGAAACCACATCAAGGCGTTCTTCGGCGCTAAACATTTCTGTCGTGAAGCGCAATTCGCTTGCGCCCTGCAAGCGGAAAATGTCCGGATGGTTTTGTACCAGTTCGACGATTTTAATGGGTTCAATGCACGTGTGCGTGGCGAATTCAATTTTACCGCCGTTAGGGCCGGCGTCCAGGCGGGTGATTCCTAGCTTTTCAATTCGCTGCCGCATTTCGGTAACTGTGAACAGGTTCTTTACATATTGGGGCAGTAGGCCGAAGCGATCGATCATTTCCACCTGTAGTTCCCGAATTTGGCCGCCAGTTTTGGTGTTGCCGATGCGCTTGTAAAGGATCAGTCGGTTGTGGATATCGGGCACGTAATCGTCTGGAATCAGTGCGGGAATATTCAGATTTACCTCGGTGCTGGAGCGGGCGTCGGTATCCAGGTCCAGGGTCTCGCCCCGGCGTACCGCCGCCACGGCTTTTTCCAGTAGCTCCATATACAGAGAGAAGCCGATGTTGTGGATATGGCCGCTCTGGCCATCACCCAGTAGCTCGCCAGCGCCCCGGATCTCCAGGTCGTGGGTGGCGAGGGTAAAGCCCGAGCCCAGGTGATCGGCCGCGGCAATGGCCTCAAGACGCTTGTGGGCGTCATCGGACATCAGCTTGGGATGGGGCGTCAGCAGGTAGGCGTAAGCCTGGTGGTGGGAGCGTCCGACCCGGCCGCGCAGTTGATGCAGTTGGGCGAGGCCCAGTTTGTCGGCGCGGTTAATAATGATGGTGTTGGCGCTGGGGACATCGATGCCGGTTTCTATGATCGTGGAGCACACCAAAACGTTGTTGCGCTGATGGTAGAAGTCGGACATGACCCGCTCCAGCTCCCGCTCGCGCATCTGCCCATGGGCGATGGCGATGCGGGCGTCGGGCACGATGGCGTTCAGCTCCTCCGCCGCACGTTCAATGGATTTGACGTCGTTATGCAGATAGTAGACCTGGCCGCCACGGAGCAGCTCCCGCAAAACGGCTTCCTGAATAACGCGTTTTTCCGCCTGGTGGATGAAGGTTTTCACCGATAGACGCCGGGCCGGTGGCGTGGCGATGATGGACAGATCCCGTAGGCTGCCCATGGCCATGTTGAGTGTCCGTGGAATCGGTGTGGCGGTGAGTGTGAGGATGTCTATCTCGCTGCGTAGACCCTTGAGCTTCTCTTTCTGGTTGACGCCAAAGCGGTGCTCCTCGTCGATTACCAGCAGGCCCAGCTCTCGGTAATCGATCTGCTGGTTAAGTAGTTTATGCGTGCCGATCAGGATATCGGTTTCGCCATTGCCAATGGCGTCGATAGCCCGCTGCTGATCCTTACCGGTCTTGAAGCGGGATAGTACATCGATGTTCACCGGCCAGTTGGCGAAACGATCCCGAAAGTTATCGTAGTGTTGCTGGGCCAGCAGGGTGGTGGGTACCAGGATGACGACCTGGCGTTTGTTGGCCACGGCCAGGAAGGCGGCGCGCATGGCCACTTCGGTTTTGCCAAAACCGACATCGCCGCAGACCAGGCGATCCATGGGCTGGTCGCCTGACATATCGCGGCAGACTGCGTCGATGGCGTCCAGCTGATCGGGGGTTTCCTCGAACGGGAATTCGGCACAAAAAGCGCGGTAGTCGTTCATGGAAACATCGTATTTGAAGCCCTGGTGGGCGGCCCGCTCGGCGTAGATGCCGAGCAACTCGGCGGCGGTATCGCGAATCTGTCGGGCGGCTTTGTCCCTGGCTTTTTGCCACTGGTCGCTACCCAGTCGATGCAGTGGTGCGTGTTCGTCGTCGCCACTACTGTAGCGGCTGATCAGGTGCAGGTTGGCGACCGGCACGTAGAGCTTGGCATCGTCGGCGTAGCTGAGGCTCAGAAATTCCTGGGGTTCACTGTCAACCTCGAAGATTTTCAAGCCCTGATAGCGACCGACGCCGTGATCGATGTGCACAACAGCCGCGCCCAGTTGCAACTCGGTCAGGCTCTTGATGATTTGCTCGCCGCTGTCGTAGCCGCGCTGGCGCCGCCGGCGTTGCATAATTTGCTGGCCGAACAGTTCGGTTTCGCTGATCAGGCTGATTCCCAACCCAGGAATAGCCAGACCACGTTCCAGGGGATAAACACAGATATACAGGCCCTTATCCGCACCGACAAAATCGGACCAGCCCGACAGCACTTCGGGAACGATGTCGATGCTGGCCAACAGTTCCAGCAGCACTTCGCGCCGGCCGGCGGACTCGGCGCACAACAGTACCTTGCCGTCGTTTTTAAGAAGATAGTCTTCGATATTGGCCAGGGGTTGCTGGGCCTTGGCGTCGATGCTGACGTCTGGCAGTTTCATGCTGTGGAAGCAGTGGGATTCGGTGGCGGGCGTTTCACCGCTGCTGTCGAAATCCGTGCGCGGCAGGGCGCCCAGGGCGCTGAACCATTCTTCCACCGGCATAAATACCCGCGCTGGTTTTAGCAGCGGACGGCGGGGGTCGACACCGTACTCGCTATAACGCTCATTGACCTCATGCCAGAAATGCTGAACCGCTTCGTTGATGTTGGCCTCGGTGAATACCAGGGTTTCATCGGGCAGATAATCGAACAGGCTGGCGCAATGTTCGAAAAACAGCGGCAGGTAGTACTCGATGCCCCCCGGCAGCAGGCCCGCCTTAACATCTTGATATACCGTACAGGCGCTGGGGTCGACATCGAACTCATCGTGCCAGTTGTCTAGAAAATGCTTGATGCCAGCATCGCTATGGGGGAATTCCCGACCGGGCAGCAGTTCAATGGCAGGGATTTTTTCGGTGCTGAGCTGGCTTTCGGGGTCAAAGCGTCGCAGGGTTTCTATCTCGTCGCCAAACAGGTCAATGCGCACCGGCAGACTGGCGCCCATGGGGTAGACATCTATCAGGGCGCCACGCACCGCGTATTCCCCGTGTTCGCGCACTGTATCGACATTATGATAGCCGGCCAGCTGCAATTGCCGGCGCAGGGCGCTAATATCGACGGTGTCGCCGGTGCGGTATACAAAACTGTTGCCGGCGATGAAAGCCGGTGGCGCCAGGCGGTGCATGGCGGTGGTGACCGGAACGATGACAATTCCCCGTTCGAGCCTGGGCAGGCGGTAGAGTGTCGCCAGACGCTCGGAAATAATATCCTCATGGGGTGAGAACAAATCGTAGGGCAGTGTCTCCCAGTCCGGAAA
>DLXZ01000021.1:10490-10679 GCA_003448675.1 Porticoccaceae bacterium
CTCGGCCTCCGCTTCGGTTTCGCCGCGAAAAAACACGCATTCGTTAGCCAGGGTGGCTGCGGATTTTGCCGATGCGCTCAGAATCAGGGTAATGCCCGGGTGGGCCCGGGCAGCCGTGACCAGCGCCAGTGCCTGAGCCGCGCCTTGAAGGTGCTGCCATGTACGTCGCTCGCCAGGTTTGCGGGCGGG
>DLXZ01000126.1:0-187 GCA_003448675.1 Porticoccaceae bacterium
GTGGCGGGGCCGAAAAGTTCAAAGTCCACTGTTCTCAGGCGGACGGGTTGGCCGGGGTCGACGGTAAATTCCGCGCGCCAGCAGGCCTTTTCCCAATGCAGTTTCTTGGCGACCCTGACGTTGTAATATCCGAGTGCTTCAAGCGCCTCGATTACGCTGGCGTCGGCATCGCGAAACAGCCGTTTGA
>DLXZ01000126.1:412-14116 GCA_003448675.1 Porticoccaceae bacterium
GCATCGCGAAACAGCCGTTTGACGCGCCACTGCCCGGTTTCGCAGCTGGCGCTGGCCAGCGGCAGTAGCGCCCGGACATTGGATTCCTGCGTTGGTGTCAAGCCGCTGACAACCACTTGCGCTGTGCTTTGAGCGGATAAAACGAGTAACAAGATTGCCGCGACAGCGACGCATGAGGTCCTCTGGCGCGTGTATGGATGATAGGGCTTCGACAAAGCGGTTAGCAATCCGACTGGTTGAATGTGTCATTCTACGCTTATAGCGAAGGGCTATCGCGTATCTGGAAACATAAATAAGTGGGTTTCGTGCGCCGGATATCCAGGGTTAATGATAAACTGGATATATGATAGTCCCGATGCCGTATTGGCGACGCCACACTGGCCTGATTGTTAGGTCAAAAAAGAAGCTTTGATACCATCGACCATAAACTGAACAGCCAGAGCTGCCAAAAGCAGCCCCAGCAAACGACTGACGACGTTGGCGCCTGTTTCCCCTAATGATCTTGTCAAGATAGGTGCGTAAAGTAGCGCTATTAATGTTGTTAAAAGCACGGCCACAAGGACTAACAGGATGTCCCATGGCAGTGGACTGACGGTGCTGGAGGACACGAATAAAAATAATGTGGTGATGGCTCCCGGCCCCGCTAGCAGTGGAAACGCGAGTGGAAAAACTGAAACATCCTGTTTGTGTATGGCTTCATCCTGTTCCGTCGTGGTGGTGGAGCGCAGGCCGGACTGGCGGGCGAAAATCATATCGATTGACACCAAAAACAGTAGCGCGCCACCGGCAATGCGAAATGCCGAAATGGAGATGCCGAACCATTCCAGTAAAAAAGTGCCCGAGAAGAGAAATAGCAATAATATGCCACTGGCATACAGTGTTGCGCGGATCGCCATTTTACGTTGGACTTGACGGCTGACACCTTGAGTCATGGCGGCGAACAGCCAGGCTACGCCTACGGGGTCGACGACACTGAACAGGACGACAAAATTATTGAGGATATTATCCATTACTCATTGATCAATGGTTTTATTTGGGTGTTTTGGAGATGTCTAACCTAGTCAATTTAGCAATCTGGTTTTGGGTTTGCCGCGCTAGGGTTGGCCTACCGTTACCGGTAAACTTTCGGATACTACTACAGTGGGTTAGCTTGCGTAATAATTCTGAGAAGCAGTGTTCACTGCAGGAGGCGTACGCGCTACGCAAGCCTGGCGGTACCGTCATGTGCGGACAGGGGGCATTGGTGTGCTTTAACCCAGTAAGCGTGCGTTTGATACTGTATAAGGCTATTAAAGTCGTGGGGCCTGTTCTCGCCAGGGAGTTGGCTGCTTACCGGTGGCCAATGCTCACGATGGTTTTTCAATCGACGGGAAAAAGCGTTTAGCAGGTGTAATAAAGGAGTAAACTGGTGATGAAAATATCAGATGACCGCTACCAAATTCGCAAGACCCTCAGCGTCAACGGTAAAGCCTACCAGTATTGGAGCTTAAAAAGCCTGGAACAGCAGGGCTTTTCCGGCATTGCCGAACTGCCCTATAGCTTGAAAATTTTGCTGGAAAATATCCTGCGAGGCGATGATGGTACTGAACACGCTCGTCAGGCCATAGAGACCTTGGGCAACTGGCAGCAACATCGTGGCAGCGAGCAAGAGATTGCCTTTCGCCCCTCTCGAGTCCTGATGCAGGATTTTACCGGCGTGCCGGCAATCGTCGACCTGGCGGCGATGCGTGATGCCTTGACTCGCCAGGGGAGGGATCCCTCTTTAATTAATCCGCTCACGCCTGTTGATTTGGTGATCGATCACTCTGTCATGGTTGATCGTTACGCCGAACCTGACGCCTATGAACAAAACGTAAGAATTGAAATGCTCCGCAATGCGGAGCGTTACCAGTTTCTGCGCTGGGGGCAGACTGCATTTGATAATTTCCGGGTGGTACCGCCGGGCACCGGAATCTGCCACCAGGTAAATCTAGAATACTTGGCCAAATCCGTATGGGTGAGTGAGTATGACGGACAGCTTTATGCCTATCCGGATACCCTGGTGGGCACCGATAGTCATACCACTATGATCAATGCACTGGGTGTGCTGGGGTGGGGTGTCGGCGGGATAGAAGCCGAAGCAGCCATGTTGGGCCAAGCGGTCACGATGCTGATTCCTGAGGTAGTGGGCTTTAAACTAACGGGGCGGCTCAAGGAGGGCGTTACCGCCACTGATTTGGTGTTAACCGTCGTGGAAAAGCTGCGTCAACACGGCGTTGTCGGAAAATTTGTCGAATTTTTTGGCAGCGGTCTCGACTTTCTACCGCTGGCGGATCGTGCAACGATTGCGAATATGGCCCCAGAGTATGGTGCTACCTGCGGATTTTTCACCATCGATCAAGAGACTCTGAACTATCTGCGCCTCAGTGGTCGTGAAGAAGACAGCATCATGTTGGTCGAACACTACGCCAAAGAACAGGGCATTTGGCGTGATAGCAGTTCCTCCGAACCCGTTTACGACAGCACCTTGGTGCTGGATCTTAATGAGGTGGTTCCTTGTGTTGCTGGTCCCCGACGCCCTCAGGATCGGGTGGCGTTAAATGACTTGCCCCAAAGTATCGAACAAATGCTGGCTCTGAGGGGGCGGCAGAATCGAACAGCTGCGATCCAGGTGACAGGAGAGCATTACCAATTACGGGATGGCGATGTGGTGATCGCTGCAATTACCTCCTGCACCAATACTTCGAACCCAGCGGTCATGTTAGCGGCGGGTCTGATTGCAAAGAAAGCAACCGCACTTGGGTTAAATCGTAAGCCCTGGGTGAAAACCTCATTGGCGCCTGGTTCCAAGGTCGTCACGGATTATTTGCGCGAAGCGGGTCTACAAAGCCACCTTGATCAGCTCGGTTTTAATTTGGTCGGCTACGGTTGTACCACGTGTATTGGCAACTCGGGGCCTTTACACCCGGCCATTGAAGATGCCATCGATGCCGGTGACCTGAGTGTCTGTTCCGTACTGAGTGGCAACCGTAACTTCGAGGGGCGCATTCACCCGAAGGTCCGCGGCAACTGGCTGGCGTCTCCGCCTTTGGTGGTGCTGTTTGCACTTGCCGGCACCACTTGTATCGACATGAGCTGCGAGGCCATTACAGAAGATCAGGAAGGCAAGCCAGTTTTCCTGAAAGATCTCTGGCCTAGCAATGACGAACTCAGCAAAGCAATGCGCGTTGTCCAGGAATCCATGTTTCAGAAGCAATATGCCAATGTCTTTAGTGGCGATGCAGCCTGGCAGCAAATGACCGTATCGAAAGAAAAAACGTACAGTTGGAATGCAGACTCAACCTATATCCAATGTCCGCCATTTTTCAGTACGGAGCATCCTAAACCAGCGGATATCCGCAGTGCGAGAATTATCGCTGTGTTAGGTGACTCGGTTACGACCGACCATATTTCGCCTGCCGGATCGATTGCCTTGAACAGCCCAGCCGGCGGCTATTTGCAACAACAAGGCGTCGAGCAAAAAGACTTCAATTCATACGGATCACGTCGTGGTAACCACGAAGTGATGATGCGTGGAACATTCGCTAATGTGCGCATCAGAAATGAAATGGTGCCTGGTGTAGAAGGCGGCGTCACGCGCTTATTGCCGGATGGGGAGCAGATGCCAATCTATGATGCAGCGATGCGCTATCAGCAAGCGCATACCCCGCTTGTCGTGATCGCCGGTAAAGAATATGGTACCGGTTCCAGCAGAGACTGGGCTGCCAAGGGCACGCGACTTTTAGGCATCAAGGCCGTTATTGCGGAAAGTTTTGAACGCATTCACCGTTCAAACCTTATCGGTATGGGGGTGCTGCCTCTGCAGTTTATAAAGAATGACAGTCGACGAAGTTTGGGTATCGACGGAACTGAAATCATCGATATTACAGGCCTAAGTGCTTTAGAGCCGGGATGCGAAGTCCGCCTGAGCCTGCTAAAAGCAAGCGGTGAGCAGCTGCAAACTGAACTATTATGTCGAATCGATACCGAAATCGAACTGGACTATTTTCAAAGTGGCGGCATTTTAAATTTCGTGCTTGAGGGTCTGGGGGAAAGTAGCTCGGCTTAGCACGCTATCTATGGGAACTCAGGAAATTCATGAGCAGCCGAAAAGAGCACGATAGTCTGGGCAGCGTCGACGTCGCTACGGAAGCCTTGTGGGGCGCACAAACGCAGCGCTCATTAAACTATTTTAAAATTGGCGGTGAACGTTTTCCTGACGACTTTATTCAGGTTTTTGCCTTGGTGAAGAAGGCGGCGGCGCGCGCTAACCACGAACTAGAACTGCTGCCGACGTCTCAGTTTTCATTCATTGACAAGGCTTGTGATGAAATCATTGCTGGCCAACATGCGGAACAATTTCCTCTCGTGGTTTGGCAAACGGGTAGTGGTACCCAAACAAACATGAACCTCAATGAGGTGATTGCAAACCGAGCCAATGAAATTGCCGGCCAGCAGCGCGGCCAAAAGCAGCCCGTTCATCCCAATGACCATGTCAATTGTTCTCAGTCTTCCAATGACGTCTTTCCAAGTGTGATGCACGTTGCCGTAGTGCAGCGTTGCCAACATCAGTTGCTGCCGGCCTTGCGGCATCTGCGGGCTACGCTTCAAGAAAAAGTGGACGAATTCGCGGCACATATTAAGGTGGGCCGCACCCACCTCATGGACGCGGCACCAATAACGCTCGGCCAGGAGTTCAGTGCTTACGTTAGCCAACTAAGCTATGCGGAACAGCAGCTGGAGCACGCGCAGAGCAGTCTGTACGCGCTTGCTCTGGGCGGTACCGCCGTCGGCACCGGGTTGAATACGCATCCTGCCTGGGCTGCAAGTGTATGCGAGCAGGTTAGCCGCTTGACTGGCTTGCCATTTGAACCGGCTGCCAATCGGTTTATGGCGCTCGCATGCCACGACCAACTGGTGAACTTTCATGGTTGCTTGCGTGGGTTGGCCCTGGCGTTGAACAAAATTGGCAACGATATACGCTGGTTGGCAAGCGGCCCGCGGTGCGGACTAAACGAGCTGCAATTGCCGGCCAACGAGCCGGGTAGCTCGATTATGCCCGGCAAGGTCAATCCAACCCAAATCGAGGCACTCACGATGGTGGTTGCGCAGGTGATTGGTAACGACGCCAGTGTTGGCTTTGCCGGCTCGCAGGGGCAGTTTGAGCTCAACGTTTTTAAACCGGTGATTTTGTTTAACGTCCTTCAATCCATGCGCTTGTTGGCAGACAGCATGGAAAGTTTTCGCAAAAACTGTGTTTCCGGTATTCAAGTGAACGAAACACAGCTTGCTGCCAATACCGAGCGCTCTCTGATGTTGGTGACTGCACTCAATCCGGTTATTGGTTACGACAGTGCGACAAAAGTGGCCAAGCTGGCCTGGGAGAAAAATATATCCCTCAAAGAGGCGGTTTTGGAGCTGGGCTATCTTGATGAAAAGCGCTTTGATGAGCTGGTCGATCCCCGCAAGATGCTGGGACCTACTTTTTCTTCCTCCTGATGCCTCCTGAGCAAAAAGGTTGGTGGCAGTTTCTCGGTTAAAACCAGTTTTTCTTTATAAGTAAAACAGCATCGTGCTAACTGCTGAGAGTATTACACTGTTTCAGTAAATTCTTATAAGCCCTGGGTGTTGTTGTATTCTATGCCCCTGCTGTTCGTAAGTATGATTGACCGGCATCCTGCTTTAAACGCAACATAAGTTAGGTCAGGCGGTTCGTAAGATGGGACATGGGAGATAGAGGTGGAAAAGCCGGAAACCAGACAACTTAACCAGGAACATAACAATGATCCTTCAATTGCCATGCGCCTTTTTCAGCTTATGGAACATTTTGAGCGTTGGATTATGTTGCTGGTCAACGTAATACTGATGGTCGTTATCACGGTCGCATTATGGCGTTTCGCGGAGAACACGTATCAATTACTGATGCAGCAAGGCAGGGGCAATACCCGCTATATCGATTTTCAGGCGACTTTCGGTATGCTCCTCACCTTGCTCATTGCTGTCGAGTTTGGCAAGTCGATCAAGGCGGCCCTTGAAGGGAGGGGGTTGGTGGTGCAGGCAAAAATCATTGTCTTGATTGGGATCATCGCCTTGGCCAGAAAATTTCTGGTCTTTGACGCCAAGGCGCAGGACGTTAACGTTATCCTGGCATACGGTGCAATCGCACTGGTTCTCGGTGTGGTTTACTGGTTGCTTGGCTTACTTAAGGACAGTAATACCGATGTGATCTAGGTCCTGGTTGTGGGGAAATCCCGCCGGGTCGACGGGATTTTTAGCATGTGTTTTGTCACGATAATCCATGATGGGCTGATCAGGAGCGTAATGGCGATTACCGCGACGGTGAGTTGGTAGCCATACTCGGTGATGATATGGGCTTGTATGCCGACCGCAGCCAGTACGAAGCTGAATTCGCCGATCTGGGAAAGGAGCGTGCCCGCATACATGCTGTCGCGCCAGGTTTCTCCGAGTGACCTCAGGATTGCGGCGTTGATAAAGGTATTGGTTAGCATTGCCAGTAATACCAGTGTGATGATTATCAGCCATTGATCGGCGATAAAGCGCAAATTGATCAACATGCCGATAGAGACAAAAAACAGTGCCACAAAGATGATTCGAAAAGACTCCAGGCTCCTCGACACCCAATGTGTTTCCCTCGCTGCTCGAATGATCATGCCAGCGAAGAATGCTCCCAACGCGGTGGAGAGTCCAAGCAAACCGGTAAGAAGCGAAAGGCCCAGGCAGAGGGTCAATGCGGCAAAAAGCTGCATTTCCCGATCGTTTCGCAGCAGCTTTTTCAAGGGTAAATGCAGGGTTTTTTTGACGGAAATATAGGCTACCAGCAGTAACATCGACACGGCTCCGGCGATTTGCAGCCAAATGTTTCCCGTGTCCGCGTGCATCGTCTGGCCCACCAATAGGGACAGGACGATAATCATCGGTATGACCGCGAGATCTTGCGCGAGTGAAATCAAAAGAACATTTTGTCCAATGCTGGTGTTGGACATATGCTCATCCTTGAGTAGCTTGGATAAGATCGCAGTACT
This sequence comes from Porticoccaceae bacterium, assembly GCA_003448675.1. Classification (GTDB taxonomy): domain Bacteria; phylum Pseudomonadota; class Gammaproteobacteria; order Pseudomonadales; family Porticoccaceae; genus HB2-32-21. The sequence continues at coordinate 7,474 of DLXZ01000126.1, forward strand.
ACTCATACTGATGACGAAACCGATCAGTAGGATGCGCTCAGGGGCCCAGTCCAGGTAAATGCCGATGGGCCAGACACAAGCAACACTGATTATTATCTGTAAAAAAGTGCCGATAACGGCGACTCTCCATCGCTCTATTAATTGATTTGGCGATACTTCCATGCCTACGAAAAACAGCAGCAACACCACACCGGCCGAACCCAAGCGCATCAGTATCTGCTCATCTTCAAGCAGCGCGATACCATGGGGTCCGAGCAGAATTCCCGCAAGCAGATAGCCGAAGACATAGGGTTGCCGAATGGCCCGCAATGACAGCCCCAGCAGCAAAACCACCAGGATGGCGGCGACCAGACGGGGCATCATTGGATCCAGATACATGAAATACTCCTTAGCAGGGCCAGCTGTTTAGTGGCTTGAAAATCCGAGGGCGGCGTACGAATCCGGGTCGCCTTTTGAATCTCGATTCGAGAGCGACTAGGCCCCCTGTTTCCAGTGCTTATCCAGGGTTTCCCAGGCTTCCTGCGCCGAATCAACCAAGGTAAACAGCGACAGGTCATCGGCGTCTATTGCTCCCTCGGCGACAAAGTGTTCAAAGTTGATGGCTTTTGACCAGTACTCCCGCCCCAGCAGGATCACTGGCATCGGCTTCACTTTTCCAGTCTGAATAAGCGTTAAGGTTTCGAACAGTTCGTCCAGTGTGCCAAATCCGCCGGGGCAGGCGACCAGCGCTCTGGCGCGCTTGAGAAAATGCATTTTGCGGATTGCGAAGTAATGAAACTGGAAGCACAGTTGCTCCGTGATGTACGGGTTGGGTCGTTGTTCCCGGGGCAAAACGATATTAAGGCCGATACTCTTACCCCCGGCCTCCTGTGCCCCGCGGTTGGCGGCCTCCATTAATCCGGGGCCGCCGCCGGTAACCACAGAGTAACTCCCTTCCGGTAGGCTTGCGGTGCCTTCGACAATGAGACGGGCCAGGTTTCGGGCTTCTTCATAAAAACGGCTGTTTTGAACGATACGCTCGGCTACCCGGTACTCCCTTTTCAGGGCGGGATCAGCCGGGTTTTTGTCGAGCGCCACGCGGATTTCTTTCAGCGTACTTTCCGCGCTGCTTCGCTCGGTAAACCGGGCGCCGCCAAATAGGACGACGGTAGCGTTGATGTTTTGTTCGGTCTGAAGAATATCCGGTTTTAACCATTCAAGTTGAAGGCGCACTGCCCGCAGTTCATCCTTAAGCAGAAAATCTTCGTCGGTGTAAGCGAGTTTGTAGGACCTGCTTTGACTGCGTAACTCACTGCCCGCGGCGTGTAACGCGTCCTCTTCAGCACTTGGGAAGAGGTTGTTGTTATTTCGTTTGGCGGTCATGGCTTCTTTTTCTCGATATGATTCGCTGTTTTATATGACTTAAAAATCAATGGCTTCGCCGAGTGCCGGTATCCTGCACCGCCAGGCACTATGATCCAGTCTCTGCTGTAATTTGCGCTTGGCATTCTCCTCGCCGTGGACCAGACAAGCAGTGGGGCGAGGCTCCTTAAACTGGTTGGCCCATGTCATTAATTGGGACTGACCTGCGTGGGCAGAAAATCCGCCCAAGGTGTGAATTTTGGCGGCGACGGTGATTTCTTCGCCGCCCATTTTGAAGGTTTTTGCGCCATCCACCAGAGCACGACCCGGAGTGCCATAGGCCTGATAACCGACGATCACCACATGAGAGCGCTTGCGCCAGATATTGTGCTTCAGATGGTGGCGAATGCGTCCACCATTACACATACCGCTGCCGGCGATGATGATGGCGCCGCTTTCGATTCTATTTAACGCCATGGATTCCTCGGTTGAGGTGGCGTAACGCAATACGGGCAGGAAACTGTGCAAACTCCGTTTCTTGTTTGCCTGCTTCATCGCCGCCCTGTCTTCTTCGTTATAGGCGTCCTGATAACGGTGGTAGATCTCGGTGACGGCAATGGCCATGGGGCTGTCAAGATACACCGCCTGGTGGTGTAGTTTGCCCTGCTGATACAACTCGCCCAAACGAAAGATGATTTCCTGGGTCCGACCGACCGCGAACGAAGGAATCAGGATATTGCCGCCGTTGCTCGATGCGTCGGTGATAATTTCCTCAAACTCGGCGAGGGTTTCATCCATGGGCCGGTGATCCCGGTCGCCATAGGTGGATTCCAGCAATAGGATGTCGGCGCGCTCGACGGCCTCGGGATCCTTTAGCAACGCGGCGGAGCTATTGCCCAAATCGCCGGAAAATACCAGCTTTTTCTCCTGGCTCCCTTCCTTGATAAACACTTCGACGATGGCTGAGCCTAATATGTGGCCCGCGTCCAGAAAACGTATTTCGACGTCATCGGAGACAGAAATACGTTGGTGGTAATTGACGCAAGATCCGAGCGCCAGGGTTTCTTCCACATCAGCGAGAGTATATAGGGGTTGTATTTCTTCGCGCCCGGCTCTGCGTCGCCGCTTGTTTTCCCACTCCACATCACGTAATTGCAGGGAAGCGGCATCCTTAAGCAGCACTTCCAGCAGATCGAAACTGGCCCAGGTGGTATAAATCGAACCCGCGAAACCCTGCTTTTTTAACAAGGGCAAGCGGCCAGAGTGATCGAGATGGGCGTGGGAGAGGACCACGGCGTCGATGTCATTTGCCGCGAAAGGAAAGGGTTTCAGATTTTCCTGCTCGACTTCCCGGCCGCCCTGAAACAAGCCGCAGTCCAGCAGGATGCGGCTGTATTCGGTAGTGAGTAAGTAAGCAGAGCCGGTGACGCCATCAATGGCGCCATAAAAAGTGATTGTGGCCATTAATTCCTCGCTAAATGGCAGTGGTTATCGAATGCGGTGTGCCGACAACCACGATCGTCGGCAAACCGCGCACCGATTAAGGTCGTATTGCTGGTGGTGCACACCTGAATAATCAACATTTTGTATTGATGTCTGCGTAGGGCCACTTCCAGTGACGAATTTCGGGCATGTCTTCCCCATGATGAATAATGTATTGCTTGTGCTCAATCAATTTGTTGTGCATGAGCTGCTTCAAGTGCGCTGCACGCGAGCCCAGCTGTGGCACCCGGTCGATTACATCACTGACCAGGTGAAAGCGATCGAGGTCGTTGCGCACCGCCATGTCGAACGGCGTGGTGGTGGTGCCTTCCTCTTTGTAGCCGCGCACGTGCAGGTTTTTGTGGTTGGTGCGGCGGTAACAGAGGCGGTGGATCAGATAGGGGTAGCCGTGAAAGGCGAAGACGATCGGCTTATCGGTGGTAAACAGGGTGTCAAAATCTTTGTCACTGATACCATGGGGGTGTTCTTCCTCCGGTTGCAGTGTCATTAAATCCACTACGTTGACCACCCGCACCTTGATTTGCGGCGCGTGCTGCCTGAGCAGGTCTACTGCCGCCAGGGTTTCCATCGTGGGGACATCGCCGGCGCAGGCCATCACCACATCCGGGTCGCCATCCTGGTCGTTGCTGGCCCACTCCCAGAGTCCGATACCAGCGCTGCAGTGTTTAATGGCGGCATCCATATCCAGCCATTGGGGCTGATGTTGTTTGCCGGCGACGATGATATTTATAAAGTCCCGTGAGCGCAGGCATTTGTCGGTGATATATAGCAGGGTGTTGGCATCGGGGGCCAGGTAGACGCGAATAATACTGGCTTTTTTGTTGACTGCGAGATCGATAAAGCCGGGATCCTGGTGAGAAAAACCGTTGTGATCCTGGCGCCAGACATGGGATGTCAGCAAATAGTTCAGCGAAGCAATAGGCCGCCGCCAGGGGATTTCCTTGCTGACTTTTAGCCATTTGGCATGTTGGTTAAACATGGAATCGACGATGTGGATAAAGGCCTCGTAGCAGGAAAACAGTCCGTGACGACCGGTCAACAAATAGCCTTCCAGCCAGCCCTGGCAGGTATGTTCGGAAAGTATCTCCATCACCCGGCCATCGGCCGCGAGGTGCTCATCCTCCGGTAAGCGTTCGGCCATCCAGCTGCGCCCGGTCACCTCGAACAGGGCGCCGAGGCGGTTGGATGCGGTTTCGTCAGGCCCCATCACGCGAAAATTCCGGTGCGCCATATTTTCCAGCATCACATCCCGTAGATAGGTGCCCATCACGCGGGTTGATTCCGCTTCGGTTTGACCGGGATGATCGACGGCGACTGCGTAGTCCCGGTAGTCGGGCAGCTTCAGTTCCCGCAGCAGTTGGCCACCGTTGGCGTGGGGATTAGCACCCATACGTAGAGGGCCCTTCGGTACGAGGGACTTGAGCGACGGGATCAGTTGTCCGTTGTCATCAAACAGTTCTTGCGGGCGGTAGCTGAGCAGCCAGTCTTCAAGCAGGGTGAGATGTTTGGGATTGTTGTGGACGTCTGAAAAGGGCACCTGGTGCGAACGCCAGTAATCTTCGCTTTTCTTGCCGTCAACTTCTTTCGGTCCGGTCCAGCCCTTGGGGCTGCGCAGCACGATCATCGGCCAGCGCGGCCTTTCTACCGGCGCCTCGGAGCTGGATCGCGCTGCCGACTGAATCGCCTGGATGTCGCTGATGACCTGATCCATTATTGCCGCCATGCGTTGATGCATGGCTTCGGGTTCCGAGCCCTCGACAAAATAGGGGCGATAACCGTAGCCGATAAACAGGCTTTCGAGTTCGTCGCCAGGCAGTCGGGCTAACAGGGTGGGGTTGGCGATTTTGTAGCCGTTGAGGTGCAGAATCGGGATAACGGCACCATCGCGGGCGGGGTTGAGAAATTTATTGGAATGCCAGGCAGTGGCCAGAGGGCCGGTTTCTGCCTCACCATCGCCGACCACGCAACAGGCAATCAACTCGGGGTTATCGAATACCGCTCCATAGGCATGGGACAGCGCATAACCCAGCTCTCCTCCTTCGTGAATGGATCCAGGCGTTTCGGCAGTCACGTGGCTGCCGACACCGCCGGGAAAGGAGAACTGCCGAAACAGCTTTTCCATGCCTTCGGCATCTTCACTCAGATTGGGGTAGAACTCGCTGTAACTGCCTTCCAGCCAGGTGTTGGCGACCAGGCCGGGCCCGCCATGACCGGGGCCGGCGATGTAGATCATATTCAGTGCGTGGGCCTTGATCACGCGATTGCAGTGGGCGTAGATGAAGTTTAATCCCGGTGTCGTGCCCCAGTGCCCGAGTAAGCGCGGCTTCACATGTTCCTTTTTCAGCGGCTCGCGCAGAAGCGGATTATCGAGCAGGTAAATCTGCCCCACCGACAGGTAGTTGGCCGCGCGCCAGTAGGCATCGATCTGTTGCAGAGCCTCGGCATCCAGAGGGTTTTTGGCTGCTTCCTTTGATCGCTGCTTGCTCATGGTTTCCCTCCAGGGTATAGACTTGTGGTTTGGATTGAGTCACTGGTTTTTCTGATCTAGCGCGGCAAGGGATTGGCGAGCGATTTCCCACTCTTCCCGGGTGGGGATGACCAGTATTTTTGCCGTGCTGTCCGGGCTGTGGATTTCGATCATAGCCTGGCCAGATTGCGTATTCTTGGCAGCGTCCAACCGAATCCCCAATGGACTCAGGCTCTCCACCACCTCGGCCCGCAAGCGGGTATCGTGTTCGCCGATACCGCCAGTAAAGATCAGCGCATCAACACCTCCCAAGGCGAGAAAGTACGCGCCGATATATTTTGTCATTCGATACCGGTAAAGCGCCAATGCCTGCTGTGCATCCGCGTCGCCATTCGTTGCGCGGCTGCGAACCTCGCGCATATCCGCGCTGCCGCACAGTCCTTTGAGTCCGCTTTCATGGTTTAGCAGGTGATCGATCTTTTCGACAGATAGTTTGCTCTTTTGTGCGAGGAAGAGTGCAACGCCGGGATCAATGTCGCCACAGCGAGTGCCCATCACTAATCCTTCCAGCGGCGTCATGCCCATGGAAGTGTCGACGCAGCGCTCGCCTCGCACGGCCGCGATACTGCTGCCACTGCCCAGGTGTAGCGAGATCAGCCGCGCCGGGCGATCAGGCAGTCCGAGCCGCTCGCTGGCCTGGCGACACACGTACTGGTGCGAAATACCGTGAAAGCCAAAGCGGCGAATGCCAAAGCGCGCAACCAGTTCAGCGGGTAGTGCATATTGAGCCGCATGCGCTGGCAAGTCATGAAAAAATGCGGTGTCGAACACGGCCACCTGTGGGACAGTGGGTAGCGCTTCACGGACGCTACGAATAAGTTCCAGGTTAATCGGGTTGTGCAATGGTGCCAGTGCTGTGCAGGCTTCGACGCCTTTGATCACCGCCTCGTCAATGACCTGTGCGGTGGTATAGCGGGTGCCGCCATGGACCACCCGATGCCCCACGCCCGTCAGTGCTTGCCGCGTTGCGGGCGCAAGAAAGTCGTATTCCACCCAGGCTAAAATTTGCCTTAACGCAGCACCGTGATCGGTGATGGCTGCTGGGCAAAGTGTGTCGTTCACTGGCGCACCCTGACGGAACAGTCGGGCCTCGCTGCTGGCCTCGCCAATGCGCCCGATCTGCCCGCTTAATATGGGTTCCTGATTGACGCTGCCGTGCGCCGCAAACAGTGCAAATTTCAGCGATGAACTGCCGCCATTGAGACTCAGCACATAGCGAGTTCCACTCATGTTCAACCACTCGCTGCTGAACTAAAACGCCGCAACAGATAT
>DLXZ01000204.1:0-3590 GCA_003448675.1 Porticoccaceae bacterium
GCCTCCTCGTCGCTGTCTGCAATCACGATATCGCGCAGGATCCCGATCCCTTGCCCGCGCGGCTTGCCCGACACTTCCTGATAGGCATCGATCAGCCGTTCCTCAAGCTTGGGGTGCAATGGCGGCAACACCGCCGTCGCCCCTTCCGCCGCGCACCAGCGCACGCTGCGTTCAGACGAGGCGAATGGCTGGAAGATTTCCGGATGCGGTTTTTGCAGCGGCTTGGGCACGACGCCGACCTGCTTCACGACACCATTTTCAATACCAGCGCCATATTTGTTGGTGAAGTCGATATCCCACGGCGTTTCGCCGGGCGGGACATTCCAGTATTTGCCCTGATAGCTCAGCAGGTCCTCGGTCCAGCATTTCTTGATGATGGTGAAGCATTCTTCGAACGCGGCGCGATTGGCCGCATCGATCTCATCATGCTGATGCGGGCTCGCGCCGTGAATCCCGTGCGTCTGCTGCGCCATGATATCGACCCAGCGACGCTGATAGCCGCGCGCAAAGCCAGCGCAGGCCCGCCCGCCCGTCATATGGTCAAGCATGGCAATATCCTCGGCCACCCGGATCGGGTTATTGGCAGGCAGCACGATCCCGAGCTGACCGACCCGGATATTCTTCGTCTGCATACCAACAAACAAATCAAGAAGGATCGGATTGTTCGACATCTCGAACCCTTCGACATGGAAGTGATGTTCGGTAAAGCTGATGGAATCGTAGCCTGCCTCATCGGCGAGTTTTGCCTGCTCGCTCAGCTCCTTCAGCATCTGCTGATAAAGCTCGGGCCGCAGGCCGACCATCCCCTCTTCCATTTCCTTCTTGCTACCGACAGATGGCAAGTAAAACAGTGATGTCCTCACACGCGCCTCCCCTTCCTGGCAAATGGCTTCACGCCTTGATACGACTATTATCCGAACGCAACGCATGAGGGTCAATCCGCAGGCTGCTGCGGATTTGCGTCAGATCGCCGCGTGTTCTAGAGTTTATGCGGTTCATGCGGGGCTCGTTGCAAAATCAGGGAGGATGTCATGAAACATAACGACGAGGCGTTACCCGGCACCGCCCAAGCCGAACAGGTGATCGAATGCGCCGCGCCGCCATGCCTGATGCGCGAAGTCGACCCCGCCTATTTCTGGCACACTCCGGAAACGCCTTCGGAAGAGAGAACTTCTTGCGACAAGGCGGAAGAGCGGTCCGCGCGATAATCGCGGACAGCGTCGGAAACACTGGCCGCATAGCTGACAAGCGGCGGCGCCACGCCATAGGCCGATAATGCCTGCCGCACTGCCGGCGAGGCACTTGTCAATACGCAACCCACACTGCTATTGGCGGCCTTTTGGGCAAGATTGCAGATAACATTAGCCGCAGTCGAATCGATCAATGACACCGCATCAAGGTCGATAACAAGCAATCGATGGGTATCAGCGATCCGATCAAGCACCGCACCGATCGCCGCCGAAGCACCAAAGAAAAGCGCTCCCGAGATCCGGTAAACGAGGATTTCCGGATCCGCAACCACGCCAGCGTCATAAGATGGCCGCTTGTCGCCAGAATTATCGGCGCGATCAGACAGAACCAGGGGCGCATGTGTCTCGATCCCGATCTCCTTCGACATGCGGTAGATAAACAGCACTGAACCCAAGGCAAATCCAACAATGATCGCCTCGGTCAGATCCCGGAACACTGTCAGCAAGAATGTTGAAACCAGAACAAGCGCGTCGCCGCGTGACGCACGCAGAAGCATGACGAATGCATGTTTTTCAACCATATCCCAGGCAACCACCGCAAGCACCCCCGCCAGGCTCGCCAGCGGTATGAAGGCGGCAAGCGGTGCTGCAATCAGCATGAAAAAAAGCAGCGACAGCGCATGCAGCATGCCGGCCACCGGCCCATGCGCACCGGCACGTACATTGGTTGCCGTGCGCGCGATCGTGCCGGTCACACAAAAGCCGCCGGCAAATCCGGAAGCGATATTGGCGACCCCCTGTCCAACGAGTTCGCAGTTGGAACGGTGCCGCCGCCCTGTCATGCCATCGGCGACCACAGCCGACAGCAAAGACTCGATCGCACCAAGCAACGCGAAACCTATGGCGTTCGGCAGCACGGCAATAATTTTTTCCAAACCGAATTCAGGTAGAGCAAAAGGCGGCAGTGACGGCGGTATACCGCCAAATTCCGACCCGATCGTTGGGACCTGAAAATCAAGCGGCGCTGCCACGATGGAAGAAAGTGCGATGGCGATCAGCATAGCCGGCCAACGCGGCCAGCGCGCCTTGAGAAACAGAATGCAGCTGATGGTAAGCAGCGCAAGGCCGAACGATGCGGCGCTCCACCCCGGCAAGCCGTGCCAGAGCATGGGAATCTTCTCGACAAGCGGTCCGGGCTCGGGGCCATCCAGTGTCAGCCCGAGAAGCGGCTTCAACTGGCTGGCGAAAATGATTACCGCGATCCCGGCAGTAAAACCCACCGTTACCGGATAAGGGATGAATTTTATAAAGGTGCCGAGCTGCAGGAAACCGATAGCGAGCAGCAACCCCCCCGAAATGATTGTCGCGAGGACCAGCCCGTCGACCCCGTGCATCTGTACAGTCGCCGCGACAAGCACGATGAATGCGCCCGCAGGACCGCCGATCTGAAACCGGCTGCCACCCAGCAGGGAGACAATAAAACCGCCGACAATCGCTGTATAAAGCCCCTGTGCCGGCGTCACCCCCGAGGCGATCGCTATCGCCATGGACAGGGGCAGAGCCACAACCGCAACCGTCAGGCCGGCCACGGCATCCGATCTGAATTGGCGCAAGCCATAACCTTCACGCAACACAGTGACAAGCTTGGGGGTAAAAAGCGCTGCAAAGCCGGGCTTTGCCGCCGCCGGTCTACTTTGCTCACTGCGCGCGGGGCGCATCCGCCGCATTGTCATCGCTGCATGACTACCCTGTTATTTCGCGACAGCCCGGTCTACGCATCAATTGATCTTCTCACCGTCGGCCGTATCGGCGCGAAGCCGGACACCGCGCCCACCTGAATGGCTTGTCGTATTTTCACTGATAAGTTCAATCCCCGCACGTTCCAGCCCCGCAACTACCTTCGTCAGACTTTCCACGGTGCCGCGTACATGACCGCGACTTGCCTCCATCCGCTGAATCGTCGGCAAGGAAAGCCCTGCCAGTTTCGCAAGCGCCATCTGGTCGATCCCAAGCAATGCGCGCGCCGCGCGCATCTGTCCACCCGTAATCATATAATACACCTACATATTCACATATATTATTTCATAATAGAAGTTTTATTATTCGATATTGATAAATTATCCGTCAATTTTGCCGGATATAGATGATTAACTGCTCATCGTCCATAAAAATCCTCATCCAAAAAAAATGCCCGGGATAATTAAATCCCGGGCATAAATGATCAGAATCCCGATATCAGGCCGGGCCGAAAGGCCCGGTCATTTCCGCCGGTCAGGCTGCCTGACCGTTGCGCAGCAACTTGCCGGGCAAATTGCCATTGATATCGATCATGTCCTTATCACCCTCACGCAGCAACACGCCATTCACCACAACCGCGTCGATGCCGTAAGCCTCGGCAAC
>DLXZ01000204.1:3797-4646 GCA_003448675.1 Porticoccaceae bacterium
ACAACGTCGGCAGGTTTACCTTCAGCAAGCAGGCCACGATCCTTGATCGCGAACACTTCCGCAGGCCGTGAAGTCAGCATGCGGACAGCTTCCTCAAGCGACATCGCCTTGCGTTCGCGGACCCAGCGGCTCAACAGATGGGTCGAGAAGCAGGCATCGCAAAGCTGACTTGCATGGGCGCCGGCATCCGAAAGCCCGAGCACGGTGTTCGGGTCCGTCAACAGCGTTTCAACTTCATCCTCATTGGAGTTCGCCACCGGAATCCGGAACCGCACCTCAAGCTTGTCACGCAGGGACAGATCGATGCTCAAATCGCCCGGATGAACGCCGCGCTCTTCGGCCACCTCGTAAACCAGCCGCTCTTCAAGCGCGGGCTCGGACGGGCAGTAGGTAATAACCGCATTCTGCCAGATTGCGCCCAATCCGGCCTTCAGCATTTCCTTGAAGGCTGCGCGGAATTCCGCACTGTCATAAACCGCCATCTTGGCTTCAACCGTCGGCGCTTCGGAGACCGGTTTGAAGACCGGGCTGCTTTCGAAAATGAACGGCGCCTTGAGTTGCAGCTCGAAGTTGAGCGGCCGGCAGGTCACCTGCGGATAGACCTTGTTGCCCTGCTCCACCAGTTCGGCGGACCGTTTAAGCTGATCGATCGCCGAACCGAAACCAAGACCACCGCCGCCAAGCAGCGCGGTCCAGCTGACATTGCACTTGTTGTCCTGATAGAGCGTGGCGAACTCGTTGAAGGACAGATTTTCGCCAACGGTTGCCTGGATCATCCCCTTGCCCGCCTCGCCCAGCGCGCTGGCGATCTCACGGATCTCATCAAAGCTTGCAAGCCGGCTTGCAAGC
>DLXZ01000204.1:4685-15181 GCA_003448675.1 Porticoccaceae bacterium
GCGCGGTCCAGCTGACATTGCATTTGTTGTCCTGATAGAGCGTGGCGAACTCGTTGAAGGACAGATTTTCGCCAACGGTTGCCTGGATCATCCCCTTGCCCGCCTCGCCCAGCGCACTGGCGATCTCACGGATCTCATCAAAACTTGCAAGCCGGCTTGGTACCGGGCGACCTTCATAACCGACATGGGTAAACGCCTTGGATGTCGCGAACCCAAGCGCGCCGGCCTCGATCGCGTCGGCGACGATCCGCTTCATCTGCGCGACTTCTTCGTCTGTCGCCTCACGTTCGGTCGATTCCTCGCCCATCACATACATGCGCACCGCGGTATGCCCGATCAGTGCCGCCACATTGATGGCCGTACCGGTCTTTTCAATCGCATCGAGATATTCCGGAAAGGTCTCAAACGGCCAGGTCTCGCCAAGCCCGGAGCGCAGCGCCTCGACGCTCATGCCTTCCACATTCTCAAGCGTGCGCATGATGAGATCGCGATGCGCGTCACGGGTCGGCGCGACGGTAAAGCCGCAATTGCCGGTAACAACCGTCGTCACCCCATGCCAGGGGGAGATCGTCAGCATACGGTCCCACATGACCTGCGCGTCATAATGCGTATGGATATCGACAAACCCCGGACACACCACCTTGCCGGTCGCATCGATGACCTTGTCCGCGTCTTCCGGCGCATTGCCCAGCGCGACAACCTTGCCGTCCTTGATGCCGACATCGCCGGCATAACCCTTGGCACCCGTCCCATCCATAATGGTGCCGCCGGTGATTTTAATATCGTAAGCCATCCTTTTCCTCCAAAACTCCGCCAGTGAAAAAAACAGCCGGCACTGCGATCAAGTCGCGGTGCCGGCTGAATGTCGGACTTATGTGTGACTAAACAGCCAGCTTATAGAGCGTTGCGACATTGTCATGCAGAATGTCTTTCTTCTGATCTTCCGTCAGGCCAGATGTATGTTCGGCAAGGATCTCCTTGGACCAGGGCCAGGTTGAATCCGAATGCGGGAAATCGTTGGCCCACATCAGCCGTTTGGTGTTCATCATTTCAGCCATTCTGAAGGCGACCCAGTCATCCTGGAAGGTCAGCCAGACGTGATCATTGATGTATTCGCTAGGCATCTTCTCCAGGTTTTTACCGCCACCCAGCCAGACACCATGGCGCTCATAAGCATGGTCCATACGGTAGGCATAGTGTGGCAGCCAGCCCGCGTCGGCTTCGGCGGCGATGAACTTCAGCTTGGGATGACGCTCGAAGACGCCACCCAGAACAAACACACCCATCACGTCCTGTACGCTACGGATAATTCCGAGAAAGCCGTTAATTTTGTTGCCGCGAACCTGATTGAGAGAACCAATCGCACCGCGGCTGGAGGTCAAAATGTGGAAGGACAGCGGCATGTTCAGCTCTACCGCGCATTCCCAAAGGGGATCGTACATAGGGTGATCGTAGTCTTCCTGCTGGGGATCACCAGGCATCATCATGCCAACGAAACCTTTCTTTTTGGAATCCTCGAAATCCTTGATCATCTGCTCAACGGATTCGCCAGAGGTCTGACCCAGGCCAAACAGACGGCCATCGGGAGCATCGCTCATGTAGTTGGCCAACCACTCGTTATAGGCATGCATACAGGCGGTTTTGTATGCGTATTCAGGATGGTTACACAGCGCCATACCCACCGAGGGGTAAAGAATCTCAGCAGCGACGCCGTCTCGCTCCTGATCGGCAACACGAAATTTTGCATTGTGACCACTCTCGTGAAGCTGATCAAACGTGCAACCCTGACTGCGGGCAGCCAGTTCCTCGGCGCTTAATCCCGCTGCCGCCACCAGACCCAGGGGAATGGTGGACTCCATACCGGGGATCACATAAATATCATTGCCTTTGTCATCGCGCTCAATGGTCGGCGCGCGGTCGCGATATTTGGGGTCGATATATTTGCTGTAACAATCGGCAGGCTCGACGATGTGCGAGTCTGCGGAAATCAATCCAAAGCCCAGGCTGCTCATAGCGCTATGCTCCTTTCCTTCTTTAAATGAGTGAGTTGGTAAACAGGTTGTGCGCGGGAACACTGTCTCTTATATCAGAACCGATACCAAAGATATCAGAACCGCAACCACAATGTTACCCAAAGGGCAGTTAGTGTTACCCGCCGTTAACCTGTAATCCATTAAGCCTTTCGAAATCCGGAATTGCAACCGCAATTTGGTAATAAGCGGGGGCTATTGCATAGCTGAACAGCAGCGGACTCAGCGGCCTCAGCCAGGCACTGAGAAAACACACAGGCGAACATTCCGGGCAACAAAAAGCCCTCCATGGAAGAGGGCTTTTATGTTTGTCAGAGCCGCGTGCGCTATACACGGCTTGGGCCAGGCAACTTCAGCAGGCGGTCGCCCCGCCATCCACCACCATGGCATGACCGGTCACAAAAGAGGCCTGATCGGAGCAAAGCCAAACTGCCGCTTCACCGATTTCCGTGGGCACCCCAAAGCGTCCAATGGGCTCAAAACCAAGCATGGCCGCCTCCATTTTCGGGTTGGTCTCGAACATCCGCTCGAGCATGGGTGTGCGAATCACACCAGGGCAGACAGCATTCACGCGAATGCCCTTGGTAGCGTATTCAAGGGCGGCGGTCTTGGTCAGACCTACCACCCCGTGTTTGGCCGCCACATAGGCACCGGCGTTTTTGGAACCCACGAGACCAGCAATGGAGGCCGTACTGACAATGGCGCCGGGGCTATTCTGAGCCAAAAACTGAGTGACCTGGTATTTGATACACAAAAACACACCTTTCATGTTGACGCTATAGTTAAAGTCAAAGTTAGCCTCGGAGCACTCGTGCAGGCGGGTCCAGTCACCCTCGACGCCAGCGTTGTTGTAAGCACAGTCCAGACGGCCATATAGCTCGACGGTTCTTGCGACCAGACTTTCAACCTCCTGGGCTTTAGACACGTCGCAGCGGATGAAGGCGGCATCACCGCCGGCTTTCTTGATCAGCTCGACAGTCTCCTGGCCGTTATCCTCCTGGAGATCCGAGACCACCACCTTCGCTCCTTCACGGGCAAAGATCTGCGCCGCGGAACGACCAATACCGCCAGCGGCGCCTGTGACCAGCGCAACTTTATCCTGAACTGTTCCAGTCATAATTGACTCCTCTCTATTTGATTTCAGACCATGGGTCTGCGGTTAAAAGTTCTCTATAAAATTAACGAATTCCAAAACACTTAGCGGGCAAAAGCACCGCCATCCACTGACATCGCCAGACCGGTGACAAACGAAGCCCTGTCGGAACACAGCCAGACCACCGCCTCGGCGATTTCACCCGGCTTGCCCAGACGCCCGACAGGCTCCATGCGGCGCATGGTTTCATACCCTTTTTCCGAGCCATGGACGATGCGATCAAGCATGGGCGTTTCAATGGCGCCGGGGCACACGGCGTTGACCCGGATATCCTTGTTGGCAAACTCCATGGCGGCGGATTTAGTCATACCGATAACCCCGTGTTTGGCAGCCACATAGGCGTTGCCCCGAGGTACGCCTTTCAAGCCCGCCAGCGAAGAAGTGTTAACGATAGCGCCCGAAGAGCCCTGACGCAGAAATTGCTCAATCTCGTATTTCATACACCACCAGACCCCCTTCAGGTTGACAGCGATATTGAGGTCGAAATTCTCTTCGGTGCAGGTGATGGTGGTGGCCTGAGTATCGCCCTCAACACCTGCATTATTGAAAGCAGCGTCCAGACGGCCATAGGCATCCACCGCACCCTGAACCAGGGCCTCTACCTGGGGGCCCTTGGATACATCACAGGCGATAAAGGTCGCCTCGCCACCAGCGGTCTTGATCTGCTCAACCGTCCCTTCACCCGCTTCCACATTGATGTCCGACACCACCACCCTGGCGCCTTCGCTGGCAAACAGTAAGGCCGATTGGCGGCCAATGCCCGAACCCGCGCCGGTTATCAATACAGTTTTGTCTTTCACAAACCTTCCCCTTGAGTTTTCTGGCCGGCAAGGATAACGCGTTTTTAACGCCGTAATACATGAACACTCGAATCAGCATTTGCCTTGGGACACCCGATGCTTGTATCGTCTCGCCCCGACCAAAACCTCGATGGAGCAAAGAACCTTGAGCATTAGCGGACTCGACAACGACCTTCTCTATGAAAAGAAAGGCAAAATCGCCTACATGACCTTTAACCGCCCCAGCGAAATGAATTCCATTACCCCGAAAATGATGGAAGACATCGACCGTATCGGCGAAGACTTCAAGAACGACAACGACCTGTTAGTACTGATTCTGACCGGTGCTGGTGAGCAATCCTTCTGTGCTGGCGCGGATCTGAAACTGACCATCACCAAACTCAAGGAAGACGCTGACAAGGGCGCTCGCTTTATGAGCGATCCGACCAAACGCTTTTTCGCGGGTATCAACAAACCCATCATCTCGGCCATTAATGGCTTCTGCCTGGCTGGCGGTACGGAAATCATTCAGGGCACCGATATTCGTATCGCCGCGCCCCACGCCAAATTCGGCTTGCCGGAAGTCCACTGGGGCATCATCCCCGGCGGCGGTTCCCATGTACGCCTGCCCCGCCAGATCCCCTACTGCCATGCCATGGATATTCTGCTCACTGGCCGTCAGATCACCGCCGAAGAGGCAGTGCAGTTTGGTCTGATCAACAAAGTGGTGCCCGCGGATCAGGTTATGGCCGAATGCGAGAAGTACGCGAAAATTATTTGCAGCAATGGCCCAATCGCGGTTCAGGCCGCCAAGGAAGCCGCGCTGTTGACCTACAACATGGGCTGGGGAGAGGCTTTCAGTACCGAGGCGGTTATCGCGGAACGGGTATTCAAGACCGATGACGCGGCGGAAGGCCCCCGCGCCTTTGCGGAAAAACGCGAGCCGGTTTACCAGGGTAAATAAAATTCTACCTGCACGACGGGGGTTCGAACATGTCAGCGATATCGAAAATCCTATGCCGTGGCGCTTTCGCCCTCGTGGTGCTGGCCCTGATCGGCCAGCAGACCCTGGCGGCTACCTACCCGGTGGAGATTACGCGCAAGCTCCACGGCCTTAAAATCTTCGAGCGGGTTACCACCATTGAAGTGGGGAATGCCTCGGTGCTGTCGCTGACTAACGCCAGTACGGAAAAAGCCAGCTGCCGGGTCACTTTTGACCCCCGTATCGAGCAGCGTAAAACCGCCAGCCGCAAAATAGAGCCCGGTGAGACGGTAACCGTGCATTATGCCGCTGGCCGGCAGATCAATCGTCTTAATATCACCATCAACTGCAAACCCATCTAGGCATAAACCATGGGCGCCATGACCGCCACCGTCAGAGCCAATGTCAAGGCCTGGGAATGTGATGTGATGGAGCACATGAATGTCCAGCACTACGTGGCCCGCGCCGCGGAAACCGTTGGCCAACTGGAAGCATTACTAGGGCTGAAAGCCAGACCCGAGCTGACGCTCATCCATCGGGCCGAGCGGGTGCTGTATATGCGCGAAATGCGTAATGGCGATAGTTATACTGTGTCGACGGGCATTCTAGCCATCACGGAAGGCGGGCTCACCGCCTTTAGTGAAATGCACAACCTCGACCAGGACGTAATCGCCGCCCGTTTTGTCATCGATCTGGAGCTGGTCGATACCAATACAGGAGAAGCGGCCCACTTACCGAAGACGGCAAGGGAGGCCGCCGCCGGCTTATTGATAGACCCACCGGATAATCTGCGACCCCAGCAGTCCCTCAGCCAGCCACCGCGCAGGGATCTGGCCACTGCCGACGCACTTGGCCTGTTTGATACCGCACGGGGGACCATTGAACCCTGGGAGTGCGATATCCACGGCAACCTGCATCCGCGCTTTTTCATGTCCCGTTGTTCCGATGCCGTGACCCATTTGCAGCGCCACTACGGCCTCACCCCGGCCTATCGCCGGGACCACGGGCTGGGCAGCGCGGCGCTGGAATACAATATTGAGTATCATCACCCGATCCGGGCCGGGGAAGCGCTAGTCACCAAAAGCGGCCTGCGCGGGATGGCGGCAAAAACCCAGCAGTTTTTCCACTGGTTCTTCAATGGGGCAACCGGCGACAACATCGCCACTGTCGAAACCACCGGCACCCTGTTTGACTTTGAAAAGCGCAAGGCGGTGATGATTCCCGACGACCTGAGAACCATTGCCGAGCCTAAAATCACCCGATTTTGACTCCGCGTTACCGATAAGACAATCCAAGGCTGTCTGCAGACAGCCACAAGAATCAAATGCGCCGCACTGGACTGCTCCTCATTACCGCCGTAGCGCTGCTATCACTATTGATAGCAGCCCTTTGGTATCGGGCCCACTATGGCATGAAGCAAGTCGCCTCCTATGAGTTTAACGACCCCGAACTCCCACAACGGGTTCTGATCGCCACCCAGGGCAGTGCTTTCAAGGACGCTGTGCTGGCGGAGCTGCTGACCTACCTGAGCGACCTACCCGTACACGTTCAAGTGCGTGATGTATCGGCGCTGGCGACAGTGAATGAAGCCGACTGGACGGCGCTGGTGATTATCCACACCTGGGAATACTGGCGTCCCGAACCCACCGCCGCGGCTTTTCTGACCCGCGCCGCAAACAGGGAACACGTCATAGTGTTGTCAACCTCCGGCGATGGTAATAAGAAAATTGACAACATCGATGCGCTAACCGCCGCCTCTGACATGAGTGCCGTCCCTCGCCTTGGTGGAGCACTAAAGCAGCAGCTAAGCGCTATTTTGAAATCAGAAAACCTGAACGCGGAAAACCCGAACTTTCACCCATAAATCGATAATTCAGCCATCCGCCGCTGACTGTCTCCATCGGCCATATACGCCGTGGCTTCCAGTCGGGTGATGTACTCAGGCGGCAGGCTATGCTCGCGAGCACCCAGCAGAACATGATCCCGATACCAACAATAGGGCGGTACCTGGGCGCCGGTACGCAGGGCGTAATAGGTAAACGCTTTGACAACCCGATCCTTTTCCGTGGCCAACTCCACGGCCTTGATACCATAGCTCTCCCCAAGCCCCTCATAACCGTCCAGTATTTCCCGCTCGACCGGGTCGATGCGATACACCACACCCCAGACAAAATCCTCCGGGACGCCGGTAAAGTGGGCATCACACTTGGCCGACCCGTCCTGGCTGGGCATATGAAACGCGAGACGGTGTGCGTGCAGGCGGGCAGTGGTCAAGACCCGAGCCGAGCGAATACGGGCCAGTAAGCGTAACGAAGACAGGTTGGAGCCGTAGGCGAAGTAGTGGTTTTCAGTCATGGCTGTAAGCAAGCGGCGAACGCATACCTTCGCCCACTTTTGGTCCTTGAGTGCGAGACGATTAAAACTGACTCCAAGCCGATCAGGCTTGTTACGCCCCCCAGTTACGAGAAAAATGTTTGATTTTTTTCATTAACACGGTCTCCTGATGATTAGTAATCTTGAAAACCAGAATTAACTCACTACCGGTAGCGGAATAAATGCGGCAGGGAATCTGGCCTTCTGCTTTCAGCATAGCAACACAACAGAGACGCGCAATGGGTAGGGGGCCTCGACAACACCCCCGTCAGAAAGCTTTATCAACCCCTTTGATACCGATCAACCTTCGCCAGGCCCGATGCGAATGTGACCCATTTATATTCCAACAGGTGAACCGAAAACGAAACGTGACCCACTATGGACGCCCCTGGAAAACCCTGGGCACAAACATTTAAGATCACTGTCATTTATTGGGAAGGAATTCGACCGGCTCGCACATAACATGACAGACACACAAACCCGCGGGGACGACCGTCGGATACAAAGCTCTAGCCTTCGAGTTATTCTGCTGATCGTGGGCTCCATGGCCGTGGTATTGGGTGTGGCGGGAATTTCCCTGCCAATACTGCCCACCACGCCTTTCCTCCTGCTGGCGGCGGCCTGCTACGTGCGCAGTTCCCGCCGCTTCTACACCTGGCTGATCTCCCACCCGGTGTTAAGCCGCTATATCCTCGATTATCTGGATGGCAGGGGCATACCGCGACGGGCCAAATACTATACGCTGACGGTACTTTGGCTAACCATGATCCTGTCCATGGTGATCGTGCCTTATTGGCAAGTGGCGGTTTTACTCGGCTTTATCGGCTTGAGCGTCTCGCTCTATATCCTGCGCCTGCCAGTGCCGGAAACAGTCACCGTGGAGAGTGACATTCAAACTCGCTCTTAACCTGGGACCACTTACGGGATACCGCCCACAACCCCTCTTATTCAGGCTTCTTCCTGCATTTCGGGCTCGTGGATATTGACCAGCGAAACCTGAGCCCCATCAAACTGCGCAAGCAATGTGGCCGCGCGACGACGGACAGTGCGTACATTGGCTTCCTTGACGTGGCCATAACCGCGAATAAAGTGTGGCAGGCTCACTATCTCCCTGGCCAGTTCGAGACGCTCTGTATCCAGTCTGCCCAGTACCTGTGCCAATTGCTCCTCATAGTCAGCAATCAGCTGGCGTTCCATGCGTCGCTCGGCAGTATGGCCGAAAGGATCCAGGGCTCGCCCGCGCAGGAACTTGAATTTCGCCACCAGACCGAAGGCTTTCAATATCCAGGCGCCATATTCACGCTTTAACAAATGACCGGTGTCGGGATCGCGGCGGGCCAGCAGTGGTGGTGCCAGATGCAGGCGCACGCGTAAGTCACCGTCAAATTGCCGGGCCAGGGCTTCCTTGAATTCCCCATCGGTATACAGACGCGCCACCTCATATTCGTCTTTATAGGCCAGCAATTTGAAATAATTGCGCGCGACGGCCTCGGTCAGAGCCAGGGTCTGGGCGGCATCACCCCCGAGATCGCTTTCGGCCTCTCGAACCCGGTTTACCAGAGCGAGATAGCGCTCCGCGTAGGCCTTGTTCTGATAAGCCACCAGTTCCCGGTAGCGATAGTCGATTAGCGCATCCAGCCCTTCGCTACTTCCAGCGTTCCTGGGCTCAGCATCCATAGACGATGGCTCAGCCGCCTGATTGCCCGCGATTTCCAGCACCCGTTCCGGCATCTCGGCGTAGCGCCGCCCCCAGAGAAACGCTTCGAGATTGGCATCCACCGCCACGCCATTGAGGCGTATGGCCTGCTCCAACGCACCCCGACCCACCGGCAACAATCCCTTTTGCCATGCATACCCCAGCAGAATCATATTGCCGGCCAGGGCTTCGCCCATCAGCGCCAGGCCAAGGGCGGTGGCATCAATAAAGTGCCCACGGGTTTCGCCTACTGTGTCCAGTATGGCTCGCTCCATGGCCTGTTCGGGAAATGGCGCATCCGGATTGCGGGTGAAATCGGCGGTGGGCGAATCGTGATTATTCACGACTGCCGAGGCCTTACCGCCATCCAGCCGGGCCAAACTGTCAGCCCCGGAAGCCACCACCAGATCCGCACCGAGCAATAAATCGCCACGCCCCAGGGGCACCCGTGCACCGTAGATCTCACCCTGGGTTGGTGCGATGCGCACATGACTGGTCACGGCGCCGAACTTTTGCGCCAGCCCGGTCTGAACCAGCACCGCGGCCCCCTTGCCTTCAATATGAGCGGCCATGCCGATGATGGAACCCACCGTCAGCACTCCCATGCCACCGACGCCGGTTAGCAGAATGCCCAGAGCCCCGTTCAGGGGCACTGTATTTCCCTCATTGATCTCCGGGAAGGCCACATCGCCGACCGCTGGCAGGGACTTATGAATACGGGCGCCGGTGACAGTGACAAAAGCGGGACAGAAACCCTTGAGGCAAGAGTAGTCCTTGTTGCAGGCGCTCTGATCGATCATACGCTTGCGGCCCAGCTCGGTCTCTTTCGGTAACACCGACAGGCAATTGGATTTAACACCGCAGTCGCCGCAACCTTCACAGACGCGCTCGTTGATAAATACCCGCTTGTCCGGGTCTTCCAGCAAGCCCCGGCGACGGCGACGGCGCTTTTCCGTGGCGCAGGTTTGCTCGTAGATAATCACGGTGGTGCCATCCAGCTCCCGCAGGGACTTCTGAATGGCATTAAATTGATCCCGGTGATCGATGCTCAGACCTTCGAAGCGGGGAAAATCACGGCCGTATTTTTCCGGCAGGTCACTGACCAGGGCGATGCGCCTGACGCCTTCACCCTTAAGCTGGTAGACCAGCTGCTCTACGGTCATGCTACCGTCCACGTGCTGGCCGCCAGTCATGGCAACGGCGTCGTTATAGAGAATCTTGTAGGTGATATTGGCCCCGGAAGCGATGGCCGCGCGAATGGCCAGAATACCGGAATGAAAGTAGGTGCCGTCGCCGATGTTCTGAAACACGTGACGGGTATCGGTAAACGGCGCCTGACCGATCCAGGAAGCGCCTTCGCCACCCATCTGGGTAAAGGTTTCGGTATTGCGGTCCATCCAGGTGACCATAAAGTGGCAACCAATCCCGGCCAGGGCGCGACTGCCTTCGGGAACCTGTGTGGAAGTGTTGTGGGGACAACCGG
>DLXZ01000204.1:15388-15617 GCA_003448675.1 Porticoccaceae bacterium
TGTTGTGGGGACAACCGGAACAAAACCAGGGTTTACGCTGAGGCAGAGCCGGGGAATTGTTCTCGATTCCCGCATCAGGCTGACCGGTAACCCGGACTTTTGAGGTGGATGATTCCGCGGCCAAACCCGGCAGGCGCGCGGTCAATACCGCAGCCACATCGTCAGCGCTTATCTCGCCAACGCTGCTAAAAAGTGGCTGGTTCTTTTCGTCTTTCTTGCCCACGACTGT
>DLXZ01000204.1:16003-16443 GCA_003448675.1 Porticoccaceae bacterium
GGCCAGGTCATCGCCACCTTGAATACCCGCAAACCGATCCTGTCCGCCTGATCCTGGCCAATGCCCAGATCATCAAGGGCCTGCATGACTTCCAACCAGGCCTTGCCCGTGGTGACAATGCCGATACGTGGTCGCGGACTATCAAGGGTGGTTTTATCAATGCCATTGGCGCGGGCGTAGGCCTGGGCCGCCTTTAACTTGACCTCATGCAAACGTTTTTCCTGATCCAGAAAAGCATCCGGCCAGCGGCAGTGAACACCCTCTTCGGGGAGTGGAAAGTCCGCTGGCTCACTCAGGGATAAACGATCGGGATCGAGGTCAGCGGAGATCGCGGCATCCATATTTTCCGGCGTGGTTTTCATGCCCACCCAACAACCGCTGTAACGGGACATACCCCAACCGATCAGCCCGAAATCGAGGATATCCTGCACTCCCGCCGG
>DLXZ01000130.1:0-3898 GCA_003448675.1 Porticoccaceae bacterium
AGGGTAAATGCGGTGAAGGGCTGGAAAGGATTTTCCGCGGCCACCGCCACGGGCGCGGTGATCGCAGACGCCATAAACGCCGCGCCAACTGCCGCCGCCAGAGGTTTCATTGTGTGCTTTGCCATAAGATTATCTCCTGGTTTTTAACCACTGAATAAGTGCGCCTCTTGCTTAGCGCGGTTGTTTTATAGCCCGTTTCAATAGCTTCACAAGCTGACACTATGACCGAAGCCGCGTAGCTTAGTTTCCACAAGCCTGGTTTTTTTGCAACAGCGACAGAGAACACAAGCCATACCCACCGGCGGCGGTAGTTATGCCATTGCCTCCTCGATGGCCTGCTGCATCACCAAGAGACGCTTGGTCGACACCGGCGCGATGGTTTTGAGCTGCTGAGCATAGTGGGAGACCCGGTACTCCTCAAGCATAAATCGAAAGGTTCGAATCTGTTCGCGAACCTCGGCGGTCAGCTTCTCACACTGAGTCTGGCACCGAATTAGAGTCTCTTCAAAAATGGCCAATTGGGCCAGGAATTCCAACTCCCTGGCGCTCTTCTGGAGCGGTTTATCCAGACGCTGTAACAGCGCCCGGAGATAGCGGGGATACTGCTTCAACCAGTTCTCACCGGCAAAAAAACAAAAATCCGGTGCAAATAAGCCCTGCAACTGAGCTTCGATCCGCTCCCGAACTTCCGGAAAATGCCCCAGCTTTTTCCGCATGAGAGCACGCACTTGCGCTACCAGCTCCAGCGCCTCAAACAAGTGAACCTCCAGGGACAGTGCGGTTTCGACCACCGTCCCCTTGCCTCTGTTTACCTGACTTTCAAAGGTCTCTTGATCTCGAGGCAAAGGCTGCCCAGCAAAACAGGCTTCATGGAAAGCCAGGCGAATAAGATCCGCCTGCAGGGCCTGTTTGTCAGGCAAGTTTGCCGCGCTCAGCAGCAGGTCTTTGTTTTTAAACAGTGTCTTGTGCAGGTATTTAAGCGTTTGCCGATTTGCCAGCATCGCCAGGCGAATCACTCCCGCCAGACTTTGATTGCCCGCCAGCTCCGGTTGATCACAAAGTATCAGCGCAACACTGTCCCCATCATCCCGAAGCGCCGGATAGACTCTGATTTTGTGGCGGTTTTTTTCTATCACCCGCACCTCGGGGAGATCACCAAACTCCCACCGCGTCAGTCCGACCTGAATAAACGCATCGTCGGCATTTTTATCAATGGATTCCTGTACCGCCTCCCGGTACTCGTCGCGCAATACGTCCAGATCCCTGGAACTGGCGAGCACCTTGCCCCGTTCATCCAGCAGACGAAAATTGGCGCGATACAGATCCTCCAGGGCCTCGGGTTGCCAGCAGTTTAGTGGAACATCGACGCCGCTTACGTAGGCCAATTGTTCACCCAGAACTTCGTGCAGGAGCCGATTGTCAGGTTTTAAACGGGGTAGCACGCGGTCCACATACTCGGGTACCGGGACAAAATGCTTGCGCCATTGTTTGGGCAGCTTCTTTATTAGCGCAATACATTTGTCCCTGAGCAAACCGGGCACCAGCCACTCAAAGCGATACCTAGGCGCTTGATGCAATATATCCAGAGGCACATCGACATTGAGCCCATCCTCCCGGTGCCCCGGATCAAAACGATAGCTGAGCTGATACTCAATGCCCCCCCATTCCAGGGATCGGGGAAACTGCGCTTCCTCTTCCTCGCTGGGCGCCTGCTTAACCAGCAAAGCCCGCTCAACAAACAGCAAGCGGGGCTGCTTTGCCTCCGCCTGTTTGCGCCAGCGTTCGAAGCCGGCGAAGTTAAGCACATCCCGCGGCAGGCGCTGGTCGTAAAATTCAAACAGCACCGTCTCATCGGCAACAATATCGCGGCGTCGCAGGCGCTCTTCCAGGCCCTGGAGATCGGCCAGCAAGGCTGCGTTGTGCTTGGCAAAAAGATTATTTTCCACAGACACCGAGCCGCTGCTTCTACGGCCCCGGCCACGCTGATGTTGCAGGGTTTTTAAATAAGCCCCCTCCACCAGTGCGGACTGAATAAAAATTTCACGAGCCACCTCTGCATCCACCGGCCCATAGTTGATCTTTTTGCCTTCACTTATGGTCAGCCCGTACAGGGTCTGCTTTTCATAGGCCATAATCTGACCACGCCGCCAGTCATAATGGGGCTCGCTGTAGTGCTTGCGACTCAGGTGCTCCGCCAGCGGCGGTAACCACTCTGGATTGATCCGGGCGTTGAAGTGAGCGTACAGGCGTGAGGTTTCAATCAGCTCGGCGCTCACCACCCATTTGGGCGGTTTGGCCGCCAGGCCGGAACCCGGAAATATAAAAAAGCGCCGGTTACGGACACCGAGATACTCCCTGGCCTCGTGACGAAAGCCAATATGGGCCAGCAGCCCCGTCAGTAGGGCGCGGTGAATGCAGGCGTAAGCCTCTTTGTCCAGCTCAAGGGGTTTATTGATCTTTAAACCCGCGTGCTTGACGTCCAGATGCAACTGGTGATGCAGGTCGCGCCATTCGACCATGCGCAAATAGGAAACAAAAGACTGGCGGCAATATTTGGCAAACTGATTGCGACTCAGCTCCAGGCGCTGATCTTCAAAATGTCGCCACAGTTTCATAATGCTGAGGAAATCCGAATCGTCATCCCGCCACTGCCGATGCTGTTGATCCGCCTGTTCCCGTTTGTCGGAAGGCCGTTCCCTGGGATCTTGAATACTCAGTGCCGCGACGATAATCAGCATTTCCCGAACGCAGCCTTCCTGCTCCGCGGCCAGCAGCATTTTCCCCAGTCGCGGGTCAACGGAGAAGTTGGCCAGCCTGCGGCCCTCCGCGTTTAGCCGCTCCCGCGGGTCCACGGCGCGCAGTTCTTTCAACAGGGTAAAACCATCATTGATAAGGCGGCGATCGGGGGGCTCCATAAAAGGGAAACGGCGCACATCGCCGATTTTCAGGCGCAGCATCTGCAAGATAACCGCCGCCAGATTGGTTCGCAGAATCTCCGGCGTGGTGAAGGCAGGGCGCTGCTGGAAATCCTCCTCGCTGAACAGGCGGATACAGACGCCGTCGCTCAGGCGCCCACAGCGACCGGCCCGCTGATTGGCGCTGGCCTGAGAAACGGGTTCAATAGGCAGTTGCTGCACCTTGGTGCGATAACTATAGCGGCTAATACGGGCGAGGCCGGTGTCGATCACATAGCGGATACCCGGTACTGTCAGCGAGGTCTCGGCAACATTGGTGGCCAGCACCACGCGGGTGCCACGGTGGGGTTGAAACACCCGGTTCTGCTCGGCCAGGTTGAGGCGGGCATAAAGAGGCAGTATCTCCAGGTGGGGAAACTGGCGCCGGCGCAGGTGCTGTGCGGCCTGTCTGATTTCCCGTTCGCCACTGAGGAACACCAGGATATCGCCCCGCTGGGGCAGAGCCAGCAGCTCCTCGACCGCCCCGGCGATGGCCTCGTTTCTGTCCTCGTCGTCCAGCACCGGTCGATAACGGTATTCCACCGGATAGGTACGACCGGAAACCTCGATAACCGGCGCATTATCAAAATGCGCGGAAAAACGTTCCACATCGATGGTAGCCGAGGTAATCACCAGCTTTAGGTCGCGACGCCTGGGCAGCAGCTGCTTCAGATAGCCCAGCAGGAAATCTATATTAAGGCTACGTTCGTGGGCCTCATCGATAATGATGGTGTCGTAACGATTCAAAAACCGGTCGCGCTGAATTTCAGCCAGCAGGATGCCATCGGTCATCAGTTTGACCAGGCTTTCATCGGTGCTGTGATCCTTGAAACGCACCTGGTAACCGACGGTCTCGCCCAGTGACACATTGAGCTCTTCGGCTATGCGACTGGCAACCGTCCTTGCGGCAATACGACGGGGCTGGGTGTGGGCGATCAAGCCGC
>DLXZ01000130.1:4107-13266 GCA_003448675.1 Porticoccaceae bacterium
GGGCGATCAAGCCGCTGACGCCCCGGCCTGCTTCGAGGCAGATTTTAGGTAGTTGCGTGGTTTTCCCGGAGCCCGTCTCACCGGCCACGATGATTACCTGGTGCTCGCGCAGCAAACGCAGAATTTCGTCCCGCCGGGCGCTAATGGGTAGTTGTTCAGGATAGGAAACAGCGGGAAGGGATGCGCGCCGAACATCGGCCAACTGTCGGGAGCGTTCCATGCGCGCCCGCAGTTTTGTCAGATCATTATCGACATTACTTGGCTCAAGGGACGCACCGTCAGCTCGGCCATTGGAATAACCATGCGCCTCGACCAGCTTACTTAAACGGTTTATGTCACGCCGAAAGCGATGCCGATCCCGCCCCATGCAGGTGGGCAGCAGCGCTGACAGAGACTCGATGTCCTGAATGATGGTTGCCGCGAAGGCTGGTCGGGTCATTACCTGCTGACTGTTACCAGCCCCAATGGAATAAGGACACCCTGCCCTACTTGGTCAGCAGGGACATACCCTCTTCGAGACCGCCAAGGGTGAGGGGAAACATTCGCCCATCCACCAGCTCACGAACCCGCTGGATGGTGGGTGTGTGCTCCCAGTAGTCCTCGCGTACCGGATTCAACCAGACCACCTTGTCGTAGATGTCGGTTAAGCGTTCCATCCACACAGCGCCAGATTCCTTGTTGTAGTACTCGACGCTGCCGCCAGCGCTTTCGATCTCATAAGGCGACATGGATGCATCGCCAACAAAAATCACCTTGTAGTCAGCGGCGTACTTGTGGAATACATCATAGGTTTCGGTCTTTTCCTGGAAACGCCGGAAATTGTCCCGCCACACGTAGTCATAAAGCATATTGTGGAAATAAAAGTATTCCAGATGCTTGAACTCGGTTCGGGCCGCCGAGAAAAGCTCCTCGCAGACTTTGACGTAGGGGTCCATGGAACCGCCGGCATCGAAGAAAATCAGCACTTTTACCGCATTGCGTTTTTCCGGCACCATTTTGATGTCCAGCAGCCCCGCATTTTTCGCGGTGCTCCTGATGGTGTCGTCCAGATCCAGCTCTTCATCCACACCGACCCGGGTAAATTTACGCAGACGCCGCAACGCCATTTTAATATTTCGCGTACCCAGCTCGACCGAGTCATCCAGGTTCGCGTATTCGCGCTTCTCCCAGACCTTGAGCGCTTTTTTCTGCTTACCCTCGCCGCCGACCCGCACCCCTTCCGGGTTGTAGCCGTCGTTGCCGAAAGGTGAAGTGCCCTGGGTGCCAATCCACTTATTGCCGCCCTCGTGCTTGCCTTTCTGCTCCTTCAGGCGCTTCTTGAATTCTTCGATCAGCTTTTCCAGACCGCCGAGACTTTCAATTTTTGCCTTTTCCTCATCGGTGAGGGTTTTTTCAAACTCAGAGCGCAACCAGTCCTCGGGTATCAGGGCTTCCAGAAACTCATCGAGGGTTTCCAGCTCCTTGAAATACAGGGCAAAAGCACGGTCGAACTTATCGTAGTTACTTTCATCCTTGACCATGCAGGCGCGAGACAGGTAGTAGAAGTCGTCAATACTGGCAAAGGCGATATGCTGCTTAAGAGTTTCCATCAAAGTCAGCAGCTCATTGATGGAAACCGGCAGTCCGCCCTTGCGCAGTCCGTAGAAAAAATCCAGTAACATGGCTCTGTCTTCTCTTTAATTCTTTGGTTGAACCCGCGTTAGCGGGCCGGCATAGACCTCTTTTTTACCAACCTTAATTAACCTTCCCGACGCGTCATAAAGGCCAGACGTTCGAGCAAGTGCACATCCTGCTCATTTTTCAGCAGTGCACCGTAGAGCGGCGGGATAGCCTTGGTAGCGTCGCGACCCTTGAGAATGTCATCGGGAATATCGTCGGACATCAGCAGTTTCAGCCAGTCCACCAGCTCCGAGGTGGAGGGCTTTTTCTTCAGCCCGGGAATCTTGCGCACATCGAAGAAAATATCCAGCGCTTCGTCCACCAGCTCTTTTTTGATACCCGGATAATGGACATCAACAATTTGCTGCATGGTGTCGCGGTCGGGGAAGTTAATGAAATGGAAGAAGCAGCGGCGCAGAAACGCATCGGGCAACTCCTTTTCATTGTTACTGGTGATAATCACCACCGGACGGTTCTTAGCAACAACCCGCTCGCCGGTTTCATAGACGTGGAATTCCATTTTGTCAATTTCAAGCAGGAGATCGTTGGGGAATTCAATATCGGCTTTATCAACTTCATCGATCAACAGCACCGCGCGCTCTTCCGACGTGAAAGCGTCCCACAGCTTGCCGCGCTTGATGTAGTTGTTGATATCGTGGACCTTGTCGTCACCGAGTTGGGAATCCCGCAAACGCGATACCGCATCGTATTCGTACAGGCCCTGCTGAGCCTTCGTGGTGGACTTGACGTGCCAACTGATCAGCGGCATCCCCAGCGCCTGGGCCACCTCCTCGGCCAGCATGGTCTTGCCTGTGCCTGGCTCACCTTTGATCAGCAGTGGCCGCTGCAAGACCACAGCCGCGTTGACCGCCATTTGCAGATCGTCAGTCGCGACGTAATTCTCGGTCCCCGTAAATTGCATAAGATTCCCCTAAATGGACAGTTGGTAAAACCCTGCATTCTAGCCCCAGTTTGGTGTCTAATCCAATACCCGCTACCTTATTGACCATGTCCAAGCGGCTCTGTCAGCCTTTTCGTCATCAAGTTCAGCCGGCCATTACCCCCATTCTGCCGCTGCTAGAATTAAGCACTCGCTTTCTCCGGCAACCATTCAACCAGAGCGCCCCATAAATGAGTGAGCAACGTTCCACACATCCCCGCCATCCTTCGACAGACAGGGGCTTTTTCGGCCACCCCAGGGGGCTTTATGTGTGCTTTCTTACCGAGCTCTGGGAGCGTTTCAGTTTTTATGGCATGCGGGCACTGTTGATTTTTTACCTGACGGAACATTTTCTGTTTGGCGATGACAAGGCATTTTTGATTTATGGCGCCTATTCGGCGATGGTCTACGTTATGCCGGTGATCGGCGGGATGCTGGCTGATCGCTATCTGGGTTCACGCAAGGCCGTTACCTATGGCGCGGTGTTGCTGGTGATCGGCCATTTCGGCATGGCCTTCGAGGGGCCACCTGCCACGGTTAATGATGAGGGCGTGGCCCGCGACCCGCTGTTTCTGGAAATTTTCTATTTATCGCTGGCCTTTATCATCACCGGAGTAGGCTTTCTCAAAGCCAATATATCCACCCTGGTGGGCGCTCTTTATGGCGCCAACGATCCCCGTCGGGACGGCGGTTTTACCCTCTTTTACATGGGCATCAACATCGGCGCTTTTCTGGCGTCAATCCTCTGTGGCTGGCTCGGCCAAACCTACGGCTGGGCCTATGGCTTTGGTCTGGCCGGCGTCGGTATGTTGTTTGGTCTGGTGGTGTTTCTGCGCGGCCAGCCGCACCTGTCTAACCTGGCGGAACCGCCTTCGCCTCACCGCCTCAAGGAAAAACTGTTAGGCCCCGCGGACCGGGAATGGTTGATCTATGGGGGCGGCCTTATTGGTGTGCTGATTATCTGGAAACTGGTGCAGCATCAGGAGATGGTGGGTAACGCCCTCTTGGGATTCGGCGGTCTGATGCTGGTGGTGGTGGTCGCCTACGCTTTTATAAAGTGTGAGCAGGTTGAGCGCCACCGCATGTTTGTCGCCTCCACCCTGATTGCCTTTTCCGTCCTGTTCTGGGCTCTGTTCGAGCAGGCCGGCTCCTCGCTAAACCTGTTTGCCGACCGCTCCGTGGATCGCGTGGTGGCGGGCTATGAAATCCCGGCCTCGGTATTCCAGTCGCTCAATGCCTTTTTTATTTTTATGCTGGCGCCCCTTTTTGCCGCGCTGTGGGGTTGGCTGGCGGCGCGCAAACGAGAACCCAGCGTACCGGTCAAGTTCGCCCTGGCGCTGGCGCAGGTGGGCTTGGGCTTTCTGGTGCTGGTGTTCGGCGCCCAAAACACCCCCGACGGCACGCCAACGCCCCTGATCTGGCTGGTGCTGATCTATCTGCTACACACCACCGGAGAGCTGTGCCTGTCGCCGGTGGGACTATCGATGATCACCAAATTAAGCGTATCCCGGGTAGTGGGCATGATGATGGGTGTCTGGTTCCTGGCATCGGCCGGGGCCAACTTCATCGCCAGCCAGATCGCCCGCCTGACCGGAGCCGACCGTCAGGCCGATCAGCTACTTGATCCCGGCGCCGCCCTGGCAACAACCCTTGAAGTCTATACCCAGGTGGGCTGGCTGGCGGTGGCGGTAGCGGTTTTTTTGTTGATTATTTCTCCGCTATTACACCGGGGTATGCACGGGGTCAGTTAGCAACGCTTTCGGTCGCGGGCTGTTGGGTCGACGCCTCTGTTTGTGTGGAACCGCGCCGGCGGCGCCAGATAAACAGCCACACCGCCAGATCCAGCAAATAGATGAGTACGAAGCAAACGAAAATCGGCGTCAGGGCATCCGTCAGAACCCGCCCCTCTTGGGGCTGAACCAGGTGAAAGACGCCAACCACCCAGGCTGGGGCAAGAAAATCCTTGCCCTTGTGGGCAATCATTGGCGTCAACAGCACAACCAGCACCAGAATGCGAAAGAAAGCCCTGAGTGGATGCCAGGGAAGAAACCGGGTTATCCACCAGAGCAGGGGCGTAACCAATAGAACGCCCAGACCATAGGCGACCAGCCCCCAGATATAGTTTTCCATTGTGTACATAGTTTGCTATCCCGCTCGATTCTCTGCGCTTACCAGGGCCTGTTCATGGCGTTGACGCCATTTTTCGTGACCTGTGGATCACTCACGTCAATCAAACCAACGGACAATGTGCTCATCCAAACCATCGGGGTGCACATCGCATTCAGAGATGACTCGGCCCCGAACCGACACCGCCGCCTCATGCACGCTTTCGCTCGACCCCGAAACCAGCGGATGCCACTGCGGCAAGGCCTTGCCTTCATAGCGCAGGCGATAGGCGCAGGTGGGCGGCAGCCAGTCGATATCGGCGA
Source organism: Porticoccaceae bacterium (assembly GCA_003448675.1). Classification (GTDB taxonomy): domain Bacteria; phylum Pseudomonadota; class Gammaproteobacteria; order Pseudomonadales; family Porticoccaceae; genus HB2-32-21. The sequence continues at coordinate 9,136 of DLXZ01000130.1, forward strand.
TATTATCCGCTGTCAGGCACAGGCAATCGGGCACTTTCCGGTTGCGATTGGCATAGTCCCGACAGCGGCAACTGTTCCGGTCTAGAAGGTGACATGCGACCCGCGTAAAGGCGATTTCGCCGCTGTCCTCATCTTCAAGCTTGGCCAGACAGCAGAGACCACAACCATCACACAGGGCCTCCCATTGCTGCTCATCCAGCTCGGCCAGGGTTTTGTTTATCCACCATGGCGCGCCATGGTTCATCAGACTAGGCATCTTCTCCTACAACTTTTCATTTTTCGCCCGCACATCGCGCATGTAAGCATCCTGGGGCGGCGGCATTTGCAGGTAGTAACCTTTTTCGTTGAGCGCTTCCAGAACCTCGGACGCACTGGCCGATGCCAGCTGTCTGTCGGGCGTCAGGGTCAGCGTCATGGCCAACTGGTGGCGACCGAAATGCTCCAGCAGCGAGTCCGGCACCCGGGACAGGTCCTCGTGCTGTTTAACAAACAGGTAGTAATCGCTTCGAGTCAGGCTTTTGTAGATACTGCACAATTCTTTCATTTCGCACCTTCTTCAGCCTGGACAGCATTGCTATTGGCTGCTAATCCTTCCCCAACCAAGGCCAGCAACTGGTCTCCCACAAGCCCCTTGCGCCAGGTGGTTTCAATACGCTCGGACAGGTTTGCCCGCCCCTCCACTGCCGACTGCAGGAGAAAACTCAGGTCCGCTTTCCGCACCAGTATTTCCACCGCCATATCCAGTGAATCGGCTTTTTGCTGGACCAGCCGCTTGCACTGCTTCATCAGCCCTCCCTGTTCCCGGGGTACGGGTTTTGGCAACACCTGAGGGTAGCTTTCCGGTGCATCAGCTCGCGCCTGTTCAATCAGTGCAAGCAGCTGATCGCCATATACCCGCAGCACTCGAGGGTGCAAACCGGCCTTATCCCTGCCACTGCTGGCACCGAGCGCCGACAATTGCTGCCAGCTCCGCGGCTGCCCCATGGCCAGCTGCAGCAATTCCTTATCCGCAACAATGCGATTACGAGGGCGATCCCTGGTTCGCGCCTCCTGTTCACGCCAGTTACAGAGGCGGCGTAATACCGCCAGGGATTGCCGATTAAGCTTCCAGGCGCCTTTGACCCGTTGATAATAATCCTCGGGCCTGGCTTCCTCGCCAGCGGCTTTAAGCATGATGTCCATATCCTGTTCAAACCAGGAGAAACGCTCCAGGCTAATCAGCTTGTCTCGTAAAGTCTGATGGATGGCCAGTAGATGCTCGACATCTTCCGCCGCGTAACGTAACTGCTCGGGCGACAGAGGGCGCTGGAGCCAGTCGGAGCGGGTTTCATGCTTATCCAGCTGGACACCTTCCACCTCCCGCACCAGGGCCTGATAAGAAAGCGAAAAACCCAGCCCAACAAAGGCAGCCGCCACCTGCGTATCGAAAAAAGGTTCAGGCAACACACCCAGGGCATGGCGCAGGACTTCCAGGTCCTCGGAGCAGGAATGCAGCACTTTCACCACCTGGCGATCCTTTAGCAGGCTAATCAGGGGTTCCAGCTCATCCCTGTCAAAGGCTAGCGGATCGATCAGCCAGGTGGTCTGCCCATCGCTAATCTGTATCAGCGCCAGGCACGGATAGTAGGTGTCCGTGCGGATAAATTCCGTATCCAGAGCCACGGCTTCAGCACCGCGCAGGCTCTCCAGTGCTTGAGCGAGACTCCGCGGATCACTGACTAGGCCATGCGCCTCTACAGACTTTTCACACATATTCACTTACAACTTTTTACGACTGCTAAAAGCATGGGCCAGGGTGCCGCCATCAACATATTCCAGCTCCCCACCCAAGGGTACGCCGTGGGCAATACGCGACACGGCCACCCCCATGGCGGTGGCTTTTTCCCCGATAAAAAACGCAGTGGCCTCGCCTTCGACAGTCAGGTTGGTGGCCAGAATCAGCTCCTGAATATTGTCATCGGACAGGCGTTGCAGCAATTGCGGGATGCCGATTTCCTCGGGGCCAATACCATCGATGGGCGACAGATGCCCGAGCAAGACAAAATACAGGCCCCGGTAAGTGCCGGACTGCTCAATGGCAAACAGGTCCGCCGGCGTTTCCAGCACGCAAAGCAGGCTATGATCCCGTCCGGCGTCCATGCAGATCGCGCAGTGCTCATTTTCGGTCAGGGTCCTACAGCTTCGACAACGTCCCACCTTGCTGCTGGCATCATTCAGGCTGGCGGCCAGTCGCTCGGCGCCGGGGCGATCGCGCTCAAGCAGATGCAGGGCCATGCGTTGCGCGGATTTGGGTCCCACTCCCGGCAGGCAACGCAGGGCTTCTATCAGTTCATCAATTACGGGACCGTACATAAGCGCCAAGCTCGGAAATGTAAAACCTGAGAGACTCGCTTTGGAACAACAAAACCGGTTGCCTAGAAGGGCATCTTAAAACCAGGTGGCAGTTGCACACCGGCCATCAAATCGCCCATGACAGAGGAGGTGCTGGCCTCGACCTTGCGCACCGCATCATTCACTGCGGCGGCCAGCAAATCTTCCAGAACTTCCTTGTCCTCACTGAGCAGGGCAGGGTCGATGGTGACTTTACGTACATCGTGGCGGCCGGTCATTACCACCTGGATCATGCCAGCGCCGGATTCCCCCACCACTTCGGCATTGGCTGCCTCCTCTTGCAGTTTTTGCAGTTTTTCCTGCATCTGCTGCGCCTGCTTCATCATGTCATTCAGACCTTTCATTGTCTCGCCTCGCGTTACTTTGAGTTTGCCTCGGATTCGCCGGGCATATTATCAATGGGGATAACCGTCTCTTCCAGCAAAGTGGCGCCAAACCGTTCCTCCAGGGCCTTTACCAGGGGGTCTTCCCGCATCGCCTGTACCGCCGCTGCCTGCCGTTCAGCCCGCATGCGAAGGCGGTGGAGTTGTGGCGTTTCCGCGCTAACCGGCGCCAACTGTATGCTTACGACAACCGGCGCCTCCAGGTTTGATAACGCCCGCGGCTGGCGGTGAAGATAATCAGACAAAGCCTGAGCCAGTTGTGCCTGGTGGTCCTCGCTATAGAGCGCGCTTTAGGCCGGGTCCAACCGGAAGCATAACTTTCCCCCGCCGCTGTCCATCAGCTCCAGATTTGATGCAACATTAAGCAGGCGTCCTTCGAGACCCAACTCATAACACAGAGTCAGCCAACGTGCCGCGCCGAACTCCTCGGAATCGCCGAAGGCGGGGGCGACGGCCTTCACTGACATCTCACGGTTAGCCGTCGCAGAATTCGCCGCTGCATTTACCGGAACAGGTTTCTTAACCCCTGGCGGCACATCCTCCCTGATCCCGCTTGCCTGCTCTGCTCGCTCGACAGCTTGAGTATCTCGTTGCCTCTCCAACTCCGGCCCGGCCTCGATGGGACCGGGCTCAGACTTTTTTAGGGCCTCAATGCCTCCCCTCGGCTCGGTCTCATTTTCAGCATTCGCATCACTGCCTGACGCCACTCCCGACTCTGACAACGGCGGCGCCATGGGAGCATCGACTTGAGGCTGAAAAGCCAACTGACGCAGCAGCACCATTTCCAAACCCCCTCGAGGGTCCGGCGCCAGGGGCAAATCCCGCCGCCCAAGCAGGCAGATCTGATAGTAAAGTTGTACGTCCTCACGGCTACAGTTTTGAGCCAGGGTCTGTATCTGATCCTGATCACCCAGGCTGTTATCCAGCGCGCCCGGCACCGCCTGGGTCACCGCCACCCGGTGCCAGACCGACACCATCTCGGCGAGCGCCCCCGCGTAATCCGGGGCGTGTTCGGCCAGGCGGTCAACCACGGCCAGGGTTCGGGTGGCATCACCCTCGGCGACCGCGTTGCATAAGTCCAGTACCGTGCCCCGATCGATTGAACCGAGCATGGCCCGCAGCTCTTCCTCGGTGAGTTTGCCATCACCGTGGGCGACCGCCTGATCGGTCAAGCTGAGGGCATCACGCATACTGCCATCGGCGGCCCTGGCCAAAGCCCAGAGGGCACCTTCCTCGAAGGGGACGCGCTCCTCCTCGAGCACGTGACGCAAATGCTCGACAATGCGCTCGGGGCTGAGGTTTTTAAGGTTGAATTGCAGGCACCGGGAAAGCACGGTCACCGGCAGTTTTTGCGGGT
>DLXZ01000130.1:13517-18456 GCA_003448675.1 Porticoccaceae bacterium
TCACCGGCAGTTTTTGCGGGTCGGTGGTCGCCAGCAGAAATTTAACATGGGGCGGCGGTTCTTCCAGGGTCTTGAGAAGAGCGTTGAAGCTGTGACTGGACAGCATGTGCACTTCATCGATCAAATAGACCTTGTAACGGCCCCGGGTGGGCATGTACTGAACGTTTTCCAGCAGCTCCCGGGTGTCCTCCACCTTGGTGCGGGAGGCCGCGTCCACCTCGATCAGGTCGATAAAGCGGCCCTCATTGATTTCCTGACAGGCAGCACACTCGCCGCAGGCGTTGGAGCTTACACCCTGTTCACAGTTCAGGCATTTAGCAAGAATCCGGGCCAGCGTGGTTTTACCGACGCCCCGGGTGCCGGTAAACAAATAGGCATGGTGCAAGCGGTCATTGTCCAGGGCGTTAATCAGCGCTCGCAGGACGTGCTCCTGCCCGGCGACTTCTTCAAAAGTTCGCGGTCGCCATTTGCGAGCCAGCACCTGATAACTCATAAAATATTCCGGCCCCCTGAATGGAGCATTCGCAAGATCACCATCAAGTCAAACCTGGGTTCAACCAACCTGTAAATCACCATTATAGTGTTCGTTGCTTCGCTGACGTCTGGCATCGGTGTCATCAATGGCAGGCCTGTTTGCCCTTACTACCCTGGCCTTGCCCCTCACCGTCACATTTTGAGCCATGTTTACCGCCACCTTTTTTGCACTTGCCCGCTGGCACACTATCGTAAATATAGCCCGCTATACGAACTCGAGTATCAGCATTCAGGTTCTGCGCAGGCATCAGGCCGAACGTCTCCAACGCATGACCCAGCCGGGCCTGTTCACTTCTCGGCTCGGCAACCCAGGCGCTGACAGCGGCGACGAATGCATCTCGCTCTGGATACGCTCCAAGGTAATGCTTTTTCACCATCGCCATGGGTGGCGCCAAACGCCGGGGTGTGGTGGAATCTGAACCCTGCCCATGATGACGCCCCTCACCCTTGGGAGCGTGGCAGCTGAGACAGTGCTGCTCAAAAAGCGCCTGGTCCTGGTTGGTATTCGCGGGATTCCCCTCATTCGACCCTTCCGCACTGGCCACCGTCAATAAGGGCACCACTAACATTACAAACGCCAGGTGACTCAAGGGGGATTTCTTCATGATCGAATCTCCTGGCGCTTAGCTTAATAGCTGTCACTTAGTCTGATAAACAACCTGTGCTACAGGGCCAGGGAACAACAAAACAGAGCATAAAACCCGTGTGAAGATAACCTGGCGCGAAGACCAGCTTAATAAGGGTGACACAAACGTGATTGGGTGGCGACCCTCACCAGCCACACCCCGGCACATAAAGTCACTGCTACCGTTGCTCCCTTCCGGGCCTGGCGGGGTTCACAGATATTTATTGCGAGGGGACCAGCGAGGGCCACCATCGAGGGCGGGGATTATGGTGATTTCACTTTTCGAATGCAACCGAAGCACGGCTTACGCCGCGGCTTTCACAGATTGACTCAAGCCTTTCACCCGTTCCAGACGTGGGTTAGTATTGCTCGACTAATTGAGCCTATGAACCTGCTAAAAACAACCGCTAATAGCCGGGACAAGCCTTGTACTTAAGAGCACCGCGAACACGTTACACACCCGGCATGCGCGCCAAATTAACGCCCTCCAATAACATCCGCAAGGTCGAGGCGTGGCCCGCCAACTTATTGCTAGTGTTCGCACTGCTTGGCGGCAGCCTGACGCTAACGGGCTGCGGCGATGGTGAAAGCAATGTAGAGCGGGGCAACCGGGAGCAGATCCTCCACTGGGGCAATGGCACCGAACCCCAGGAACTGGACCCACATATCGTTACCGGTGTGCCGGAGCACCACATTATTGTCGCTCTGCTGGAAGGACTGGTACTTAAGGATCCAGCCACCCTGGAGCCCATTCCCGGCGTCGCCAAGCGCTGGACGATTAGCGATAACCAGCTCATCTACACCTTTTACCTGCGTCAGGAGGCCCGTTGGTCAAATGGCGACCCGGTCACCGCCCAAGATTTTGTCTGGTCCTGGTGGCGGGCCCTGCAACCGGCTCTCGGCAATCAATACGCCTATATGTATTACGTCATTAAAAATGCCGAGGCCTATGCCAAGGGCGAGCTGGAGGACTTCGAGCAGGTAGGCGTCAAAGCACTGGATACAAATACCCTGCAAGTCACCCTGGCCAACCCCACTCCCTATTTTTTACAGCTTCTGGATCACTACAGCATGTTCCCGGTGCACCGCCCCACCATTGAAAAGTTCGGCGCCCCCTCGGAACGGGGCACCCGCTGGACCCGAGCCGGTAATTTTGTCGGCAACGGCCCCTTTGTGCTCCAGCGCTGGGATCTGAACAAACAGGTGGTGGTGGAAAAAAGCCCCACCTACTGGGATCGCGATACCGTCAAGCTCAAGGCCATCCACTTTTATCCGACCGAGAATGTTTCCACCGAGGAACGCATGTACCGGGCCGGCCAACTGCATGTTACCGGCGCCATTCCCGTTGATAAAATCGCCGTATACAAGGAACACAATCCAGAAGATTTGCGCATCTCCACCTATCTGGGCACCTATTTTTATCGGTTCAACACGGAAGTGCCCCATCTGGCGGATCCCCGTGTACGCCGGGCCCTGGCCATGACTGTCGACCGCCAGGCGATTGTTGAGCGCATCACCAAGGGTGGTCAGGTACCTGCCTACACTTTTACGCCTCCCGATACACTGGGCTATACCGCCGAGGATGGCTTTGCCTTTGATCCGCCGGCTGCCCGAGCCCTGCTCGCCGAAGCCGGTTATCCCAATGGCGAGGGTTTCCCAACCACGGAAGTCCTTTACAACACCAGCGAAGGCCACCGTAAGCTGGCTGTCGGTATTCAGCAAATGTGGAAAACCCACCTCAATATCGATGTGGTACTCAACAATCAGGACTGGAAAGTCTATCTGGACAACGTCGATAACGGCCACTACCAAATCGCACGCGCCGGCTGGATCGGCGACTATGTGGACCCCAACACCTTCCTGGATATGTGGGTGAGCGACGGCGGTAATAACCGCACCGGCTGGTCTAACCCCGAGTACGACAGTCTGGTGCTAAGACAGTCCCCCAGTGCGTCCGACCGCCAGAGCCGCTATGGCTTTTTTGCCCAAGCCGAGGCCCTCCTGCTGGAGGAAATGCCGGTTCTACCTATCTATTTTTATACCCGCAACAACCTGGTTCAGCCCAGCGTCAAGGGCATGCCCGCCAACCTGCTGGACTACTCCCTGTACAAAAACATCTACCTGGAAGCACCGCCCCCGAGCGCGGCGGACTGAATATGGGGCGCTTTATCCTGCACCGCCTGCTCCAGGCCGTCCCGGTTCTGCTGGTGGTGATTACCGCCACGTTCTTTCTGGTGCGCGCGGCACCAGGCGGGCCGTTCAGCGCCGAGAAAGCCGTACCGCCGGCAGTGCTAAAAGCCCTGGAAGCCCGCTACCAACTGGACCAACCGGTATTCCAGCAATACCTGAGTTACCTGGGCGACCTCGGTCAGGGGGACCTGGGGCCCTCATTCCGCTTCCCTGGCCGCAGCGTCAACGAAATGATTCAGGCCGGACTGCCGGCCACCGCCGAGCTGGGCCTCTATGCCCTGATTATCAGCATGCTGCTGGGCTCTACCGCCGGTGTAATTGCAGCGCTCAAACCCAATACAGCCCAGGATTATATTCCCATGTCCGCGGCCATGATCGGCATCTGCATGCCCTCCTTCCTGCTGGGGCCAGTGCTGATGCTGATCTTCGGTATCTGGCTGGAAATGCTGCCGGTATCCGGCTGGGGCCAGACACCGGGGGATAAAATCCTGCCGGCCATTACGCTGGGCTCCACCTACGCTGCTTATATCGCACGGATTACCCGTGGCGGCATGCTGGAGATCCTGTCACAGGACTACATCCGCACCGCCCGTGCCAAAGGCCTCAGTACACCGCGGATTGTGATCGTACACGCCCTGCGCAGTGGTATCACGCCGGTGATCAGCTTCCTTGGCCCGGCCATCGCGGGCCTGATTGCTGGTTCCTTCGTGGTCGAAAGTATTTTCCAGATCCCGGGTCTGGGTCGTTTCTACATTCAGGCTGCCTTCAACCGTGACTACACCATGGTTCTGGGCACCACTATTTTCTTCTCGGTTCTTATTGTGATTTTCAATCTGCTCGCTGACCTGCTGCTGGTCTGGCTGAACCCTCGTCTGCGCGGAGGTAAGTCATGACCAATCCTGCCAACGCGGCCGCGACGACTCCGGCTGTCGACGTCGAATCCGGCAGCTCACTCTGGCACGACGCCGGTGTGCGCCTGCGCAAAAACAAGATGGCCATGGCCGGCCTGGTATTCCTGATCTTTATTGGTCTGGTGGCACTGCTGACGCCATGGATTGCTCCTTATTCATACGAAGCTCAGGACCTGTATCTGGGTGCAACCCCTCCGTCTGCAGAGCACTGGCTCGGCACCGATACCCTGGGCCGTGATCAGCTGACCCGTCTGATGTACGGCAGTCGTGTGTCTCTGATGGTCGGTCTGGTAGCCACCACGGTCGCCCTTCTGATTGGTGTGCTCTGGGGCACCACCGCCGGGTATCTGGGCGGTAAAACAGACTCTGTGATGATGCGCATCGTCGATGTGCTGTACGCCCTGCCATTCGCTATCTTTATCGTACTGCTGACCGTGATTTTTGGTCGTTCCATGCTCTTACTGTTCATCGCCATTGGTGCGGTGGAATGGCTGACCATGGCACGGATCATCCGTGGTCAGGTGCTGGGGCTGCGTCGTCAGGAGTTCGTTGAAGCGGCGATTTCCATCGGCCTGACCCGCTGGCAGATCATTACCCGTCATCTGATTCCGAATGCTCTCGGCCCCATCATTGTGTACACCACACTGACCATTCCGAGTGTCATTCTGCTGGAATCCTT
>DLXZ01000014.1:0-1050 GCA_003448675.1 Porticoccaceae bacterium
CCGAAGTCGAGAATCAGTATTTTCTGAGCGTGAATGTCCTGGGTCATAAGGCTTTAACGAAGTCCTCCATAAACAACTAAAAACGGAGCCCCACGGCCCCGTTTATCGATACGCGGGAATCCAGCGGCGCCCGCGAATAAAGTCACAGGCGAATTAATAATCACCGACCGGGTAGTTGGGCGCTTCCTTGGTAATGCCAACGTCATGGACATGGCTCTCGCCCATGCCGGCGCTGGTGACACGCACAAATTTGGGCACCGTGCGCATGGTCTGAATATCCGGGCTGCCGGTGTAACCCATGGCAGAACGCAGGCCACCCATTAGCTGATGAATAATGGCTGAAATGGGGCCTTTGTAGGGCACGCGACCTTCTATGCCCTCGGGCACCAACTTCTCGGCGCCAGCGCTGGCATCCTGAAAATAGCGATCGCTGGAGCCATCCCGTTGGGCCATGGCGCCCAGTGAACCCATGCCCCGATAAGCCTTGTAGGTGCGGCCCTGGTAGAGCTCGATCTCGCCGGGCGCTTCTTCGGTGCCGGCAAACAGGGAGCCAATCATGATGGCTTCGGCGCCAGCCACCACGGCCTTGGCGATGTCGCCGGAAAAACGCACGCCGCCATCGGCAATCACGGGCACGCCAGTGTCCTTGAGTGCGGCGACGATATTGGCGATGGCGCTGATTTGCGGCACACCGACACCGGTAACAATACGCGTGGTGCAGATAGAGCCGGGGCCGATGCCCACTTTGACGCCATCGGCGCCGGCTTCCACCAGCGCCAACGCGGCTTCAGCCGACGCGATATTGCCGCCGATGACCTGCATATCGGGATAATTGCGCTTGAGCCATCGCACCCGCTCCAGCACATTGCGGCTATGGCCATGGGCAGTGTCGACCACCAGTACATCGACACCAGCGCCGATCAGTGCTTCGACCCGTTCCTCGGTATCCGGGCTGGTGCCCACGGATGCACCGACCCGCAGGCGGCCCTGGTCATCCTTGCAGGCATTGGGATAGCGCTCGGCCTTGTCGATATCCTTAACGGTAATCAG
>DLXZ01000014.1:1296-6522 GCA_003448675.1 Porticoccaceae bacterium
TCAAACTTGTCGTTAACCACCAGCACTTTTTCGATGCGATACTGATGCAGGAGGCGTTTCACTTCTTCTGGCTCGGTGCCTTCGCGAGCGGTCACCAGGCGTTCCTTCGGGGTCATTACCGATATGACCGGGGCATCGAGATCAGTCTGAAAGCGCACATCCCGGCGAGTGACGATACCTACCAACTCGCCATTTTTGAGCACCGGGACACCGGAAATATTGTATTCCTGTGTAATGCCCACCAAATCGCGAATAGAGGCGTCGGCCTCAATGGTAATGGGATCTTTCACCACCCCACTCTCGAACTTTTTCACCGCCCTGACTTCCAGCGCCTGCTGGGCCGGGGTCATGTTCTTGTGGATGATGCCAATGCCCCCCTCCTGAGCCAGGGCGATGGCCAGGCGCGACTCGGTAACCGTGTCCATGGCCGCCGATACCATGGGCATATTGAGGGAAATTTCTCGGGTCAGGCGTGTGCTGACGTCAACACTGGTGGCGACCACCTCGGAATAACCGGGCATCAGCAGAACGTCATCAAAGGTAAGTGCTTCCTGATCGATTCTCAGCATAGGGCCCCGCAGCGTCCAGAAGAATGGGAAGCAGGGCATTATAGTGTGCCAGCGGAAACCGGTAAATGTCTCCGGGCGGATCAACCGAGTCTGGCTTGCCGGAATATGCCCATGCTCTACAATCGGGCCCATGACTGATTTCGTGGACCAAAGCAGCGCCCTTGCCGGCAATGACAAAGCAGTCTTTACCGTTAGCCAGCTTAACCGCCGCGCCCGCCAGCTGCTGGAAACCCACCTGTCGCTGATCTGGGTCGAGGGCGAACTGAGTAACCTGGCGCGGCCCTCCTCCGGCCACTGGTATTTCACCCTCAAGGATGACGATGCGCAAATCCGCTGCGCCATGTTTCGCAACCGCAACCAACGCGTAAAGCACCCCCTCAAAGCTGGCGACCAGGTGCTGGCGCGCGGCCGGGTGAGCCTGTACGAAAACCGCGGCGACTACCAACTGATCGTCGAGCATCTGGAGCCGGCGGGTCTCGGCGTCCTGCAGCGGCGATTCGAGCTCTTAAAGGCCAAGCTGCTGGAAGAAGGTCTGTTTGACGAAGATCGCAAGCTCGACCTGCCCCGTTTCCCACGCCATATCGGCGTGATTACCTCGCCGACCGGAGCGGCGGTCAAGGATGTACTTCACGTCCTGAAACGCCGCTTCCCCGCCGTGCCCGTCACGATTTACCCAAGCCCCGTGCAGGGAGAAGGCGCTATTAGCGGCATTCAACAAGCCCTGGAGCTGGCCAACAGCCGGGACGAGTGTGATGTGCTTTTGCTGGTCAGGGGAGGTGGTTCGCTGGAGGATTTATGGGCTTTCAATGAAGAAGCAGTGGCGCGGGCGGTGGCCGCCAGCACCATCCCCGTGGTGTGCGGGGTCGGCCATGAAACCGATACCACCATTGTTGATTTCGTCGCCGATCTGCGGGCTCCCACGCCATCGGCGGCAGCGGAACTGGTAAGCCCCAATGCCTCCGAGCTGTACGCGGCATTGCAAAGTTACCAGGACTGGTTTTCCCGCCACGCCGGCAATCAAGTCGCCGCCGCTGCTCAAGCACTGGAAAATCTGCGCCGGCGTTTACGTCACCCCCGTGAGATTCTGGAAAAACAGGGTCAGCACCTGGATCACCTTGAAGTGCGCCTGTTCAGAGCCGTGCAATTACAACTGCACGGCAAACACCTGGCGCTTGATCGCATGCACAACCGGCTCAATGCCCAGGCGCCGGCGGCGAAACTGGGGCAACTACAGCAGCACTTCGGCCATCTTACGGAACAGTTATCAACAGCCATGAAACACCTGCTGGCGCGCAAGCGCGAGGAACTGGGCTCATCAGCCAAGCTGCTCCAGGCGGTCAGCCCCCTGAACACCCTGGAGCGCGGCTACGCCATCGCGCAAACCGAGAGCGGCCAGGTTATCACCCATACCGACGACACAGAGGTGGGCCAGGAGATTGCCATTACCCTGGTCGACGGCAGCCTCGACTGCGAAGTCATCGCCAAAAACACGCGCCCTGATGGCCAGATGGACACCCCAAAATGATTAAAATCAGCACCTTGTTTTCGCCTGCTCGCGCACCTGCTCCCGGGCTCAAATTTATCATTGCTTTGGGCCTTTACAGTGTGTTGGGCTGTTTTGGCTCAGTTGCGTTTAGCGCGGATAAAACCCCGGGTTCAACCTTGGTCTGGGATCTCAGCGAGCTGTATCCCAACATCAACGCCTGGGAGCAGGCGCGAACGGCAACTACGGCGCGAATTAAACAGCTAAAACACTGTCGTGGGGAATTGGGCAGAAACGCACAGATTTTAGGCAAATGCCTGCAACTGAGCTCCGATATTTATAGAAGCCTGCTACGGGTTTATACCTACAGCTTTCTGGAAAAGGATATTGATCTGGGCAACTCCGAGGCCAGGCAGCGCCACAACCTGTCCGAAGAGTTGCTGAGTCAATACGAGCAAAGCAGCAGCTTTATCGAGCCGGAGTTACTAAAAATCGATAAAATCAAACTGCGCAAATGGCAAAAACAATCTCAGGCTTTAAACGATTTCGATTTTTTTATTCGCAACCTGCTGCGTAACGAGCCACATATTCTATCCGCGCCGGAAGAGAGGATTCTGGCCGCCGCCAATGCGCCGCTGCGTGCGGCCAGCACCACCTATAGCATTCTAAGCAATGCGGAAATCCCGCCGGCCGAAATTACGCTCGGATCCGGGGAGCAGGTCAAACTGACCGCGACCAACTACGCCAAATACCGAGGCAGCGCCGACAGAAGCGAAAGAAAAGCTGTGTTCGACGCCTTTTTTGGCAACCTCACCAACTACCAACAAAGTCTGGCCTCGACTTTGACCGGCCAGGTACAGGCACAGATTTTCGAAGCCCGCATGCGCCGCTACCCGTCGGCCCTGGCTCGCTCGCTGGCGGTGGATAATATTCCCGAGCCGGTTTATCGAGCGTTGGTGGATACGGTGAACGACAATCTGGATACCCTGCACCGCTATTTAAGGCTGCGGGCGCGGCTGATGGGCATTAAAGAACCCCGTTATTACGACGTTTATCCTGACGTTATCGACCTGGACCGGCAATACAGCATCGAGCAATCACAGGAATTGTTGACACAGGCCCTGGAACCCCTGGGCGAAACTTACTTGGACATGTACAAGGCAGCATCCCGCAAGCCCTGGATGCATGTGCCGCCGGCCGAAGGCAAACGCAGTGGCGCCTACGCCATGAGCGCGGCCTATGATGTGCATCCCTACGTACTGCTGAATCACAACAATGATTTCGACTCCCTGAGCACTTACGCCCACGAGTGGGGGCATGTCATGCATTCCCTGCTTACACAACAAAACCAGCCTTTTAGTAAAGCCGAATATGCGACGTTTATCGCCGAGATCGCCTCCATCGCCCACGAATTGCTGCTCTATAAACATCTGGCGGAAAATGCCGCAAATCGGGACGAAAAACTGTTTTACCTGATCGAAGAGCTGCAGGGTTTGCGCGGGACATTTTTTCGCCAGACTCAGTTTGCCGAATTCGAGCTGGCCATCCATAAAGAAGTTGAAAACGGCGGCGCCCTCTCCGCCGACCGACTCAATGAAATCTACGGCGAAACCCTGAAGCGCTACTACGGTCACAACGCCGGCATTATGACCATCGATGATACCTACGCCATTGAGTGGGCCTATATCCCGCATTTTTACCGCAACTTTTACGTCTACCAGTACGCCACTTCCATATCCGCCGCCTATTACCTGATGGATAAAGTACTCAGCGGCGGCGAGCGGGAAAGACGGCAATACCTGTCGATACTGGAAGCCGGCGGATCGGACTATCCCTACGATATTCTAAAAAAAGCCGGCGCGGACATGGCCTCACCGCTTATTTATCAAGCGGTGATTAAACGCTGCAATATGCTAATGGACGAAATAGAACTCTTATTAGCGCCCGGTGCTTATCAATAACAACCCCGTCAACTAATGCTTACGCTGCAATTTCAGACGGTTCGAGGTATGAGAGGTATTTTTTAATTTAGTGATGGTTCACTGGTTCATTTAATGGAAATTATTGATACGGATCGCCATGTAATATCCCCAAAAAATGCCGCAGAGCTTATAACTAGAAAGTTCCACCAAGATGAACGGAAGGTGTTTTCTATGCGACAGTCAGGATTTGCAGATGGCCAGATACTGGCGATTCTCAAGCATAACGAAGAAAACATATCAGTCGATGACTTGTGTCGCGAACACAGTACGAATCAGCGCCTGCTCTATAAATAGCGGGCCAAGTATGGCGGCATGGACGCGTCGATGATGAAACGGTTCAAGGAACTTGAGAAGGGAACAAGCACCCCAAAAGGGTGTTTGCTGAAGAGTGCTTGAAGAGAAATTAAGGATATCGGTATTGTCTGTTATCGAGGCAAAAACAAAAGAACACTGTGCGCCCGGTCAGTGAATACGCCCTTTCCCTGACCGTGATGTTATGAGTTAGATGAAATTTCGCCGCTGTCTTGACTGCTGACCAATCCGTGACTACCGCTTACCCGACGCCTTGCGCATGCCAGATAAATCAACACACTGCCAGTAAGCATGCCGGGGAGGCCTTCGTATAACCAGCCATGCCAGCCCATCATCCGCCAGGCGACAGCCACTAACAATCCTGCCAGAACCGCTGTGATACTCCAGTATTCGCCTGGTCTGTAACCAAGACAGAGAAATAGCAGCAACGGCGCGAAAGCGCTTGCCAGGGCCGACCAAGATAAAATGACGAGATTAAATACGCTCTCATTGCTCGTTAGTGCCAGCCCCAACGCGGACCCGGTGACAAGCAGCGTAGCAAGCCTGATAAGAAGCGGCCGCTGTATGGCTTTTAATGATAAATCGTGCGTGATCGCAGCAGAACAGCTCAACACCAGAGAATCGGCGGTAGACATGGTGGCGGCGAAAATTCCAGCAAGTATCAAGCCGACACCCACCGGTGGCAGCAGCTCGAGCGCCATGATCGGCAAAGCCAGCTCCGCATCAAAGTTGGCACCATCGGGCAAATAAATGCGGGAAAGCATGCCAACAGCGGTGGCCAAGCCATAAAATCCGGTGAACCACAGGTAATACCAGATTCGCGCCCGGCGCATGTCACCGGTCTTACTAAGTGTCATGAAACGCACCATGATGTGGGGCT
>DLXZ01000030.1:0-7574 GCA_003448675.1 Porticoccaceae bacterium
AAAAACTGTTTACCCAGGGCAACATCCAACAAACTGGAAACGTGCTGGACGTTGCTATCGAAGGGCGAGGTTTTTTGCAGGTCTTGCTTCCCGACGGGACCATATCCTATACCCGTGATGGCACCATGCAAGTGGATTCCCAGGGGCAGCTGGTTACGTCTAACGGCTATGTGGTTCAGCCCGCGATTTCTCTTCCCGTGGACGCGCAGTCAGTCAGTATTGGCGTTGACGGTGTTATTTCCGCGCTCACGCCGGGCAGTGCCGCCCCTACACAATTGGGCCAGTTGCAACTGGCGGACTTCGTTAATCCCGCGGGTTTACAGGCGATCGGAAAAAACCTGTTTATCGAATCCGCCGCCAGCGGTAATCCCCAGGAAGGCATCCCTGGATCCAATGGGTTGGGGACGGTATTGCAGGGTTTTGTGGAGTCTTCCAATGTCAATGTTGTGGAGGAGCTTGTCGGTATGATCGAAACCCAAAGAGCCTATGAGATGAACTCCAAGGCCATTGCGACCACGGATCAAATGCTCCAGTACGTGGCTAATAATCTCTAGTAATGATCTGTAAAAAAAGCGTTAAAAATCGTATCGGTATTGTTCTGGCAGGTATGTCGCTAGTGGCGGTTACGGCCTGCACCAGTATTCCCGATCACAGCGCTCCCGGCTATGCGTCGACACCCCCGGCAGCGATGACGCCGCCGCCAAATGCCTCGGGCGCAATTTATCAGAGTGGCTATGATCTCGTGCTGTTCGAGGACTTGCGTGCTCGCCGCATTGGCGATGTGTTGCGGGTAATTCTGGTTGAGCAAACTGATGCGGAACAAAGCAGCAAAACCGAAATCGACAAAGAAAATTCCAATTCCATGGCCAACCCCACGCTTTTTGGCAAGCAGCGAACGTTTGGTAGCAATAGCTTCGGTCTGGATGTTGACAGTGCTCACGAATTTGAAGGAGAAGGCGAAAGCAATCAGAGTAACAAGCTGAGTGGCAGTATTGCGGTGACTGTGGCGAATGTGCTGCCAAACGGTAACCTGGTGGTGCAGGGAGAGAAATGGATACAGATTAATCAGGGCAATGAGTTTATTCGACTCAAAGGCATAGTTCGACCGGTGGATGTCTCTTCCGCTAACACCGTTTTATCCACGCAGATTGCAGACGCAAAAATCTCCTATGGCGGTACCGGTGCGCTTAACGAAGCCAATGTCGTTGGATGGCTTGCCCGGTTCTTTATGAGTCCTCTATGGCCATTTTAAATGCTGTATTCAGCGTAGTGAGGGTTAAGGTGAATATAAAAAGGGTATTGAGGCAGCGTTCCGGTATTTCGCTGATGCTTTTTGTCCTCATATTTCCAGGTACGGTTTTCGCTGAACGGATCAAGGACCTCGCCTCCATCGCCGGGGTGCGTTCCAATCAGTTAGTGGGTTACGGTCTCGTAGTCGGTCTGGATGGATCGGGTGATCAAACCACGCAGGCGCCGTTTACTGTTCAGAGTCTGAAAAGCATGCTTGCCAAGCTGGGGGTGGTGGTGCCGCCGAATGTTAATCCTCAGCTGAAAAATGTCGCCGCGGTAATGGTACACACCGACTTGCCGGCTTTTGCGAAGCCGGGGCAGACAATAGATGTCACGGTGTCATCCATTGGCAACGCTAAAAGCCTGCGCGGGGGGACTTTGTTGATGGTTCCCCTTAAAGGTGCGGATGGACAAACCTACGCCATCGCCCAAGGCAATCTGGTGGTAGGTGGTTTTGGCGCCGAGGGCAGTGACGGCTCCCGCGTTACGGTCAATGTTCCCAGCGCCGGTCGCATTCCTAACGGCGCAACAGTGGAGCGGCAGGTGCTTTCGCCTTTCTATGAGGGCGGCGATATCGTCCTCAACCTGAACACACCTGATTTCACCACTGCCCAGCGGCTGGCTGAACAGATAAACGCCAAGATTGGTCCGGAAACGGCGCTGCCCATTGATGCCACGTCCATTCGCGTGCGGGCTCCGGGCAACGCGGCCCAGAAAGTGGCTTTTACCTCGGTGCTGGAAAATATAGAAGTCACGCCCGGTGAAGCGCCGGCTCGGGTTATCGTTAACGCCCGCACCGGGACGATTGTGATTGGTAGTCACGTTCGGGTGATGCCGGTGGCCATTGCTCATGGCAGCCTCACGGTGGCGGTTTCCGAGGATATCGGGGTCAGTCAGCCAGAACCTTTTGCCCGGCGTGGGCAAACAGCGGTTGTTCCGGGTTCTGAGGTCGCTATCACGGAAGAGGAAAGCCGGATGTTTTTGTTTAACCCCGGTGTCAGGCTCAATGACATTGTCAGAGCCGTCAATGAAGTTGGCGCCGCGCCAGGTGATCTGGTCGCGATTCTTGAAGCACTGCAACAGTCCGGTGCCCTGCGCGCCCAGCTGACAGTGATATAGGGCCGATTTTGGAAGCGATCGCCAACTATCACGATTTCAGCGGTTTTACGGAATTGCGCGCGCGTGCGAGTGCCAACGCGGACGGCACCGGCAAGGAGGTGGCGGCTCAGTTTGAGTCGATTTTTATCCAGATCATGCTCAAATCCATGCGAGATACCTTGCCCGAAGGCGGTATTTTCGATAGCCAACGGCTGGATATGTATCAGGATATGTTGGACAAACAAGTGTCGCTGGATATGTCAATGAACGGCGGTATTGGGCTTGCTGAAATTATCGAACAGCAGCTTGGTCTGGGCGCGGGCGAAGGGCAGCCCGCCAGCGCACACGGTAAAAGCAACGCATCGACCGTGGGCTATTCAGCTGAAGATATTATTGTTAGACACCCTGTCGCTCCAGCGCTGGCCCTGAAGCGGCCTTCGACGGAAGCGGTGGCTGTCACTGCAATTGGGCAATCAAAGGATCAGTCAGAAGCTTCCATCACGAGGGATGCGCGCAATACCCAGGTTTCTGGCAAGCGGATGCCGGAAGCAAACCCCCTGAATCCAGCGCATGAAGTAGGGCTGGATCTGGATCAGACGGGCCCCTTCTGGCGCCCTTCTAGTCCTGGTGAGTTTGTTTCACAGTTGCGCAACTATGCCCAGAAGGCGGCTAAAGAACTGGGGGTTTCCGATAACCTGTTGATTGCCCAGGCGGCGCTGGAAACCGGTTGGGGCCAAAAAATTATGCGTCGCCTCGATGGGTCGAGCAGCTTTAATCTGTTTGGTATCAAGGCCAGTCAGTCCTGGGAGGGTGACAAAGTCAGCAAGCAAACCCTTGAATACCATGAAGGCATTGCTCGAAAAGAGCGGGCCACCTTCAGAGCTTATACCTCCATCGGCGAGGCATTTGGCGACTATATACAGTTTTTGCACTCAAATCCGCGCTATGCGGAAGCCCTCTCCAACGCTGAAAATGATGAGGGCTACGCCCGTGGCCTGCAAGAAGCGGGTTATGCGACAGACCCCGCTTATGCCCACAAAATACTGACCATAAAGCAGCGTCTGGAGCAGGGTCAGATTGCCCTGGCATTAAAGAATCGCGACGAATCGTCGCTAATGTAGGCGCGGACGGGATACCGGATATTAAATGGCAATGAATAACGTATCTGTTCAAACAGCCTTTCCACCAGATGGAAGTGGTACCTGTTCCGATGGCTGATTCTCTGAGTATAGGAACCTCGGCGCTGTTGTCCCTGCAGCAGGCCTTGAAAACCACTAGCCAGAATATCGCAAACGTCGGTACCGATGGTTACAGCCGACAAATAGCCCAGTTCAACACTCTGCCGCCGGAGTATTCGGGCGGCAATTATATTGGCACGGGCGTTCGGGTAACTTCTATAGAAAGAGCCTACGATCAGTTTCTGGTCGATCAGGTTATGAACCGCGCATCCAGCCTCGCCTACTATCAAACATACGCTGATATGAGCGCCCGTGTCGATGATCTGTTCGCCAATTCCACGACCGGGTTGAGCAATGCGCTCCAGGGGTTTTTCGATGCGGTGCAGGCGGTGTCCGCCAACCCGGGTTCGGCAACGGAGCGAGAGCTCCTGCTAGCCAGTGCTCAGGAGTTGGCGAACCGGTTTAATCAGCTGGATCAGAGCCTGGCGAATTTTGGCCGGGAAAGTGCCGAGCGAACCACCCAGGTGGTTGGCGAAGTTAATGATCTCGCGCAGCGCCTTGCCAAGGTTAACAACGAGATTGCCAGAACCTTCGCCGCATCGGGTGGAGCCACCGCCAATGATCTGCTGGATGAGCGGGATCGCCTGCTCAACGCCCTGTCGGAAAAGATCGGCATTTCGGTTAATGAACAGGCTAACGGTACCGTTGATGTCACTATCGGCACCGGCCAGCCGCTGGTCATCGCCGGTGAAGCGCAGACACTGGTGCTTTCAGCCAGCGTTTCAACCCCTGGCCAGTTGGAAATTGGCATAACCGGCGTTAACGGCACGGTGGCCAGTCTTTCGAATTTGATCCAGGGGGGTGAACTACAAGGCTTAGTGGATTTCAGCACCCGCGTGGTGGACAGCGCCAAAAACGCGCTAGGTCGGATTGCGTTGAGTATTACCGAAACCTTCAACGCCCAGCATCGCCTCGGCATGGATCTCAACAACCTGATGGGGCAGGATTTTTTTGGCGGCCTGACGCCTACAATCGTTGCGGGGGCCAATAATGCCGGTGGCGCCACCGCATCCGTGACTGTGGATGATGTAACTGCCCTGGAGGCCAGCGATTACCGGCTACGCTATGACGGTGCGCAGTGGATTTTGACCCGCACCTCCGACAATACCCAGGTGGTGGGTGCCGGTCCCTTTACCCTTGATGGTATTACGATCAATATTGCCGGCGCCCCGGCGGTGGGCGATAGCTTTCTGGTGCGTCCCGTTAATGACGCTGCGGGTCAAATGTCGGTAGCTTTGATTGATGCGAGCCAGATTGCGGCGGCGGCACCGGTGCGGTCGAACCTGTCGCTCACCAATACAGGCACTGCGGTGATCAGTGATTTGGCGGTCAGTGATTCCGCCGGCCTGCCGCTGGTGACACCCATCGTTCTGACATACAACCCCGATGCCTTTGGCCCCGGCGTGCCAGGTTATGATGTGGCTGGTGGTCCAGCCGGACCACTGGACTACGATCCCGCGACTGACAGCGGTGGCAAGACTTTCACCTTCCCCGGTTTTGGGGATATAGGCTTTACGTTATCCGGTACCCCTGGGGCGGGCGACACCATTTCCATCCAGTCGAATATCGGCGCCAGTGGTGACAATCGTAATGCGCTGTTACTCGGTGGACTGCAGAATCAGCCCCTGTTTGAAGGGGGGACAGCTAACTACGCCGAACTCTATGGGCAGCTGCTTGGCGAGGTGGGCACCCTCACGCGGCAAGCACAAACTGGTGTGCAGACTGAAAGCCTGTTGATGGATCGGGCGGTGAGCGCACGGGATTCGGTTTCCGGTGTTAACCTCGAAGAAGAAGCCGCTAATCTGCTGCGTTTTCAGCAAGCTTATCAGGCCGCGGCCCAAATGATTGCCGCCGCTGATGAGTTGTTTCAGACCCTGCTCAATGCGACGAGGAGGTAAGTTAGCATGAGGCTTTCGACTACCCAAATTTTTCAGCAGGGCATCTCGGCGATACTGGACCAGCAGTCCCGACTCAGTCAGGCTCAGCAGCAGGTGTCCACCGGCAAGCGAATAAATAGCCCTTCCGATGATCCGGTTGGTAGCGCCAGGGTCATCGATATCGGCGAACAGATCGCCATCGCGGAACAATACGAGCGCAATGCCGGCCTGGCCGTTAATCAGCTGGGGCTAGAGGAAAATGCGTTGGTGGGTGTGGAAAACATTCTCCAGCGTGTTCGTGAACTAACCGTTCAGGCCAACAACGACACGCTCAGTCCTGAAAATCGTGAAAGTATTGCCGTTGAAATAAGAACACGCCTTGATGAATTGGTGGCGCTGGCCAACAGCAAGGATGCCAATGGCGATTACCTGTTTGCCGGTTTTCAAAAAGCCAGCCAGCCTTTCAGCCTGAATAACGCCGTAGTGAGCTATAACGGCGATCAGGGCCAGACCTTTTTGCAGGTGGGGCCCCAGGTCCAGGTGCCGGTTAATGATTCCGGTGCGGAAGTGTTTCAATTGATTGATACCGGGAACGGGGTCTTTGCCGTGACTGATGATCCGGGTAATACCGGTACCGGAATCGTTGGCGCCACTTCCGAGGAAGGGGTTTTCATTGAAGATACTTATACCCTCACGTTTACCCAGTTGTTACCTGACGATCCCATCACCTATCAGGTGACCGGTGCGGTTTCCGGGCCAGTGGCCACTGGCACCTATAACCCTGGTGATTCCATTAGCTTTAATGGCGCGGTGCTTGCGCTCGATGGTGAGCCGGCCGATGGCGATAGTTTTGTCATCGCGCCCGCGGGCCGACAGGATTTATTCAGTACACTGGACAGGCTGGCCACTGCTCTGGAATCGGATAATGGCTCCCCGCTTGGTCGAGCACAGTTACATAATGAAGTGAATCGTCAGCTTAATAATCTTGACCAGGCCCTCGAGAAAATCGTAAGCGTGCGTGCCCGGGTGGGTACGCGTCTTAATAATATTGAAAGCCAGTCGCAGCTTAACCAGGGTTTTATCCTGCAAATGCAGCAGGCTCGGTCCGATATTGAAGATGTGGACCTGATCGAGGCTGTCAGCCAGCTCAATTTTCAGGCGATTTCCCTGCAGGCCGCGCAGCAGGCCTATGTCCAGGTGCAAGGCTTATCCCTTTTTAACCTTTTGTAATCGCAAGGGTTTTTCCATCCGCCTGCGGTGGGTGCTGGTAAGCCGTTAACTAATTTGCGGCTTGCGTCACAAACATAAAGAAACTTCTAAAGTATTCCCCTCTACTGCCGATAAAACTTGTACCTGAAGCTCATTGGCTTTGGCGCAAGGACGACTGAGTATTTATCGATTCGTATCAGCGCGACTAACAATCGCTAGAACAGCTGTAACGGACGGACAACCGAGCGGAGACTAAGGGGATCCTTATGGCCCAGATTATTAACACCAATATTTCGTCACTGAATGCACAGAGAAACCTCAACTCCACGCAGGGTTCGCTGGCTACGTCGTTTCAGCGTTTGTCATCTGGATTGCGCATCAATAGTGCGAAAGATGATGCTGCGGGACAGGCGATTGTTGAGCGTTTTACCACACAGATTCGCGGCTTGAATCAGGCCATTCGAAATGCCAGTGATGGTATTTCCCTGGCTCAAACTGGTGAAGGCGCGCTGAACGAAGTCGTTAACAACCTGCAAAGAATCCGTGAGTTGGCGGTGCAGTCGGCCAACGCCACCAACAGCGCGTCGGACCGTGCGGCCCTGGATCAGGAAGTACAGCAGCGTCTTGCGGAAATTGAGCGTGTTGCCGTTCAGACGTCCTTTAACGGGCAGAAAATCCTGGATGGCACTTTCGGTAGCGCGCAGTTTCAGGTTGGCGCCAATGTCGGTGACACGATCAGTGTCAACCTCAATACCAGCACCCGTCTGACTGCGATCGGTAAAACCGCCGACTATGTGGGTGGTGCGGCCTACGATTCGACATTGGCAGTGGGTCAACAAGGTGCGGGCGTTGACTCAAGTGC
>DLXZ01000030.1:7895-12630 GCA_003448675.1 Porticoccaceae bacterium
GTCGCTTCAACAGACGCGACTGCTAAATCAAAGGTCGAGGCGATCAATGCATCTGGTATCGCCGGCTTGACCGCTACCGCCGATTCTACTGTGCAGTTCAATACCGCGACCACCGCTATAGCGGCCACCGAAGATGACTATAATCTTACTATTAATGGAGTGGCTATTTATACCAACTACGATGGTACCGCTGATGGCGCCATCAGTGCGGATGCTTTTGTTGCGGCGATCAATGCCAATACTTCAGCCACGGGCGTGACCGCCAGTTATGATAGTGCTAATACTCGTTTAACGCTCACAGCGGGTGACGGGCGCGATATCGCTATCACTCAGGATCGCGGGCAGGCGACAGTTGATGGCTTAGGCGTTTTGGAAGGCACAAATAACTCTACCAATACAACTGTGGCAGGTTTCGCTTCGGGTGCGGCGGCTGAAACTAATACTTATGGTGGTAGCATCCGCCTGGTAGCCGCGGAACAGATCACCATCGGTGGTACCGCCGCTCGTATTGGTTTCTCCGCCACTTCACTGGCGCTGGGTAACTCAGCACTGGATACCGCAACAGTTTCCACCGTTGCTAATTCCGAAACCACGATTACTCGGGTGGACGCGGCGCTGACATCCATCAGTAACCTGCGTAGTGAGTTTGGTGCCATCCAGAACCGCTTCGAGTCGGTGATTGCCAACCTGGAGGCCACTTCGGAAAACCTCACGGCTTCACGTAGTCGTATCCAGGATGCGGACTTTGCCGCTGAAACAGCCAATTTGACGCGTGCGCAAATCCTGCAACAAGCTGGTATTACCATTCTGGCCCAGGCTAATGCCCAGCCACAGAATGTGCTTGCTCTACTCCAGTAAGCCGTTCTGTAAGGTGGGTCTTACAAGGAGTCGTCCTTTGGCGACTCCTTTTTTCGTTCTGGGTTAGGTGTTGTTTGATCGGAACAGTGATTGGCAGGTAAGAGACTTCCGCTACCGGCAAGGTTTTGCCAGTGGCACCCTGCCGGCGGCCTGAGTCGGTTTGCCAGGCACTATAAAAATTCGTTAGTTGTGAATGGCTTATGAGGCACCCGCATAGCTTGGGTTGATTAAGGAGGTGAAGCGATAATTGGCACGAAGCCTGCACCAGCACCAATTGCTTAACGACATGCTTTTGGCCTGCGGGTTGAGGTCAAGGCGAATTAGTGTGTGCGATGTCGACGAACAAAAGGCATTGGCAGTACTGTATTTGGACAAATGAGGTTCTAGACAATGGCGATAACCGCAAGCGGGCTTGGTTCCGGTCTGGATATTGACGGTCTGGTAGCCCAGCTCGTCGCTGCCGAGCGCACCCCTGCCGATAATCGCCTGTTGAAAAACGAGGCTATATTACAAGCGGAGCTGTCTGCTTTTGGGTCCTTGAAAGGCGCGCTTTCCAGCTTGCAATCGTCGCTGTCAGGCCTGCTATTAACCAGTACTTTTCAGGCAAGAAGCGCGACGGTTTCAAACCCGGATGTTTTCAGTGTCTCCGCGGGTGATGAAGCAACGGTGGGCAGCTATGACGTTGAAGTTTTACAACTGGCAAAAGCGCATTCGCTCGCTTCTGGTGTTTATAACGCCACCTCGGATGTGGTGGGCGAGGGTGACATAACCTTTCGCTTTGGTACCACAGATTACGATGCCGGAAGTGATACTTACAACAGTTTTGTTGTTAATTCGGCTAAACCTGAGGCCACTGTATCCATCGGTGCCAGTAATAACACCCTCGAAGGTATTCGAGATGCGGTCAATAACGCGGATATTGGTGTAAATGCCGCCATTGTCAATGACGGCAGTGGTTACCGCTTACTGTTTTCCTCAAGTAGCACTGGCGCGGAAAATAGCCTCGAGTTAACTGTCGTGGAATCTGGTGCCGCAGGGCTGGGTCAGCTTGAATTTAGTGCCGCGGCGACAAACCTGACACAAACAGTGGCTGCCCAGGACGCCAGTCTGACGATTAATGGACTTGCAATTAGCAGTGCTAGTAACACGGTAGTGGGTGCAATCCAGGATGTGGATATTACCCTGCAGTCTGTCTCTAGCGGAACGCCGGCCACGCTGACAGTCGCGCGTGATGAAGCGGGCGTTCGAGACGCAGTTACGGGCTTTGTTGAAGCCTATAATAGCTTTGTTCAAACGGTGAACAGTTTGTCCAGTTTTAACAGTGAAACGCTAGAAGCGGGCATTTTGCTGGGTGATTTCACGCTTAACAGCGTTACTGGAAAAATTCGCACCGCGCTGACGGATGCAGTCGGTGGTGGTGGCGTTCTACAACGCCTTGCGGATATCGGTATCACTACCCAGTCTGACGGCAAGTTATCGGTGGATGATTCGATCCTTGATAGCGTCCTGGATAATAACTTCGATGCCTTGGTGGGGCTGTTTGCCTCGGGCGGGACGGTTACTGACAGCGAAATCAGTTTTGTAACCTCAACCGCTAATACGATTCCCGGTAATTACGCTATTGCCATTACCCAGCTTGCGACGCAAGGTGCTTATTTGGGTGGGGGAGTGCTCCCCGATTTTAGCGGGTCCAGTGTCACTATAGATGGGAGCAATGATACATTTTCGATTAAGGTCGATGGTGTTGCCAGCGGCGAGCTTACTCTCTCGGCGGGGAATTACGCCACTGGCGAGGCACTGGCGACCGAAGTGGAAGCCACCATTAATGGTGATAGTGCACTGACGGATGCCGGGGTCAGTGTCGCGGTCACTTACAATGCTGTTAGCAACCGCCTTGAGATTAACTCCGCTAGCTACGGCTCGGGTTCGACTGTAGAAATCACCCAGGTTGACACCAGTTCAGCAGCCACTCTCGGCTTAACGGTTGCGAGTGGTACGAACGGATTGAATGTTGCCGGAACCATCGGCGGAGTGACTGCCGTGGGTTTAGGCCAGACACTTACTGGCGCGGCGGGCACGAGCGCGGAAGGTCTTGAAATACGTGTAACCGGCGGTGCCATCGGGTTTCGTGGCTCCGTGTCATTTAACGATGGCGTGGCGGGAAAGCTGGATGAGCTGCTCGATGCTTTTCTGGGGGCCGACAGCGTAGTCGACCTGCGTACACAAAGCTTATCGGATCAAATTGATGATATCGGGGAGCAGCGTGAAAAGCTGGAAATCCGCATGGAGTCCTTCGAGTCCAGAACCCGAGACAAATTCACCGCCCTGGATCTTCTACTTACCCAACTCCTGCAAACCAGTGATTTCCTGGCTCAGCAGTTGGCGGGATTACCGGGCGCTATTTCCAGCGATAACAGTTAATGACCAGGGGTCTATAAAGGCTATGAGTAATTCTTCACTGCAACAATATCGCAATGTTCAGGCACAAAGTGCGCTGGAAGGGGCGTCGCCACATAAGCTAATCAGTATGTTGCTGGAAGGCTTGCTGGGTAATCTCGCAGCTGCCAAAGGCGGTGTTGAGCGGAATGAATCCAGTCTTAAGGGTGAGAAACTCGGTCGTGCCATCGCCATTATTGATAACTTGCGAGCGTCACTTGATCTGGATCAAGGTGGAGAGGTGGCGGTCAATCTGCGAGATCTCTATGATTATATGGAGCCGCGTCTGCTGAAGGCGAATATGGACAACGATGTGGCGATCATCGACGAAGTCGTGGCCCTTGTTCGGGGAATAAAGGAGGCGTGGGACGCGATTCCTCCCGATCAGCAAGCCCCACTGGAAGAAACGGGCACAGCGAGTCCTGGGGAGGCTTTTTGATGACATCGTCGGACCTATCGGTGGTTAATCGCCAGGCCCAATTGCAACAGGTGCTGGCACTGTCCAGAACCATGGTTGAACATGCTGGCCGGGGTGAGTGGGAGCGCATAGCCGAACTGGAGCAGCAGCGGCGTATGGATATGATGCAGGCCCTGCGGGAGCCCCTGGTCGAGGATGAAACTGGCGAGGTGCGTGAATCCCTGCAACAGTTGATGACGCTTAATGGGCAGTTGGCGGAGATCGTCAGAAGCGCCCGCGATGAAAGCGTCAAACAGTACAATACGTTGCGCGACGGGCGTAAGGCTACCCAGGCGTATCAGCAAATCGGCACGCACAAGTAGAGTATTTTTACCTGCTATCCAGGTCTTTCTAGGGTATTCTGGGCACACTAATTGATGGCCACGCGCGAACGCGTATTTGATACACTCATTCCCGAACCTAGCCGGTAGGATGCCTGTGCGGGGAAAGAAAGAACATCCTTTTTTCAGTGGCCTCATATATGAGGCTCGCGTACCGCTGGTCTGGCGGTACGTAGAACTCCGTCCTGATGAAAAAGAAATCGTGGCCGCCAACACGGCAAACGAGCAATTGTTGCGCCTGATAACTTCCCTGAGTGAAAAACCCCAGGAACAGGCCGACGATGACCTTCACGCGGAGCTGGAGCGCATTGATTTAAAAATTACCGTTTTGCTGGATATGGCCAGCAGCATAATTCGTAATCAACTGAATTTGCCGGCTGCCGAGCCGGTTCGAATGGATGCCCAGGGTGTGGAGTGGGAAACCTCGCAACCGCCTGAGCCGGGCCGTCTTCTCGAAGTGAAAGTCTATATTGATCCCGAATTACCCAGACCGCTAGAGTTATATGGAATGGTTAAGCTGGAAAAGCCAGAAGACGATGCCAAAACGGCGGCGTGTGCAAGAATGCGTTTTGTAAAAATGGGACAAAGCGTGTCCGATGAGTTGGAAAAGTTTATTTTTCGCCAACACAGAAAGGAAGTCGCG
>DLXZ01000030.1:12918-13882 GCA_003448675.1 Porticoccaceae bacterium
AAATGTCTGAAACCTCAGGATCACTCTTATTGGTAGACCCGGAAGTCGGCTTTACCAATGAGCTACGCGCCATCCTGGATGTCCTGGATCAGACGGTTGCTGTGTCAAACTGCCCTGACGGTGCAATCCCCCCTTCTCTTCGCCCTGAAGACTTTAAAGCGGTAGTTGTGCGTTTTCAGCGTGATATGGATCGGTTTGCTTCGCGCTTGGAGCATATTAAGGCCATTGGGCAGGCCCTGCCGATTATTGTTGTTCACGATAACCGGGCGGGGTTCCAGTCGCTGCCTGATGACCAGCAGATTCTCGGTGTGCTGGACTGGCCGGTGCGCCAGGACGATCTTTTGGCCTTGCTTGCCGAGGTCGATGCGGCCTACACGCACAGGGAAAAGGCCTCATCAAAAGTTGAGGCAGACCGGCATCAGGGTTTGCTTGGCCACAGCCGGGGCATTCAGGTCGTACGCCAATTGATTGCTCAGGTGGCTAACAGCCCTTCCACGGTATTGATTCAGGGTGATTCTGGAACCGGTAAGGAAATGGTTGCTAAAGCTGTGCATGCCGAATCGCCAAGAGCACAGCGACGGTTTGTTCCGGTTAATTGCGGTGCGATTCCCGCGGAACTCCTCGAATCAGAGCTGTTTGGCCATGAGAAGGGGGCGTTTACCGGGGCTATCAATGCCCGGCGGGGGCGTTTTGAGATGGCTGATGGCGGCACCCTGTTTCTCGATGAGATCGGTGATATGTCGCTGGATATGCAGGTAAAACTTCTGCGCGTATTGCAGGAAAAAACATTCGAGCGTGTTGGTAGTAATAAGCCGATTAAAGCAGACGTCCGCATCATCGCCGCGACCCACCATAATCTTGAGCATCTGGTCTCGGAAGGTCGCTTTCGTCTGGATCTGTTTTACCGGTTGAACGTTTTTCCCATTGAGGTGCCAAGCTTGAGTGAGAGGCGGGAAGATATCCC
>DLXZ01000030.1:14141-36456 GCA_003448675.1 Porticoccaceae bacterium
CTGGCGCCGAGCGCGTTGGCTGCTCTGGGCAGTTATCCATGGCCGGGCAATGTCCGGGAGTTGTCGAACCTGATCGAAAGACTAAGCCTGCTCTACCCGGGTAAATCCGTTCGCGGGCGTGATTTGCCGAGCCGGTATCTTGCTAACGAGGACTGGGTCGTCGAAGCCGAGGACATTAGTTCGGCCTACGAGTCCTCTGTTGACGCTGAATTTGAAGATGAAACTCCTGGTAATCCGTTATTGCTTCACCCATTGCCCGAACAGGGAATTGACTTGAAGTCCTACCTTCGTGAAATAGAGATTGCCCTTATTCACGAGGCGCTGGAGAGATCTGATGGCATAGTTGCCAAGGCTGCAAAGTTGCTCAACTTACAGCGCACGACGCTGGTGGAAAAAATAAGAAAATACGAAATTAGTCGAGTTGATTCGCCGTCAAATTTTTGACCTCCATCCTGGCCCGTTTTCTAACACGCTGATAAACAATATAAATTTATTAGGCATATTATTTGCTACATCCTGTGTTCACTAGCTGCTAGCTGTCTTTGCATGCAGCAAGCTAACCAGCAGGCGTAGCGGAAGGTAACTTGTTAGAGGCTAAATCAGATAAAAAACAGCTAGAACAAGCCTTTGAGGCATTCAACCGGATGTCCGCGGAGCTGGATGCCAGTTACCAGGTGCTCCAGGATCGTATCGGGCGCTTGACGGATGAGTTGGTGGAAGCCCGGTCCCAGCGGATTAAGGAGCTCGCTGAAAAGGAACGCCTTGCTAACCGTCTGGCATTGTTGATGAACGAGTTACCCGGTGGTGTGGTTGTGATCGGTGGGGATGGGGTTATTCGTGAAGCTAACCACGCGGCGTCGACTTTGCTTGGCTGTTCGCTGGTGTCAAAAAATTGGCAAGCGGTGCTGGCGGAGTTGATTGACCAGGAGCCGCCATCCGCATCAGAGCTGGTACTGAAAAATGGTCGACGCCTGTCCCTGAACCGGCAGCATCTGCGGGATGTGGACGAAGAAGTTGTTCTGCTAACCGATCTGACTCAGGCGCATGCGTTACAGGAAGCGGTGAACCGCGAGCAACGCCTGGCTGCTCTGGGAGAGATGGCCGCGCGTCTGGCTCACCAAATTAGAACGCCCCTGAGTTCCGCCCTGCTTTTTGCTGGCCATCTCGGTCATGCGGGCGTTAGCGCTGAGCAACGAGAACGTGTCACAAAAAAAATGATTGGTAGCCTGCGCCATATGGAAAGCCTGGTCGATGGCATGTTGAACTTCGTGCGCGGCGGGCGCATGGTCTCGAAGATGTTTTCCGTACAGAGCCTGGGTCTGGATCTGGTGCAGGCGATAGAGCCTATTGTTGCGGAGGTTGCTGGGGAACTTCGCTATCAAGAAGCTGTGCCGACCGGGGCGCGATTGGCTGGTGACAGAGAGGCTATCCTCAGCGCGGTGCTCAACCTGGTGGACAACGCCAAAACCATGGTGGCGGAGCATTTGATCCTGAGTCTGAATCTGACAGCCGCAAAAGACAAGCTGCTCATTACAGTGACCGACAACGGTCCAGGTATTCCTGAAGCGATACAGGATCGCGTGTTCGATCCTTTTTACACCACACGAGACAAGGGTACGGGTATTGGTCTGGCTGTGGTGGCGATGACAGTTCGCGACCATGGTGGTCAGATCAAGCTGGCCAGCGTAGAGGGTGAGGGTTGTTGTTTCGTTATCGAACTGCCTTTGGCTTTTGACACACAAGACAGCGTGGATTTGCTGGAGAGCGGGGAACCGGTTGTGGCCGGTTTTTCACAGGCGAGTTGAGGCGATGGAAGGGGATCAGTATGTCTGAACAGGTAGTCCTGGTAGTAGAAGATGACGACCTTTTGCGCGAAGCGCTGAGCGACACTTTGCAATTGGCTGGTTACCGCGTCGCGGAGGCGGAAAACGGCGCCACTGCGCTTGTCCAGTTGCAAAATAGCAGTATTGATCTGGTTATCAGTGATGTGCAAATGGCTGTTATGGACGGACACGTCCTTTTGCAAAACATAAAAAGACAGTGGCCCCATTTGCCGGTAGTTTTGATGACAGCCTATGGAACCATTGCCAAAGCGGTCGAGGCGATACGCGATGGCGCTGCCGATTACCTGGTCAAACCGTTCGAGGCGGCAGTGCTGGTCGAAACCGTTTCCCGGCTTATGGGTGAACGCGAGGTTGATTCAGCCCAGGTGATTGGCGAGGACCCTCGCGCAAAAGAAGTGCTAGCGCTAGCCAGGCGCGTTGCCGATTCCGAGGTGACGGTCATGCTGACGGGTGAATCCGGGTCCGGTAAAGAGGTGTTAGCTCGCCTGATACACGATTGCTCCCCTCGTAAGGATGGCCCTTTTGTCGCGATTAATTGCGCGGCGCTTCCCGAGGCCATGTTGGAGTCGATCTTGTTCGGTTATGAAAAGGGAGCGTTTACCGGCGCTCATCAGAGCCGCGCAGGCAAATTTGAGCAAGCCCAGGGTGGCACTATCTTGCTTGATGAAATCTCCGAGATGGATATATCACTTCAGGCCAAGCTGTTGAGAGTGCTTCAGGAAAAAGAGGTTGAGCGACTCGGTGGCAAGAACGCTATCTCCCTGGATGTAAGAGTACTGGCAACCAGTAACCGGGATTTAAAAGAACAGGTACTCGCTGGCAGTTTTCGGGAAGATCTTTATTACCGTCTCAATGTTTTTCCGCTCAAGGCCCTGCCATTGCGGGAGCGGCCACTGGATATTCTGCCTTTGGCCAGAAGCTTTGCCGCGGGGCAATCCGGCCAACGGCGGCGGGTTTCTTTTGCCGAAGCCGCGGAAAGACGTTTGCTCCAGCATAGCTGGCCCGGAAATATTCGCGAACTGCATAACGTTATACAGCGTGCTGTGATTCTTTGTCATGGTGACTGTGTTCAGGCGGAGGATATTTCTCTCGAAGACGGTTTTTTCGCGCCGCGAGAGGATGGGGGTGACATCCGTGACTGCGCTGTCCATGAAGATGATGAAAGTGTTCTCGAATCAGGGCTAAAAAATCGCGAGCAGCAATTGATTATTGAAGCGCTGCAAGCAGAAAACGGGCGTCGCAAGCAAGCGGCGGAGAGGCTTGGGATCAGCCCTAGAACCTTGCGTTACAAGCTGGCCAAGTTGCGCGAGGAAGGCGTTGCTTTACCGGGTGCTGCCGGGTTCTAGACCTGGTTTGCTGCGAATTATCGTGATAACCGAGGGTGGTAACGGAGTGAATTGAATGACTGAAATAGACGTAAACCAGGTGTTGGCGCAAATGCGCGCGCTGACCAGGGCGGCGCAGGGCGGTGTGGGCGCCCCGGAAGGCCCGGCCAATGGCGGGGGGCACTTCAGCCAGTTGCTTGCTGAGTCCATTGGCAAGGTCAGTGAAGCCCAAACCCAGGCTGGAGAATTAAAAACGGCTTTTATCAAGGGTGCGGAGGGCGTGGACTTGCCGACGGTAATGGTTGCCGCGCAGGAGGCCGAGCTATCTTTCCAGGCGATAACACAGGTGCGAAACCGACTTTTATCTGCCTATCAGGAAATAATGAATATGCCGGTTTAACGGCGCTGTGCTAGATCGCTAACATTATTGGAAAAAAGATGGCTGATCAGGATGCATTACTAAAACCTTTTAGATCGTTGAGCCGGATGCCGGCCGTGCGCCAACTGGGGTTGTTGATCGGACTGGCATTCAGTGTCGCGCTGGGTGTCGGGCTGGTTTCCTGGTCCCAAGAGCCCAACTTTGTGCCGCTGGTTGCCAACCTTCCTGAGCGAGAGATCCCGGCTGTTGTGAGCGTATTGGAAGGCGAAGGGGTCAAATACCGGATGCAGGGTAGTTCGCTGTTGGTGCCGGCAGGAGAGGTGCACAACCTCAGGATTAAACTGGCGGGTCAGGGATTGCCAAAGGGCGGACTACGTGGTTTCGAACTGCTGGATGAAGAGCAGGGGTTTGGCACCAGTTCCTTTCTTGAAACGGCCCGTTTCAACCAGGCCCTGGAGGGTGAGCTGTCAAAATCCGTGGCGGCTCTCGATGGTGTTAAGAATGCCAGGGTGCACCTGGCAATACCGAAGCGATCCGCTTTTCTTCGCGATCGCACCGGTGCCAGTGCTTCGGTGTTGGTGAGCTTATATCCGGGCAGCAAATTATCGGATGTGCAAATCGCGGGTATCGTCCACCTGATCGCATCCAGTGTGCCGAATATGGATTCGGACAGTGTCTCTATCGTTAATCAAAAAGGCGAGTTGTTAACGTTTGCAGCGGGATCAAGTTCCAGCAACCTGTCGGTAAGTGCCGAGCAGCGCGGCTACGCACGTAACCTGGAGGAGGATTACTCGAAAAGAATCTTTGAACTGCTAGCGCCTATTCTTGGCGCGGAAAAAGTGCGGGCGCAAGTCACAGCGGATATAGATTTCACAGCTATCGAGAGGACCAGTGAAATTTACGGGCGAGACAATGCCTCGACCCGCAGTGAGCAGATATCAGAAGAGCGCAGCACCGCGTCGGGGGGTTATGGTGTGCCCGGCACCTTGAGTAACCAACCCCCGCCAGAGGGAGTTATTGCGGAAAATAACGCGGTTACTTCTACCGCTGTTGCCGCCGCTCCCGAGCGGGTCAGCAAGCAGCAAACAAAAAACTATGAGCTGGATCGCACCATTAGCCATGTCAATGAAATGCCCGGCAATATCCGCCGTTTGTCAGTGGGGGTGGTTCTCGACTATCGGGAGCAGATCTCGGAGAGTGGTGAGGCGGAGCGCGTGCCCCTGTCCGACGAGGAGCTTCAACGTTACACAGTGCTGGTAAAGGAAGCAGTGGGTTTTAGTGAAGCGCGAGGGGACAGTGTCAACCTGGTCAACGCGCCATTTTTGAGTTTGCCGGAACCTGAAGCCTTGCCTGATGTGCCATTCTGGAAGCAGCCCTGGTTGCTAAATGTGGGCAAGCAAGTGCTCGCGGCTGTTGGAATCGCTTTGCTGGTGTTCGGGGTATTGAGGCCGGTTATGAAAAGTTTGGCGTCCTATAGTGGCCCGGCTCCGGGTCTGGTGGGCCAGGTTCCAGGGCTTGATGCGCCGGCTGTGGCGGGTGAGTTGCAACCAGGAGGCGGGCTTGCAAACGTGGGGACAACCGGTAGAGCCGGTTTACCTGGAAGTGAGGCGGATTACGCACAGCAGCTCGCGATAGCGCAAAACGTTGCGCGGGAAGACCCGCGAAGGGCGGCACAGGTAGTAAAAGGGTGGGTATCGGAAGATGAGTGAGCAACAGGCCAGCATAAAAGGCGCGGATCGCGCGGCAGTATTTCTGTTGGGTATTGGTGAACAATCGGCGGCCGCGGTGTTGAAGCATCTGGATCCGAAAGAGGTCCATAAAGTCGGCGAAGCAATGGCGGGTCTAAAGCAGGTCAGCAGCCAGCAGGCACAGGAGGTGATCGCATCTTTTTCCGAAGCGGTGACCAGCGTCACCGCCTTGGGTGGGGGCACGGAAGACTACATTCGAAAGGTGCTTATCGAAGCACTGGGAGAAGATAAGGCCCAGAGTGTTATCAGCCGCGTATTGCTGGGGAAAAACTCAAAAGGTGTGGACTCGCTTCGCTGGATGGATGCCAAGTCGGTTGCCAATGTCATCAGAAAAGAACATGCGCAGGTGATCGCCATCGTGTTGTCGTACCTTGATAGTGACCACGCAGCGGAAGTTCTTAAATACCTCCCCGGACCGGTGCGTATAGAAGCGGTCATGCGTATTGCCAAGCTGGAAGCGGTGCATCCCGCAGCGCTTACTGAACTGGATGCCGTGTTGGAAAAGCAGCTCGCGGAAGGCAGTTCCGCTCAACCCACCGCTGCGGGTGGGCCGAAGGTGACGGCAAATATTCTCAATCATCTCTCCGGGGATATTGAGAAAGAATTGATGGAAGCTATCAGCGAACTCGACGCGGAAATGGGTGAGCGTGTCAAGGAGTTGATGTTCGTCTTTGAAAACCTTCTGGAAATAGATGACCGCGGGATGCAACGTTTGTTACGCGAAGTGTCGACCGATGTCCTGGTGATCGCTCTGAAGGGCGCGGAAGAGCAAGTCACCAATAAAATACTCAAAAACATGTCAAAGCGCGCTGGCGAAATGTTAATGGAGGACCTGGAAACCCGCGGGCCGGTAAAACTCAGCGAGGTTGAAGGGGCGCAGAAAGAAATTCTGACGGTGGCTGGGCGCCTCGCCGACGAAGGAGAAATAGTGATTGGCTCACGCGGGGGCGAGGAATTTGTCTAAAGTCCTGCCAGTCTTAACTCAGCCAGACATACAATCATGGCAGGCACCGCTCGTCAGCGATGCCCGGACGGCGGCAGCGGATGGTCAGTCGTATACCGACGAGGAGCTAGCGGCGCTGGAAGCCCAGGCGCGACAGCGGGGCTTTGAAGCGGGGCGTCTGGAGGGTCTGCGGGCTGGCGAGGCAGAGATCAAGGCCCGCATTGATCGTTTTGAAATACTGCTCGATAACATGGTTCGCCCTTTCGAGCAGGTAGAAGAAAAAGTTCAGCAGGAATTGGTTCTGTTGGCTGGCGCTATCGCCGAGAAGCTGGTTAAGCATGAATTGAGCTTGAACCCCGATCTGATTCTGGAAACTATCCATGAAGCCGTCGGCGCCTTATCAGCTAATGCCAGGCGAGTCAGTTTGCGTTTGCATCCCGAGGACATCGAGCTGGTAAATCTGGAAGGCGAAGCAAGCACCGGTGAAAGACATTGGATTCTGATAGAGGATCCCCACCTGTCCCGAGGTGAGTGCTTAATCGAAAGTGATCTGGAATTTGTCGATGCGAGTACAACCGCAAGGCTCAATGAACTGCTGAAACAATTTCTGAATATTGACACCCCGACGCCGGCAAGGTGGCCCGACGGTGGATCGTAATACCTTGCACAGCAGTATTGCGCCGCTGGACGCGCGGCTGGCGGCCCTGCGGGATCGGTTGAGTCAAAGTCGCGATTGTCGCCCCAGGGTATGTGGCAAGCTGGTCAGAGTGGTCGGATTGACCCTGGAGGCAACGGGCCTGCAGGTCCCCATTGGCAGTTACTGTCAGGTCGAAGCTGGCGAGCCGGATGGGCTGGTCGAGGCTGAAGTGGTCGGTTTTGCCAATGACAGGTTGTACCTGATGCCGGTTGGTGCGGTGCGTGGATTACGGCCAGGGGCGAAAGTGATTCCGGTGGGTCATGCGGGGGAAGTCAGGGTGGGGCGCTCCTTGTTGGGACGGGTGATGGGTGGCGCCGGGGGGCTGATCGACGGAGGCTCCGATCCTATATTGAATCACCGCATACCGCTATTGGGAGAGCCGATTAATCCCCTGAACCGACGTTTGATTACCGAACCCATGGACATCGGCATCCGCGCCATCAATGCTCTATTCACTCTGGGTCGCGGGCAGCGAATAGGTCTGTTTGCAGGCAGTGGCGTTGGCAAAAGTACCTTGCTGGGCCTGATGACCCGTTTCAGTGATGCTGACGTGGTGGTTGTGGGGTTGATCGGCGAGCGTGGTCGAGAGGTGCAGGAGTTCATCAATGAAATTCTGGGCCCCCAGGGACTGGCGCGGGCGATAGTGGTTGCTGCGCCGGCAGATGATTCGCCGCTGACACGCCTACATGGCGCGTGGCGAGCAACCGCATTGGCTGAATACTTTCGCGGTCAGGGACTCAATGTGCTTCTGTTGATGGATTCGCTGACCCGGGTGGCTCAGGCTCAACGTGAAATAGCACTTGCCATTGGGGAGCCGCCAGTAACAAAAGGTTACCCGCCATCGGTTTTTACACTGCTACCGCGATTGGTGGAAAGAACCGGGAATCTGGGTGCCAATGGATCGATTACAGCAATTTATACAGTGTTAGTGGAAGGCGATGATCTGATGGATCCGATCGCGGATACCGCACGGGCCATCCTGGATGGCCATATCAGTTTGAGCAGAGAGATTGCCGAAGGTGGCCGTTACCCAGCTATCGATATAGCCAACTCGGTTAGCCGAGTCACCAGCCGCTTGCTCGATAGTAGTCAGCGTGAACAGATCATGCGTTTTAAGGCCTTGTACAGCGTTTACCAGCAAAATCGTGATCTCATCAATATCGGAGCTTATACGCCTGGCAGTAATGCGCAAATCGACCAGGCAGTCATTGCCCATCCCCGGTTGGAAGAATTCCTGCGCCAGGGAGAGAACGAGAAAGTGACCCTCGATCAGAGTAACAACCAGATGCGGGGGCTGATGGGGGCATTGGCCCAGGGCTCTCCGGTATAACAGGTGTACAAAGTGACTAGTAAAATTACCAAGCTCGACGCTGTTAGAAAGGTAGCGGAACAAAAGGCTAATTCCTCAGCGCGGAAAATGGCTGAAGCCCGCGAAAAACAGCAAAGAGATCAGCAACAGCTGAGTCAGTTGCGAGCGTTTTATGATGAGTACCTAGAGCAGTTTGAGCAATTATCGGAGTCTGGCATGTCGGTTTCACAATTGCTGGATTTCAGGGTATTCCTTGATGGTCTGGAGGAGGCTATATATCAGACGGAACAGCAAATAACGGATTCCAGCCGAGAACTCCATGAGCGTCAAACCGAGTGGGTGGAGAAAAAATCCTATTCTGATTCCATCGCCGACTTTGAAAAACGCTTGCAGCAGCAAGCCGTGCTGGAGCGTTCCCGCCAAAGCCAGAAAGAGATCGATAACCGCCCCCTGCCGCCCAGCCTTTTTGATTGACCCACTACTCAGTCTTGTTGAAATCCGCGTTGTTGGTTTTTGGCCCGGTAATTGCTAATTCCCTGTTAAAGAGTTTGATCAGAACCAGGTATGAGTTCGTTGTGGCCAGTTTGGCGGAGCATACCAGGTGCTTGGTAAGTTACTAATCAGGTCTGCTTATGGATGGGTTCAAGGGAGCACTGCCGGCAGTTCTTTCAGCGGATAGCACCCCCTTGGTGGGGGGCGGTGCGCAGGGGCGTGGCAAGCTTTCAGCCGGGATAGGTGCATTAAATGAGAATGAGCGCTCCGCAAGCGGCGCTACGGGAAACGCATTTGTCAGTAAACTGGACGCTGCTTTTGAAAGCCTTGGACCCGTTAATACAGATAGCTCTTTGTCCGCAGCTCGGCTCCAGGAGGCGGGAGGCGGTGGTAAGACATCGGGCGCATTGTCGTTAGCTCGGACTTTCGAAGGGCTTGATGGCGCCGGCGAAGGCCAGATGTTGCCGGCGGGCGGCAGTAACTTGCCGGTTTTGCACAGCGAAACCAATGAGTCCCCGAGTATCCCGGGGGTGTTTATGTCGGCCAAAGCTTTCCTGGAGACAGGCAGGCATGGGTTCGAGCAATCGTCGAATGCGAGCCTGGCATCTGATAAAAACACCCGATCGTCGGTGCAGCCTAACCCCATTCAAAATACGGCTGCCGTGGATCCAGAAAGTCGCAGAATTCCAGGGGCGTTTATATCAGCCAAACCTTCCGTGGAGACAGACAGGCATGGGTTCGAGCAATTGTCGAATGCGAGCTTGGCATCTGACAAAAACACCCGTGCGTTGGTGCATCCTAACCCCCTTCAAAATACGGGTTCCGTGGATCCGGAAACTCGCATATTTGTAGAGGTACCCGCTTCGGGGCAGAGTAAGGCTAACGGTCAACTCAGCCACGCCGCGAGCACGCAGCCCTTACCCGAGCAATTGAAGTTGACGGCTGCCGCTAGCACGCTCGTTCGTGACAAGTTTCCCGGCATTAGCAACCCGGACGACATCAATGCGCCCGAGCTCGATATTCCCGCCCCGAACCCACGTTCAGTCCGCGAATCTGGTCAGCCGTTGCCTGTATTGAAAAATGCTACCGCCTCGATTTCGGTTCAGGAAAACCTTATGGGTACCGTTCTGGACACCGTGGCGGAATCCCGTGGGCGCAGTGAACAGGTGCTGACCAGCCTTGTTAACTCGGGGAGTGCGGTGGAAACACAGCCTCAGCCAGCAACGGCCAACCCAAATACGGCCTCCCCGATGTCCAGCGTTTCGGCGGTGGCCCTGTCACAGGAGTCGATGCCGCTAACGACGGGTTCCGGTGCTTCTGATAAACCCTTAGTGACTTCCCTCCAGATGCCGGTTGGTGAGTCGGGCTGGGAAGCCGAGTTGGAGGCACGGGTAAGGTGGTTGATTGAGCGTGGCAATTCACAGGCGGAGCTTCGCCTAAATCCGGCGCATCTTGGCTCTGTGGTGGTAAATATTAGCGAGGATGGTGAGGGAACCAATATCCTGTTTATCACGCAAAACCCACAGACGCGTGAATTGCTGGAAGGTTCATTGCTAAAGTTGCAGGAAATGCTTCAGGAGGAAGGCGTAATGCTGGCAGATACCGAGGTATCGGATCAGCCCTATGCTCAACAACAAAGCGCCCAGAACCCGAATGGGAGTTTAACCGACCAGGCGCTTGAAACGGATCCGGATCAATACCGGGGTAGTGATCTGGGTATCGGGCCTGTGTTACAGGGCGCATCCAGTATCGACCTGTACGCATAACAGTGAAAAGCCCAGGTTCTCCCCGCTGGGGCTTCACACGTATTCGTCAATGCCTTTGCCCTTAGGCTTTCTACGGGGTGTGGGTTTCTTCGATGTGTTGTCGTTTTTTTGCGGTTTTTCCGCAGGCTTTTTCCGCCGGTCAGCCGTATTGCCGCTAGGTGGTGTGCGATAAGTTGGTGGAAGGTCTACTTTTTTCATTTTGAATCTCACCTCGCTGGAATGGTGGATCAACAAGCCATTTGAGATACCCACTACTTATTAGATTATCGGCAACTATTCGTAATTATTTAAACCGGCGCTAATGCTCGTATTATTTAGCCAGCGCTTCGGAGAGTCTCCTATAGCCGACCGCGCCTGGTGTTTTGGGGTTTAGCTCGCTAATTGTGGACCCTTGCTCGGCGGCCTGTTCAAACAGTGGGTCGGCGGGGATTACGCCTTCCCATAACTCGTCACCGAACAGGGATTTTAATTCTTCCTTTTCTTGTTCCGATGTGGCAGCTTCCATTTCACGCGCTATGGGTACCGCGATTTTTCTCAAGGCAACTTTTTTCCCGGCTTCGACCATGGTAACGATTTTTAGATACTGTTTTAGCGTTTCAGCGTCAATGTTGCCAAGGCTCGCGGGTATAACGAGCGTAGTACTGGCCGCAAGGGCATTTACCAGTAACACATCCAGATTTCGCCCACAGGAGATCAGCACATAATCATAGAGATCGTCGAGTACTGTCACCAGGTGGCTGAGCAGCAAGCCTTTGCCGGCGAAGCTACCGAGACTGCTTGCGAGCTGTTCAATATTTTCCCCGGCGGCGATGATGTTGACCGAAATGCTGTCGGAAACCGAGGCTAGCGTGGTGAATGGATCTTTACTGACAATTCCACCATCCCGAAATATATCGACAAGCGTTGGTCCGGGCGTCTCATCAAGGCGAAAGTAGCTTGCAATGGGAGCTTCGGCATTCGCTTCGATAATCAATACTTTCAATCCGTCTGTGGCCAGCGCGCCCGCAATGGATACCACGGTGGTTGTATGGTCGGTGGTGTCTCCGGTGTTGGCGATGGCAATAACGTGCGTCACGGTGGAATCAAGCCAATTGGTCGGGCTGAAGTGAAAGCTTCGTTTTGTTCAAGCAGTGAATGCCTGTGGTTGAGCTGGTCGTTGTGCTCGAAATCAATCACGGATTCACTCGCCTGGTTCCCGAGTTGTCACCGGACTGCCCAGCACAAGAATCGCAATACGCCGGTTAAGCGCGCGACCATCCGTCGAATCGTTACTGGCAATGGGACGGTGTTCTCCATAGCCGATCGAGGCCATTCGGGAGGGTTCAACGCCGTACTCGGAAAAAAGGCGGACCACGGTTGCGGCGCGGGCCGCGGACAGCTCCCAGTTTGAAGGGAAGATTTGGTTTTTAATGGGGAGATTATCGGTAAAGCCCTCGACGTTGATTCGGTTGGGAAGGTGTTTCAGAGTGTCTGCCAGGGCGCTGAGCACGGTGTTGGCCTCTGACGCCAGATTACTACTACCACTGCCGAACAAGACACTGCTGTTTATTTCTATTTCGACACTATCCTTGTTTCGCTTTAACTGTATTTGATCTTCATCGGCCAGTAGATCGAGTACATCTTTTAGATTATCGGCGATGATATCAAGTTCTTCCCGTCCATCCGTGGCTGCATTATTCCGGGAGTGACTGATATCAATCGCCCCATTGTTAATCGAGGAAATGCTGGCTAACTGGATGGGAGGGTTAGCTACGGTGAAGGGTATGCTCTGCTGATGGAGCGCCAATTGATGGCCCACCCGACTCAACTGGCTAACCTGGAGGGGGTCTAGCGTTTGGGTTGGGTCTTTAAAAGATGAGACAAGTGAATGCGACAGTACGCGAAACTTACTTTCATTGACCGACGACACCGAATACATGACGACAAAAAATGCGAACAGGAGTGTAATAAAGTCGGCGTAGGATACCAGCCAGCGTTCGTGGTTATTATTGTCTGTTTCCTGTTTGCGCCTGGACATCGTACTGTTTTATTTTAGGTAGCCCTGTAACTTGGTTTCAATATTGCGGGGATTTTCACCTTCGGCAATACAGACAATGCCATCTATTAACATTTCCTGATACATTGCTTTTTCCGCAATGATGGCTTTGAGTTTGCTCGCCGTTGGCAGAAAAAACAGGTTGGCCAGACCCACCCCATAGATCGTCGCCACAAAAGCTACGGCAATACCGGGGCCGAGTTTGGAAGGGTCCGCCAGATTATTCATGACATGGATGAGGCCCATAACAGCGCCTATGATGCCAATAGTCGGGCTATAGCCGCCCAGGCCTTCATAAACTTTCGCGGCGAGGCTGTCGAAGCTTTCTTCACTGGCGATTTTTACTTCCATTATCCTGCGAATGGCTTCGGGCTCGTTGCCGTCCACCAATAGGGTCAAGGTTTGCTGGATAAAAGGATCTTTTTCCTGATCGATCAGGGACTGCAGGCTTAACAAACCCTCCCTGCGGGACATCTGACTCCATTCCATGATATTGCTGATAGTATTCGCCGCGTCCTGTGTTGGCGTTACAAATATCCATTTGATGATTTTCAGCGCGTGAAAGAAAGTTGCCAGAGGGGTTTGAATCATGATGGCGCCAAGTGTGCCGCCGAACACAATAATAAATGCGGTGC
Organism: Porticoccaceae bacterium; assembly: GCA_003448675.1. Taxonomy (GTDB): domain Bacteria; phylum Pseudomonadota; class Gammaproteobacteria; order Pseudomonadales; family Porticoccaceae; genus HB2-32-21. The sequence goes on from DLXZ01000030.1 coordinate 27,315, forward strand.
CCTGAACGAGGGAGTCAAAATGACCGCCTTCAAGCGCATTCCCGCCAACAATGGCAATGAACGCCAGCGTTACACCAATGAGAGTTAAAATATCCATACGTTTCAGGACCCGGTATTAATCCTGTGGTGTTTCGGCAGCGCCAAGCCAGGGCTGCAACTGGCTGCGCAGTCGGGCAATGGCCTGACTATGGATCTGGCTTACTCGCGACTCACTAACCCCGAGCACCTGGCCTATCTCTTTCAGATTGAGCTCTTGTTCGTAGTAGAGTGACATAACCAGCTTTTCCCTTTCAGGAAGTTGCTCGATTCCGGCTACGATGTCCAGAATCAGGTCTTCATTTTCATGGTTTTTCTGGGGGTTTTGATCCTCGGTGTGTAGCTCCTGGGCGTCGACTGGCGTAACACGACCAATTGCGGTATCGCGTAACATCTGATGGTAGGTGTTGATATCCAGGGACATATGTGCAGCTATTTCCGCGTCCGAGGGAGCGCGTTTCAAAGCTCCCTCGAGCTCCTGGGTGGCTTTGGCTAGCTGGCGGGATTTCTGTTGAATGGAGCGGGGTATCCAGTCATTGCGACGCAATTCGTCAATGATGGATCCCCGGATACGCAAGCTGGCATAGGTTGCAAAGCTCGCGCCCTGGGTCGGTGAGTAGTTATTAGCGGCATCGAGCAGACCGATCAAACCTACCTGAATCAGATCGTCCACCTCTATGTTAGCCGGGAGTCGTGCAGCCACATGGAAGGCAATTTTTTTGACCAGATAGAGAAAATCGTCGACCAGCTGATCCGGGCTGTCGGGAATGTTCTCTGCGTATGTGCTGGTACGGTTCATCTTCAGTGGGTGGGTGTTTCTTTGGGGAGTAAACGCTCGACGAAAAATTCCAGATTACCGCTCATACCTTCGGGGATTCTCCATCTATCTATTTTGTTTGCTATCTTGGTGATCGCCACGGACGCGGGACTTCTTGGGTAGCTGGATATCACGGGTTTTTGCTGCTGCACGGCTTTTCTGACATATTCATCCAGGGGCACCGCGCCTAGATAGTCCACTTGAACGTCGAGAAACCGGTCGGTTACGCGCCTGATCTTGTTATAAAGATCCTCCCCGTGGGCATCGGAACGAACCATGTTGGCAATAATCTGAACCCGCTTGGCGCCATGGTCTTTTGACAAAAGCTTAATTAAAGCGTAAGCGTCGGTGATAGACGCCGGTTCATCGCAAACGGTCACCAGCACTTCCTGGCAGGCCTTGCAAAAAGTGATGACACCGTCGGCAATGCCAGCAGCGGTATCAACTATCATAATATCCGCCGCCAGTGACAGATCGGAAAATGCTCGAACCAGACCGGCATGTTCAGCGGATGACAACTCGGCCATGTGTGCGATGCCCGAGGATGCAGGTATCACCTTCACGCCGAGTGGGCCTTCAACAATGATTTCCTCAAGGGTTTTTTCACCGGAAATCACGTGACGCAGATCGAATTGTGGTTGCAGGCCCAGCAGGATGTCGATGTTCGCGAGGCCAAGGTCCGCATCCATTAGCAACACCTGCTTGTCCTGTCGGGCAAAAGCGGCGGCCAGATTTACCGAAATATTGGTTTTTCCAACACCGCCTTTTCCGCTAGTGACAGCTAGCACGCGGACAGGTGGCTTTGTCATTAGATTCATGTTGTCACCCTTGTCGTTAGGTGCCGCATTAATGTGCATAGGCATTTATTGGGTTGGGGTTTTGCCGTTGCAGCTCACTTTGTTGCCAGCCCGTTTTTTCCATCAAATAGTGAGCGACTTTAACTAATTCAACGGGCTTGGCAATACTTAAATCCTCGGGAATACGCTGACCTTCACTATAAAACATAACGGGCAGGCGGTGTTGGATGTGAGCGCCCAACATTCCACCCAGACTTACGGCTTCATCTACCTTGGTGATGATGGAGCCGGTAGGCTTCAGCTTGTTAAAGACTGCTATCACTTCGTCGGTAATCTTCTTCTGAGCGATTGCTGACAAGGTGAGGTAGACCTGGATGTCGTGGCCGGCGCCGTTAAGCGTATTGAATTGTTCGGAAAGGCCTATGTCGCGCTGGCTCATGCCAGCGGTGTCGATAAGAATCAATTTTCGGTTGGAAAGCTTCGCCAGCGCGTTGCTCAGCTCTTCCCGGTTCGTCGCCAGAGATACGGGCACGCCTAGAATCCGAGCGAAAGTTGTCAGTTGCTCATGGCCTCCCACGCGAAAACAGTCAGTAGTCACCAGGCCGACGGAATCGCGGCCGTGTTTCAGGGCAAACAGGCCGGCGAGCTTTGCCACGCTCGTGGTTTTACCCACGCCCGTGGCGCCGACAACAGCAACCGTGCCGCCGGTTTCGAGGATATTATGGTCTGGGGTCTGTATCATCAGGGCAAGCTTTGCCAGCGCTTTTCTCCAGTTGACGGACAGATTGTCCTCTACCTCGATACCCGAGGCCAGGTTCGTGGCAAATTGATGATTCAGGCCCAGTCCCACCAGGCGCCGCACGAGCTTGGCTCGCATGGGACTTTGATTACCCATTTCCCGCCAGGCCAGTTGTGACAATTCACCCTCGAGCAGCCCTTTCAGAATGAGCAGCTCCCTGTGCATCTTGTCCATAACAACACGTTCTTCCGCCGGTGTCGCTGTCGAGGTTTGTGTTGCCTTGCTTATGGGGGTAGTAACAACGGTCGAGTGCTGGCCTGATTGTATTTTTGTTGGCGTGCTCGCGTCGGCTGTCGGTGTGTCGACCGTGCTAGCAGTGTCCATTTGTTCCACCAGTTCGGCGTCGAAGTCGGCTGCGGCGGTGATTTCAACATGGTCATCGAATCGTTTGCTCGACAGGATGACAGCATCAGCACCCCAGTATTCTCTGACGCTGTTTATGGCGGATTTCATATCATTGCCGGAGAAGCGTTTTATTTTCATAGTGATGGTCTCATGGTGCTTGGTGAAAGAGGCGTTATCCACAACGAGCGAACCCGACGGACTGGCGCTGAAAAGTCGGATCGCACACGAGTCACGTCAAGCTCCTCTGTTGGCCTGCGCTGTGGTTGACCCGAACGGTTTTATCCAGAGGGATTTCCTCGTAAGCGAGTACCTGCAAGTCGGGGTTGGCGCCGCGTACCAGTCTGGCCAGCCAGGTACGTAGCGTCGATGGCACCAGCAGGACTGGTGTTTTGTCCTGCGCATTCTGCTGCCGGGCATATTCGGCGGTTTGCTTTAACAGGCGGTCGGCCAGACCGGGCTCCAGTCCACCGCCCTTACCTCCCTGCAGAACGTCCTGGAGGATTTTTTCCAGATCCGGTTCCAGGGTCATGACTTCCAGTTCGTTAGCCATGCCGTTGATTTTTTGATAGATAGTCCGGTTTAGGGCAATCCTGACCTGGGCAGTTAGCAACTCCGCATCCTGGGTTTTAATGCCCTGGTCGGCCAGTGTTTCGGCAATGGTGCGCATATCCCTGACCGGAATCCCTTCCCGAAGAAGGTTTTGTAACACTTTAAGTACGATACTCAGTGACAAAGTATCCGGCACCAGCTGTTCGACCAGCTTGGGAGATGACTGCGCCAGTTGGTTCAGTAGTTTTTGTGCTTCGTCATGACCCAGCAGGCTATGTGCATGTCGCTTAAGCAGTTCACTCAGATGGGTGGCAATCACCGTGGCGCAGTCAACCACCGTATAGCCGATCGCTTGCGCTTCATCTTTCTGGCTGGGCTCAATCCAAACAGCCTGCAGGCCGAAGGCGGGATCATTCGTTTCAATACCCTGTAGACTGCCGAACACTTGACCGGGATTAATGGCCAGCTCCTTACCGGGGTAGACCTGCGCCTCGCCAATGGGTACATCAAGCAGTGTAATGCGGTAGGCGTTGGGGGACAGATCCAGGTTATCCCGGATATGAACCGGCTGCATCAAAAATCCCAGATCCTGGGACAGCTTTTTGCGGACGCCCTTGACCCTTGCCAGTAACTCTCCGCCCTGGTCCTTGTCCACCAAAGCGATTAAGCGATATCCGACTTCCAAGCCGGTCACGTCTACCGGGAGGACATCGTCCCAGCTCAATTCCCGATTCGCGTCCGGTACTGTCGGTGGCTCCGGTGCGAGTTCCTCCGCTGGCGCCTCTTTTTCCTGAGACAGTGCGTAACCCGTTGCCGCCAACAAGCCGGCAAGGGTGAGAAATACCAGGTTCGGCATGCCCGGAACCATGCCGAGTAGGGCCAGTACCCCACCGGTAATCATCAGGGTTTTGGGGTTATTGAAAACCTGTGCCGCCACCTGTTGACCGACGTCCTGGGCATCGGATACCCGGGTAACGATTATTGCCGCAGCCGTGGATAACAGCAGTGAGGGAATCTGGGCGACCAGTCCATCACCGATGGTGAGCAAGACGTAATTGTGTGCTGATTGGGCGGCGGAAAGATCGTGTTGTAGCATGCCGACGGCCATGCCGCCGACAATGTTAATTACCAAAATGAGAATGCCAGCGACCGCGTCGCCTCGAACAAACTTACTGGCGCCATCCATTGAACCGTAGAAGTCGGCTTCACTGGCGATTTCCACGCGTCTTTGGTGGGCTTCTTCCTGAGTAATCTGACCAGCGTTCAAGTCGGCGTCGATGGCCATTTGTTTGCCGGGCATGGCGTCCAGGGTAAAGCGGGCCGACACTTCGGAGATACGGCCACCACCCTTGGTGACCACCACAAAGTTGATAATCACCAGGATGGTAAAAACCACCAGCCCTACAGTGTAGTTACCGCCCACCACGAAATCGCCAAAGGCCTGGATTACCTTGCCCGCGGCATCGGTGCCCTCGTGGCCGTTGAGCAATACTACCCGCGTGGAAGCGATATTGAGCGCCAACCGTAACAAGGTGGCGATCAGTAGCACCGTTGGGAAAACCGCAAACTCCAGGGGGCGCCGTGTGTAGACCACGGCTAGCAGGACAATCAGCGACAGAGAAATGTTAAAGGTAAACAGTACATCGAGCGCCAATGGCGGCAGCGGCAGGATCACCATCGACAGGATAGTGACCACCAGAATCGGCGCACCGGCGCCGGCCATAATGCCTGGCACTGAGCCGCCTGGGGCCAGCATGCTTGCTGGGTTATTGTTGGTGGTATTCGCCGTGGCCATTACGCAAAGTCTCTGATCATATCTTCAGGTACCGGCAGATTTCTGGGTGGTGTGGGGCGCTGCTGATGGGGTTTGAATGATTGCTCCAGCTGGTAGACATAGGCCAGCACCTGAGCAACCGCCAGGTAGAGTTGATCGGGAATTTCCTGTCCGAGCTCGGTGTTGGCGTAAATAGCACGCGCCAGGGTTGGCGCGGAAAAGATGGTGATGTCGTGCTCGCTTGCCACCTCACGGATGCGAGCCGCGACCAGACCGCGACCCTTGGCGATCAGCACTGGCGCCTGGGAGCCGTCATTGTCATAACGCAGCGCCACCGCAAAATGGGTGGGGTTGGTGATAACAACAGTGGCAGTCGGCAGTTCTTCAAACATGCGTTGCTGCGAGCGTTCCCGCTGCAACTCACGAATTCGGCTTTTAACCTCGGGCCGACCCTCGGTTTCCTTCAATTCGTCCTTGACCTCCTGACGTGTCATGCGCATTTGCCGGCTGTGGTCCCACAACTGGAATGGCACATCCATCCCGGCAATCAGCAATAAAGCCAGACAAAGACTGAGCATGGCGGTGGCGATTATGTCGCCTAGACGAGCCAGGGAGGCGTTCACATGGCTGTGTCCCAGGCTCAGCAGTTGGTCAAACGTAAACCAGATAACCAGCGTGGCGATGATGGCGACCAATGCGAATTTGGCGATTGTCTTGATCAGTTCCATCAGGGATTTGGCGGAGAAAATTCTCTTCATACCTTTGAGTGGATCAACTTTTTCCAGCTTAAAAGCCATTGCGGAAGCGCTAAAGTTCCAGCCGCCAAGTGCCAGCGGGCCGGCAAAAGCACTCAAGGTAAGGACGACAAACAAGGGTATTAACAGCCACAAAGCCTGACCCAGGGCCTGGCCTAGTGTCACGCTCAGGGACAGGGGGCTTATGTCTTTAGCTGGTTCCATAACCAACATGGCTTTAAAGATATCTGTTAAACCGGCAATCAGATGAGCGCCGAAGAAAATCATGCCGCCAGCGCCTGCAAACAGGGTTAGCAATGTGCCCAGCTCCTTCGATCTTGGAACCTGGCCCTTTTTTCGCGCATCCTGTTGACGCTTGGGCGTTGGCTGTTCGGTGCGTTCCTGCCCGCTCTCGTGTTCTGCCATTTAGGGGCTCAGCATTGTCCTGGCCAAAGAAAACGCCTGGTCAAATGCCTGGCTCATTTGGCTGTAAAAGGCGGGCAAGGTGAAATAAATCAACAGGAAGCCCGCTATCAGTGAAATAGGAAAGCCGACCACGAAAATATTCAATTGCGGGGCGGCTCGGGTCATGACACCAAAAGAGAGATTGATAAGTAGCAAGGCAGCGAGTGCCGGCAGTGCAATCAGCAGACCGCTGGCGAACATGGTTGACCCCCACATAACCAGGGTCCAGGGGAGCTCAAGGGGCCAGCTCGTGCCCACGGGAAATACCAGAAAACTTTCGCGCACCAGCTCCAGTAAAAGCAGGTGTCCGTCAAGACTTAAAAACAATAACGTGGCCAGTATCAGATAAAACTGGCTGACCACTGGTACCTGAATACCATTTTGCGGATCAATCGCCGAAGCAAAGCCAAGGCCCATGGTCATGGCGATGTTCTGTCCCGCAATGACCACGGTAGCGAAAGCCAGCTGGAAAACCAGCCCCATCGCAACACCCAGCAATACTTGCTGTGCGGTGATCAGTAACCCACCAGGGGAGAAAGGAGCTACCGACGGGCCTTGTGGCAGTGCTGGCAGAATAAGCAGAGCCACAGCCATGGCGAGCACAATTCTGACCCGGCGCGTCACCGAAGGAGCTCCGAAAACCGGCACCACAAGTAGAAAACTACCGATACGTATAAAAGGCCACATCAGAGTACCCACCCAGTGTGCGATATCGGTGTCGGTGATTTCCAAGCCAAGCTCCCTAACCGACCAATGCTGGGATGTCAGCGTAAAGCGTTAGTGTGAAATCCAGAACCACGCCCAGCATCCACGGGCCCGCGGCGACCAGGGCAAGGGCAATTACCAGCAGCTTAGGAATAAAGCTGAGCGTCATTTCCTGAATCTGGGTGGCAGCCTGGAAGATACCGATCAAAAGCCCCGCGATAAGCGCCGAAACCAGTAAAGGCGCGGCAAGCAGAACGGTGACATACATGGCCTGCCGGCCAATATCCATAACCGATTCAGGTGACATGTGCGGACTCCCGTTTATTCATATATAAAACCCCGACACCAGTGTGCTGACGATCAGTGACCAGCCGTCGATCAACACAAACAACATGATCTTGAAGGGCAGTGAAATCAGGATGGGCGACAGCATCATCATGCCCATGGACATCAGGACGCTGGCCACCACCAGGTCGATAATTAAAAAGGGGATGAAAATCAAAAACCCGATTTGAAAAGCTGTTTTTAATTCACTGACAACAAATGCGGGGAGCAGCACCTTCAGAGGCACATCGGCGGGGGTGTCAATATCATCTTGCTGTCCCGACATTTCAAGGAACATGCTCAGGTCGGCATCCCGAACCTGATTTAGCATAAATTCACGAAAGGGAAGAATCGCCTGCCTCGCCGCATCCCTGAAACCCAGTTGTTCCTCAATGTAGGGGTTGATACCTTCGGTATATGCGCGCTCAAAAACCGGCGTCATGATGAACACGGTGGTAAACAACGCGAGCCCAAGAAGAATCTGATTCGACGGCGTTTGCGCGGTACCGAGCGCCTGACGCAGAATTGCGAACACCACCAGAACCCGGGTAAAGGAGGTCATGGCTATGAGTGCCGCCGGCAGTAGTGTTAATACTGTCATCAGCAGCAAAATCTGAATTGCGAGACTGTAGGATTCGGAACCGTCGGCGTTAGGCGTCACCGTGATCAGCGGTACGCCCTGCTGAGCGCTGGCCGGCATAGCCACCATGATCAATATTGCAATTAACCAGCGCGATTGGGTCATTTCAGGGAATCCCCATCAGTCCCGCTTCTGGTCTTGTGTTTTGCCGCTTGCCCGGCTGCATCGTCAATCACATGCAATGTCGAAATACTTCCGGCAGTGACTCCGAGCAGCAACTCCAGCTCGCCACTGCGCACGCTAACCAGACGCTCTCGCTGTCCCAGCGACAGGGTGCCGGTAATCTCCATCTTTCTCTGGTTTACACCTGGCAAGCGGTTCAGGCGTTTCAGCGCCCAGGCCAATATCAAAATGGCCGCCAATACGACCACCAAGCCCCCGAGCAACTGCGCGAAATAGCCCGCGTCGAGTGCTCCGGTTTCCGAACCGGTAGCGGTTGCTTGCGCAGCCAGGTCTGGTGCCAGCCAAAGGCCTGGCAATAGGCCGCTGATGCGGATCGCAGCGAATGAAGGCCTCATTTGAGTTTTTTAACGCGCTCTGAAGGGCTGATTACATCGGTCAGGCGGATGCCGAACTGCTCTTCCACCATGACCACTTCGCCGTGAGCGATGAGCGTGTTATTTACCAGTACATCCAGCGGCTCACCGACTTTTCGATTTAGTTCAATGACCGACCCATGGTTGTACTGGAGAAGATCCCGCACTGGTATTTGGGATCGACCAATTTCCACCGAAATGGTCACCGGCACATCGAGAATGACGTCCAGATTGACATCCGCCTCACTGGCGCCGGGTGAGCCACTTGCCTGTGCCGCGGCGGCCACCTTGGCTTCCAGTTCGCCGGCCTGGAACTCGTTGCCTCCCTGGGCTGGGTTGGTGTCATTGGGGTTTGCATTATTGTTTTCTGAGGTCATATCGTTTGTTCCCGCTAAGAGTTTTTTCGGTTGGCTTTACCAGTGATTTTCAGGGCGTTTTTTCCATTCGAGTCACCAAAAGTGCCCTTTAAAATAGGCACACTTTCGGCAAATAGTGTCAATTCTTCCGGGACATCAAGTGGTATCACATCCCCAGGCGCGAGTTTTAGAATTTCCTTGAACGATAATTCGGCCTGGCCAAGCTCGCTCGATACTTCGATATAAGCCGCTTTGATCTCCTCCA
>DLXZ01000030.1:36674-39914 GCA_003448675.1 Porticoccaceae bacterium
GCCGCTTTGATCTCCTCCATGAGAATCGAGGCCCAGGTGCCTTTGATTTCCTGTCTATCCAGCTGCGGTAAGGCCGCGAGCTGTTCGTATATCGGCTCAATCATGGTGTGGGGGATGGCGAGTTGAAACATCCCGCCACCCTCCTCGAATATCACCTCAAAGGAAGCCAGCATCAGGGGTTCGGTGGGGTTAAGAATGTGGGCAAAGTCCGGGTTCGACTCGATGCGAATCAGTTCAGGGCTAAGTGAAATAATTGACTGCCAGGCTTTTTGCAGGTTGCTAAAGACATTCTTGATCAGCAAATCGCCGATGCGTGCTTCCGAGGGGGTGAAATCACGCTTGTGCTTGCCGCCGACTCCGCTGGCGCCACCGCCAAAAAACAGATCGACTACCGTGCCGATGAGTTTTGCATCGATCACCGCCAATGCCAGTCCCTTCATCGGACTGAGATTAATGAAATTAATATAAGTTGGCAGTTCAAGGCTATTCAGGTAATCGATAAAACTGATCACCCGGGTGCCAGTAAACTCGACGCTATTAGAACTGCGAATGTCATTGGTAATACTCTCGGAAAACCCCAATGCGAAACGCTCGTGGGCAACATTTAGCGCCGGGATCCCCGTGTTAATCAGCGCATTCTGGTTGGTGAAATCAAATAACTTGATGTCCCGCGTGTCTTTCCGCGAGGTGTCCGCTGGCGCTGGACTGTTATCCTCAACCGAGGTCAACAGTGCGTCGATTTCCTCCTGCGTCAGAATTTCTTTGGTTTCCATAGTGACCGCGCTCTACTGCATGACGTAACCAGTGATATATATGTTTTCGACGGAGTGTCCCGTGTCGCTGGTGCCGATAATTTTTCTGATCTCCAGAAGGATCTCCAGGCGCAGTTTTTCCTTGCGCGCCTTGCCACTCAATTCGGCATAGGTTTTGTTGCTTAGAAGAATCAGGATGCGATCGCGAATGGCTGGCATGTGCAGCGTGACTTTGTCGAGGACCGCTTGATCACGTGCCATCACCGAAAAGTTGGCCTGTAGATATCGCAGGGTGTCTTTGTGCTCAAAATTGACGATGAATGCAGGTTCCAGATCCAGGTAGATCGGCGGCAATCCATCCTTACTTTGTGCGCTTGCTGCTTTGTCAGCGGCCTGAGCCTTTTCGGCGAGCGTGGAGTAATAGTAGAAAGCGCCGCCGCCACCGGCCAGCAATATCAAAATGATAAAGGTGATAGCAATGGCAGACATTGCGCCAGTTTGCCGGTATTGCCTTCCTGGTGGATGGTTGTTCTGCTTGTTATTCATTCAGTGCTGTTTGATCTTCCCGGCGCTAATGTCTGTCGGTGTGCACTGATATAGCAAGCGTTATGCCATTAAAATTACTCAATAAAAACAATAAGATAAATTTTGTTGTCAAAAAAATGGCGTGTGCAAAGAGACAGCGCTGCCGGTTTTATGGCTGTCCCAGAAGGCAGATACTTGATCGCTAAATTGTTAAATGCGTAACAAAGGATGGCTGATAGACACAACGGCGGTAGTGTTGGCAATTATTAGCGCGGTAACGAAACCGAACTTGGCTTTCAGGGGAGAAGAGAATGCGAGCCGCTAAGGGTCGCAGGCGGGGAAGGGGCACATCGCTTGATGTTTGACAACCCGCGAGATTGAATCCTGCCTGGTGGTCCAGGAGTTAGACCACGCGCTTATCTCGCAATGTGGCAATTTCTGATTTGTCGTAACCCAGTTCGGTGAGTATCTCATCCGTGTGCTCACCCAGGGTGGGTGGTCTGTGGCGAATAGTCCCCGGTGTTTCAGATAACGAGACCGGCGGGCCTGTAACGGGTGCCGGGTTCTCAAGGCCGGGATAATCCACCGGATTGAGCAAGCCCATCGCCTGAACATGGGGGTCGTCATAAGCCTGCTGGGGCGTGAGCACGGGCCCGGCTGGTACTTTGGCCTCGGCCAGTTCGGCCAGGGCCTCATCTGTGGTTCGTTCCGCGCACCAGGCCGCTGCCCGCTCGCTAATGACTTCACCGTTATCACCGCGCAGGGCGTCAGTAGCAAAGCGCGGGTCATCCAACCATTCCTCAGCGCCAACCAGCTCGGCCCAGCGTTTGAACAGGGGCTGGCCGATGACCTGGATAATAATGGCGCCATCCCTGGTGTTGAAAATATTCCCCGGCCCGGCATTCTGGGCGCGATTACCCGTGCCGGCGCGGTTAAGATTCAGTAACACCTGCTCAATCATCAGCGAGTTACTGTAGCAAAGCGCTGTTTTCAATAACGCCCCTTCGACCATCTGGCCCTTGCCGGTTTGTTGCCGAGCCATCAGGGCGGCGAGTGTGCCCAGGGCGGCGGAAGTGGCCGTGCCGTAATCGGCGTAGGGCGCGAAAGACTTTATCGGCTGGCCGGGAAAACCGCCCATGTGCACCGCGCCGGACATGCACTGACCAATGCCGTCAAAGCCCAGGCGATCACTATAGGGGCCAACCGAGCCAAAGGTGGACATGGTGGTAAATATGATGTCCTCTTTAATGGCCTTCAGCGACTCGTAGTCAATGCCCATTGCCACCAGCGATGGCGCCGGTAGATTAGCCAGCACCACATCGGCGGTGGCTACCAGCCGCTTCACCACTTCCCGTCCTTCGGGTTTGGTGGGATTGAGCGTGATGCCACGTTTGTTGCAATTCATATGCAAAAATAGCGCGCCCTCGCCGTCAGCCGTTACCGGCGTGGTGTAACGATCCTCGCTACCGGACAGTTTCTCGATGCGAATAACATCGGCGCCAAACTGGGACAGAAGCTGCGCGCAATAGGGGCCAGCGATATAGCGCCCGAAATCCAGAACCCTGATGCCATCCAGAACGCCAGTCATGATTAACTCCGGGAAGTTGTTGGTGAGAATGTTTTAGAAACGTTCATATAGCTGAACGCTAATGTGTGAATGAAAGCTAGTTTGGAATTATTTAAGAATGCTTTCAAGTCAGCCATCGTAAACTGGCCTTATCCTCCCTGTAGTGTGGCATAAAGACTGGCGAGTGTCCTATCGCCCGGGCAGGCGAGAAGATGCTACGTGCTTAGCTTATCCGCTGGGCTTAATACACCTTTGCCGCCTCGGTTTATCACGTGTGTATAAATCTCAGTGGTTGAAACGTCTGAATGACCCAGTAACTCCTGGATTGTGCGTAAATCATAACCATCTTCGAGCAAATGAGTGGCAAAACTGTGCCGCAGGCTATGTGCCCTTGCC
>DLXZ01000134.1:0-221 GCA_003448675.1 Porticoccaceae bacterium
TTGAGTTAAGTCGATTCGTTCGACTTAATACGCTGTTAAATGGCTCTGATTTTTCTGTGGCATAGCAAGATTCCACGTCGGTGCCATGGCCATGTTTTTGGTTGCCGTTAGAAGAATATGAGGTTGTGGCTCGGTTTTCCCATTCGTTGTGGGCGGCCACATTTCAGGTTGGGAGTGTCTTCAGGGTTTAAGTCCTTGCGGGTGCCATAAATGTAGTCTGG
>DLXZ01000134.1:554-1338 GCA_003448675.1 Porticoccaceae bacterium
CCTGGGGATTAATGATGAGCATTGATGTTTATATTTGGGCTGCGGCTTGTGCCGTTTCTTTGCCTTCTGAATTACCTGATGGTGAGTTATGGAAGCAGCATTCTAGCCCTTGGGTAGTTGAAAGCCCTGATCAGCCATGGTGGCAGCTTGATGAGAAGGATTGGAATATTTCGGTAGCAACTTTGCCTGCACAGGAAGCCTCGTCTGAGGTTCAATCAAAGCTTGGTCATAACATTCAAGGGTTTTCGGTGATTTTGGAGGGTGGCTCACAGTCCCCATCCGCAGGAATGTTCTTTGAGAAGGTTGTATCTACAATTGTTGATGGCTGTGAAGAAGCGGCAATAGAAAGCCCTATGGGTATTACCTGGCACAAAAAATAGTGCAGGTAGACTGCATAAACAAGTAGCGGCAGGCAGACCAAATTTCCGCTCCTCCGTCGCTCCAAGTTGCCTGCTGCGCCAGGCGTTAAAAATCGGAGGGAACCGTGCTCATAATTGATACGCAGCCAGTGGTCTACTATTCACAGCTCGATGAGGATCACTTCTTCGCCTGGGCGCAGGAAATCCCATGTATAAAAAGCATCGACTGCGGCTATCTGCATATCCAAGAATCAGAGGTAGACGAGCAAGCGATGAGGGATCTGTTGGCTATCTTGGAGCGCTACAGGCTGTCAGCAAAGCCACTCGCAGCACTTTGCACCCCCGAGAATGAGTCTTGGTTCAAGGACAAAGACAAGTTCTGGTATCAGGATGTCTTCGGGAATTTTTAACAAGTCGCAGCTAAG
>DLXZ01000134.1:1500-2371 GCA_003448675.1 Porticoccaceae bacterium
ACAAGTCGCAGCTAAGGCCGCCGGACGCCCTTCCCATGGCTCCTCCTTCGCCATTCCAAGGTCCCCGCTGTGCTCAGCGTTAAACGTAGGGAATATGAGCGAGAAAGTGAATCTAACAATCGGCGGCGTAGCTCTCATAAAGTTTAAGAGAGATAAGCGAATTGCTGTCAATCTTATTCAGATAGCTAAAGAATTCAGAGAGCTTCTATCTGATAATGATTATTTCTTAGATGCTCCATTTGACGCAATTAGTCTCGTTTTAAGATACGGAGATAATGAAAACTTATCTCCACAAGAATTAAAAATTAATAAAAAGCATTCTCAACTTGAGACAGCTGTTTATATAAATATTCATAACTTATTAAGCATGTCAGACGAGGAGCTTGGTAAATATTTACGGCTAGCTGTAATCGAGGTTTGTTGTGATATATCAGATAACTATGACTTACCATACGAGTTTTTAGATGCGCACCGTAAAAACGTTTAACAAGGCCACGCAACATCAGTCGCTTCCGCAGCTGATTACAAAAAGCATTTTATCGTAGCCAACAAAGTCGCCAAAGCCGAAGGCGAACCTTGGATTGATGAATATCGCACTAATACTAAGGACTTCGAACGTGGAAAGGATCCATCTGCTGCGATAGCAGAGTTTAACTATCTTGCGTTTGATGGCTCCGTGGCTTCCTCTATAAGGCTATGCGCGATATATGCTTATAGCGTGGAAAGTGAAGTAAACCCGATTGCGGGCCTATTTTGGTGTGGCAAGGCCTATGACGCCGGATATAAAGCGGCTGAAAGTATAAGGCGTGAGCTATTTTTAAAACACTGGCCGGAATATGAAGGCTAAATGCATAAGAAGCGGCGGAAGGCG
>DLXZ01000134.1:2538-2918 GCA_003448675.1 Porticoccaceae bacterium
ATAAGAAGCGGCGGAAGGCGGATCAAATTCCCGCTCGTTCCCCGCTCCAATTTGGCCGCTGCGCCTGGCGTTATGCATATGAGGGAACCGATGAAGAAAATATCTGTTCTGGTATTTGCGGCTTCGCTTTTTGGCTGTGGGGTTACTTCCCCAGTTAAGGAGGAACTCGGGTATGAAGGTCAAAATTCAGATGGGTTGGCTGTCTCAGAGCTGTTGGAGACGTTGAAATCAAATCCTGATGTGCAAGTAAGAGTGGATCGTGGTTGGCAAATAGCAGAAGTTAAGTCAGAAAGGGCGCTGTATTCATTTACGCCAGAAACGCATCCGGCTCACCCTTCGTATGTAAAACGTCAAATAATACAGAAGGAAGGCTCAATTTT
>DLXZ01000134.1:3145-11474 GCA_003448675.1 Porticoccaceae bacterium
GCGGTGCTGAAAAAAACGTTTGCGATCAGCTTGTAAGAAGGTTTATTGAGCTAAACAATAAGGTCAAAAACAGTATCGGTGACAAGTAATGCATAACATATACATCATCGGGGTCAGGTTTCTCCTTTCCCAAATCTGGCGCTCAGAGAGAATTGGGGGACCTGACCCCAGGCGTGCATAAGCTCGCAATTTTCCTGTGAGCCAAGCGTTATGCAAGAGGGAGATACGCGATGCGGCAAGATTCGGGACTTATGATTGTTGGTGTTCTATTCACTGGGCTGGGCGCTGCCGTCGTTTTCAATGGATTGCATGGCACAGGGGTAAAGTCTCCCTCAGGAATGAGAGGGGCTATCCATGCTTCACCTGAGGAGGCAGTGATAATGGGCGTTTTACTGTTAGTGGCTGGGTTGCTATTGGTGTGGCAACCTTGGGCGCGGTGAGCTTTTCTCTGCATCGAAAGTGAAAACGCATAACAAGGCACTGCTGCCGAAAAGCATTAGAATGCAGAGTTGGATGGCAAAATGTTCATTTTTCCATTAGAAGGTGAAAACCCTACAAGGCATAAACACTACGTATTGTGGTCAATTATTATTATTTGTATCGGGCTAAATAGGATGTTGATCCTGCCGGCATCATTCTGATGCAGTTGGCAGCGAGGGAGTAAATGCCAATTCATGGTTGGGTAGAGGCTGCATAGCACTATGACAGGCGTTTTGCTTTTTATTCTTGGTTTGTTGTTGTTAACCCTGGGCGGTGAAATGCTGATCCGGGGGGCGCTGGCGCTTGCCCATCGTGTTGGTGTATCCCCACTTCTGAGTGGGCTTGTCATCGTCGGCTTTGGTACCTCGGCTCCCGAATTGGTGGTGTCGGTGAATGCTGCGATTGAAGGAAAGCCAGATATTGCGATTGGCAATGTGGTGGGCAGCAACATCGGCAATGTGCTTCTTATCCTTGGCGTGTGCGCATTGATTACGCCACTGACAGTAACCCCGTTGGCGCTTCGTCGAGATGCGATGTGTGTCGTCGCAGCCAGCCTGCTTTGTGTGGCTCTTGGGGCGGGAGGCAGCCTGGACCATTGGGATGCTGCCCAGCTACTACTTGGTTTAACCGGGTATCTGTTGCTGGCTTATTGGACAGAGCGTTCCGGTGGCCTGCCCTCGGCACAAGTACATGAAGCGGAAACTGCTGCGGTGCCGAGGGTGACTGGTAATCTGGCGATTACGGTAGGGGTGCTGGTTGCGGGATTGTGCGTGTTGATTGCCGGCTCACAGGTTTTTGTCGTAGCAGCCAGCAGTATTGCTGTGTCCATGGGAATCCCGGAGGCAGTAGTCGGTTTGATCCTTGTCGCGGTTGGAACGTCGCTGCCGGAATTAACGATCTCTGTTATGTCCGCGTTGCGAAAGCAGGCCGATGTGGCGGTTGGAAATATTCTCGGAAGCAACATTTTCAACTTGCTGGGGATACTGGGAATATCCGCATTTATGCAGCCACTGCCGATGCCTGTGAGGGTGATTGAGATAGATCAATGGATCATGCTCGGCACCTCCTTGCTGTTGTTGCTTTTCCTCTACACAAGCCGCCGTCTCACACGAATAGAGGGGGCGGTGTTGCTGTCCGGCTATGGATTCTATGTCTGGGCCAGCTTTTCAGGATGGCTTGGCTAGCTGGATCGTCGCCTTGTCGCCATCATGTTGCGTGCCACAAGCATATCTCACTTGCCGTAAAAGCACGCAAGTGTGCCTCTGTTTGCCTTGCTCAACCTCCCGAGCACGCAATAGAGTGTAGCCGTGGATTTGCTTATGAAAAAAGCGCCGTAATTCAGTGGGCAGATTTATCCCAAGGCGCATGAAAATGACCCATTTTCTGAGCGGGCTGCGTCAGGATAGTGCAGTGGATTCATTGGTGAACTCCATTCGTCAGCTGGGGATGGGGATCGTTAACGGCGCGCAGTTTTTCCCTGATTTTTTCGAGTATCTTTAACGAACGGTTGAGGCTTGAAGCAGCACGGATTTCGTTAACTCGCCTGAATGTTGAGCTTGGCCGTCCATTGATTGATTTTATTTATCTTGTCTAGGGGAAAAACATGAAAAGGAAGCCGGTTTTTGCCGCGCTTGCTACCGCTCTATTGGTGGCAGGTTGTCAGTCCCAACCGAAAGTCAGCCCTTCAGGGTTCCTGTCCCAGGAATATTATAGCCAGCTTCAGTCGGTAACCTCGCCCGATGATCAGGTGGTGTTTCGCTATATCTCACCCGACTTCAATGCCAATGATTACTCTCATGCCATTGTAGAGAAAGTGGTGGCGTATCCTGAGCCGCAACCCACCGAGCAGGTGAGCATGAAAACGCTGGTGGATATACAGAACAGCATCACCAATGTTATTCGTACAGGGGTCGGCAATGTACTGGAAATCACAGACAAGCCCGGCAAAGGCACCTTGCGAATGGAAACGGCCATCACCGGGGTGAATGTATCTGACAAGTCACTGGCCGCTTATGAGTATATTCCTACCGCGCTTGTGGCTGTCGAGCTGACCAAGGTAGCAGGGATACGCGATCAGGAAATTCGCCTGTACCTTGAGACTCGGGTGACTGATACCTATACCGGCGAGTTGATGGGAGCGGGCATTCGCGAACTGACAGGGGAAAACCTCAACAACGCTCGACAGAAACTGGGGGTCGATGATTTCGACCAGGCCCTGGTTGTGGCGAGTGAAGATTTGCTCTCTATTCTTCTGGGCGTTTTCGACGATACCCGTAAATAATAATATTGGTGGTGAAAAAAATGCCAGAAAAACGGCCGTTATGGACGCTTCCTGCCGGGGTGCTTTTGGTGTGTGCGTCAACGAACGGACTCGCTATGGAAGCGGACTCTGAAAAGAGCACTGAGGCTGTCAAGCAATACAATGCTGTCCCATTGGAAGGTGGCGACAGTGTGACAGATGATCTTGCTCAGGATGCGATCCCTGTTGGTTCCTGGTTGCGATCAGACATTCTCCAGGATGCGCTCTCTCCGTGGTTTGAGGCCAAAAAATCGCTCAAAAAAAATTATGGGCTGAATGTTCAGCTGAGCTATCAGGCGCTGTATCAGCAGGTCGACGTGGAGGATATCGATACGGACGATGCTGCTGCAGGCCGGGCTGAGTTTCAGGGGGTATGGACGCTGTTCGATCGTAACGGCCCCAATAAGGGATCTCTGTCGTTCCGTTTTGAGGATCGCCATACCCTGGATTCGGAAATCCCTCCGACCAGTCTGTTCCGTGAAATCGGCAGCATTGTACCTACCGCTACAGGGTTCAGCGATTTTGGTGGTGCCTGGACAGAACTGGCCTGGCGTCAGACGGCCATGGGCGGCCGCCTGAAGTTGATTGGCGGTAAAATCAGCGCGATCAGTTGGTATAACGCCCATGCTCTTTCCGGAGCCAAGAAGGGTTTTGTTAACCCTTCACTTCAAAGCAGCCTTAGCAAGCCTTTGCCGGGTCGAGGCCTGGGGGCCGGAGGGGCGTTCATGGTCTCTCCGGGTTTTGTTGTGGTGGCAGGTGCCCACGATGCCAATGCGAAGTCAGCGGAAAACCCCTTTGATTCCATTGAAGAAGAGGAATACTACAGCTCAGTAGAATTCCGGTGGTTGCCCAATAGCATTGAAAATGCGCGGTGGGACAAGGTACAGGTGCAGCTCTGGCACCAGGATGCCAAGGAGAAGGCGGGCGTTCAATCTGGCAAGGGCATGACCTTTCTGGTCAGCAAGTTGCTTGATGACCGCTGGATGCCCTACGTGCTTGGAGGGATATCGGACGGTGATGCCTCCACATTTGAACAGGACTTTGTCGCGGGGCTTGGTGTGGGTTTCAACAGTAAGGCTGGCGCCGCACGGGACGTGCTCGGTGTTGCGGTTGGCTGGGGCAACCCGTCTAATGAACTACTGCGTGAGCAATATAGTTCAGAGGTTTTTTATCGCTTCCCATTGATAAGGAATTTCACTATCACCCCTTCGCTGCAATATATCGTAAACCCCGCACTTAATCCTGATGAGGACGATGTTGTTGTCGCCGGGATCCGCATGCGGGCAAACATTTGATGCGTTCTACAAAATAAATTCAATACGGAGTCAATAATGAATAAAGGGAAGTCAAATTTGCGTGGGGCCAGTTGGGTTGCCGGGGCATTCGTACTCTCTGTTGCAGGTGCGCAGATGGCGGTTGCGGATGTCACCATGTCGACGGGTTCTGGTGAAGAAAAAGTGCTGAAAATGCATGTCCTGGAAGAATCCAGAGGATACCGCTATTGCGAGCTGGTATTCGATTATGGTGAGAAGGGCAACGATATCTATAGCACTTCGCATAACGCGGAATGTGACCTTGAGTGGTGGGGGGCGTTAGATTTGACCTCCCTTGCCCAGGAGTTTGGTGCGCGTGCAGTGTTCAAGAATGGCCCGCAGTGGTGGTCGTCAGATGTGGTGGGTCTGATGATGTCGGATCCAGTTGACGTAGCCGGAACCAAGATGCGGTTTGGGGCCAACCTGCCGCCGGGCACCATGAGCATTCCAAAATATACCGTTTTCTCGCCTGCCAAGTATCAGAAGCTGGAATGGAAAGCTGGCTTGCCGGTTTACAAGATAGTGGACGATCAAGGCAATGAGTTCGTTTTGCAGGGCAACAAGGTTGTCACCGAGAAGTTGTCTTCTCTGGGCGCCTCCATGGAAGGGTTGCCGGAGGGATGGCGCTATGAGGTTGAAGTGCTGAAGGAGGACCTGGTGATGGATTTGGATCCCAGCAAACCGATCCCCTCTGTGCAGGATGAGTACAACCAGATTTATATCCAGATGAATTAGGGATTCACCCTGAATGGCGGCTCCCCTTTCTGGCTTGAGGGGGGCTCGCAGGGTTTGGATCGATATGTACTTATCAGAAAAGCGATACAAAAGGACGCGGCATCGACCGCGTTTTTTTGTGCGTTCAGAGGTAACGTTTTTCGGTAGCCAGGGTGTATCGCTGAGATCTGATCACGCTGGTGTGTAAGGCCACGAATAGCAGGTTATCATGCATGGCCGTATGGACAGATCGCCCGTCCATTGAGCTACTCCAATTCCTTGGTTGTGAAAGGCAAAGAGCATGCGGTGTTGTTATTTGATGGTGATGTTGGGTGTGATGGCCCTGTCAGGCTGCACCAATGTGGCGGGAGAGCCCCCCACAACCCTTACCCGTACGGACGGGCACGTCATGGAGACGCCTGCTCTCCTGGAGATGGCGCTTTCCTACTTTTCCGGGGCCGGCTATGACTGCGGTGAAGATTCCAGCAGCGAGCTACGTTGTCGAAAGGATCTTCGTGACCTCTATATTCACCAGACCCATGCGGTGGTGGAGATTTTTGAGGATAAAGAGGCGGGTCACCATCTCTTGATGACCACCCGTTGGGATGAAGGACTGATTCCGGGTGAGTTGATTTCCAGTGAGTTCGAGAACCCGGATGTGGCGGGCTTTTGCAGGTCGCTTGAAGCCTCAGGACAAGGCGTTTGCCAGATTACGGAATGAGTGTTTCCGGGCCGGCTCGGGGGCAGAGGCCTGGGGGAGCTTGGTCGGAGCAGATTGCCGCGCCAGGGTGATCGTGGTCGGTCGCCCATTTCTACGGTAAGCCGTGTTGCCCGCGATGCAAGACGGGGAGGGTCAAAACCGGGATAATGCTCCCTGGATCTACTCACCTCCCAACCTCGGCTGTACCCTCATGGAAATCAAGGTCAATTTTCTCGACAACCTGCGTCTGGAAGCCAAATTTGACGACTTCACCGTCATTGCAGACCAGCCCATCCGCTACAAGGGGGATGGCTCAGCCCCCAGTCCGTTTGACTATTTCCTGGCCTCGTCGGCCATGTGCGCGGCCTATTTCGTGAAGGTGTACTGCAAGGCGCGGGATATCCCCACCGACAATATTCGTTTGTCGCAGAACAATATCGTTGATCCAGAAGACCGCTATAACCAGATCTTCCGGATTCATGTGGAGCTGCCCGAGAACCTCTCCGACAAGGATCGCACTGGCATTTTGCGGGCCATTGACCGGTGTACGGTGAAGAAGGTGGTGCAGACCGGTCCCGACTTCCAGATTGAAGCGGTAGAGAACCTGGATGAAGATGCCCAGGCGCTGCTGACGGTGAACCCGGAGCAGGCGGGCCGGACGCTGATTGAGGGCAAGGACCGGCCATTGGAGGACACCATCGCCACCATGAGCGGTATCCTCGAAACGCTGGGGATGAAGATCGAGGTGTCGTCCTGGCGCAATATCGTTCCCCATGTCTGGTCGTTGCATATTCGTGATGCGGCGTCGCCCATGTGTTTTACCAACGGCAAGGGTGCCACCAAGGAGAGTGCGCTGTGCTCGGCGTTGGGCGAGTTCATCGAGCGGCTAAGCTGCAACTTCTTCTATAACGACCAGTTCTTCGGGGAAGAAATCGCCAACAGCGAATTTGTTCATTACCCCAATGAAAAGTGGTTCAAGCCTGGTCCCAATGATGCGTTGCCGGCGGAGATTCTGGACGAGCATACCCGGGCCATCTACAACCCGGATGGCGAACTGGGTGCTTCCAACCTGATCGATACCAACTCCGGTCGTGAGGATCGTGGCATTTGCTCACTACCGTTTGTGCGCCGCTCGGATGGCGAGACGGTGTACTTCCCTTCCAACCTGATCGAGAACCTGTTCCTCAGTAACGGCATGAGCGCGGGTAATACCCTGGCGGAAGCCGAGGTGCAGTGCCTGTCGGAGATCTTCGAGCGGGCGGTGAAGAAATACATTATCGAGCAGGAAATTGTGCTGCCGGATGTGCCGGAGGATGTGCTGGCTCGTTACCCGGAGATTGTCGAGGGCATCAAGGCGCTGGAAGCCCAGGGCTTTCCGGTGCTGGTGAAGGATGCCTCTCTGGGTGGGGAATTCCCGGTCATGTGCGTGACCTTGATGAACCCGCGCACCGGCGGTGTGTTTGCGTCCTTTGGTGCCCACCCCAGCTTCCATGTGGCGCTGGAGCGCAGTCTTACCGAGCTGTTGCAAGGGCGCAGCTTCGAGGGCCTTAACGATGTGCCGCCGCCGACCTTCAACAGCATGGAAGTGTCTGAGCCGAACAACTTCGTGGAGCACTTTATCGATTCCACCGGGGTGATTTCCTGGCGGTTCTTTAGTGCTGCAGCAGACTATGAATTTTTTGATTGGGATTTTTCCGGTACCACCGACGAGGAAGCGGAAACGCTGTTCGGTATTCTCGCCGAGCAGGGCAAGGAAGTATATGTGGCGGTACACGACCAGCTGGGTGCGCCGGCCTGCCGGATTCTGGTGCCGGACTTTTCCGAGGTGTACCCGGTGGAAGACCTGATCTGGGATAACACCAACAAGGCGCTGGATTATCGTGAGGACATTCTCAACCTGCACCGGCTCAGTGATGATGAACTGAGTGCTCTGGTTGAGCGTCTGGAAGACAGCCAGATCGACAACTACACCGACATCATTACCCTGATCGGAATCGAGTTTGATGAGAACACGGTGTGGGGCCAGCTCACCGTGCTGGAACTGAAGCTGCTCGCGTTCCTCGCGCTGGGACGTCTGGAAGAAGCGGCCGAGCTGGTGGACATGTTCCTGCAGTACAACGACAACACGGTGGCGCGGGTGCTGTTCTATCGCGCCATGAATGCGGTGCTGGAGATTGTGCTGGACGAGGAGCTGGAACTGGACGACTACCTCTATAACCTGAAGCGCATGTTTGGCGACGAGACCATGGACCAGGTGGTCGGCGCGGTGGAAGGCCGTGTGCGCTTCCCGGGGCTGACCCCGACCAACATGCAGCTCGAGGGCCTGGACAAGCATCTGCGCCTGATCGACAGCTACAAGAAACTGCATGCCGCGCGTGCACGGTTGGCTGGCATTTCGGGAGACAAGTTATGACGTTGGCGTGGACCAAACAGGCATCAGGCGACAGCGGTGTGCTGCACCTGGTTCAGTGTCCGGGTGACAGTGAGGCGGGAATCAAGACCGGCCTGGAAGCGGCGCTGGAAAAAGCGGTGGCATTGCTGGATACCAATGTGAGTGATGACGCCCGCTACCTGCTCTGTGGCTGGGATGATGCCGCTGCTGTGCTGACGATTGTGGTGAGCGACGACAGCAAGACGGTGGATGCCCCTGAGCAAGTGCAGTGCCGGTTTGAAAACCGTGATAGCGCGGTGGATGTGGACCTGGTGCAGTTTCTGATTCGTGATTATCTGACCACCTGCACGGCGTTTCTGGGGTGGTCGTTGTTGGCAGCCTTTCATGAAGGGGACCGTCAGCGTTCCCGCTTGCAACACCCGCCAGGCATG
>DLXZ01000048.1:0-149 GCA_003448675.1 Porticoccaceae bacterium
GATCGTATCCACGCCGAGCCAGATGAAACGCCTGCCCAGGTCCAGCAATACAAGGATGAAATAAAAGCCTTGCTGGTGGAAAGGGATGCGGTCATTGTCGCCCACTACTATACCGAGCCGCAGATTCAGGCCCTGGCAGAGGAGACCGG
>DLXZ01000048.1:406-4948 GCA_003448675.1 Porticoccaceae bacterium
CTCTGGAAATGGCCCGCTTTGGCAGCAAGCATTCGGCTTCCACATTGATCGTGGCCGGGGTCAAGTTTATGGGCGAGACGGCGAAGATCCTGACGCCAGAAAAAACCGTGCTGATGCCCACTCTGGAGGCCACCTGCTCCCTGGATATCGGTTGCCCCATCGATGAATTCTCGGCTTTTTGTGATCAACATCCCGACCGCACGGTGGTGGTCTATGCCAATACCTCGGCGGCAGTGAAGGCGCGTGCCGACTGGGTGGTGACCTCGAGTATTGCTCTGGATGTGGTCGATTATCTCGACAGCGAGGGCCATAAAATTCTGTGGGCGCCGGACAAGCACCTGGGTCGCTATGTGCAGGAACAAACCGGCGCCGATATGCTCCTGTGGGATGGCAGTTGCGTGGTGCACGAGGAATTCAAACTGCGTGGCCTGCAGGACATTCGGCAAATTTACCCCGATGCCGCCATCCTGGTGCATCCGGAATCACCGGAAGCCATTATTGCCATGGCCGACGCCGTTGGCTCCACCTCTCAGCTTATCGAAGCGGCCCGTACCCTGCCCAACAAGCAGGTCGTGGTGGCTACCGACGAAGGTATTTTCTACAAGATGCAACAGGCGGCGCCGGACAAGGCGTTGATTATCGCGCCCACCGCCGGCCATGGCGCCACCTGCCGCAGTTGCGCCAATTGCCCGTGGATGGCCATGAATCATCTGAAAAATCTGCGCGATGCCCTGGCCCAGGGCAGCAATGAGGTTCTGGTTGATCCGGAGCTGGGCAAGCGGGCCATGATTCCCCTGCAGCGCATGCTGGATTTCCGCGAGCAGCAACTGGGGGATTAAAGGGTTAAGCGCCTTCCCAGGTGCTGGACCTAGTCCAGAAAAATCACTTCTTCCCGAATGTCGGCCCTCGGTACCACGGTTTTGTTGGCCGGTATGCTTGGGTCTTCAAAGCCGAAGGAAATACCCATCAGCACCGCCAGGGAATCATTCCAGCCAAAGTGTGCGCGGATAATGTCCGGATAACGGCTGACACTGGCCTGGGCGCAGGAGCCGAGGCCGTTGGCGGTCATGGCTAGCATCAGATTCTGGGCGTACATGCCCACGTCCACAGCTACCGATTCGTTGAAAATGCTGGGCATGGCGATAAAAGCTGCATGGGGCGCATCGAAAAACTCAAAGTTGCGCAGGGAGGCGCGACGTCGGCCTTCGCCATCATCGCGGGCGATATTCATATTGCCATAGAGCGCTACCGCCGTATCCACCTGGCGCTGACGAAATACCCCTTCGAATTTGTCCACCCGTTGGTGATCGGGGTTGGGTTTAACGCCCTCGGTGACCGCCGCCACCAGTTTGTCCCGCAACAGGCGACAGCTTTCGCCAGAGGCAACCGCCACTTTCCAGGGCTGGATATTGCAGTTGGAGGGCGCCAGTTGAGCCAGCGAGAATATCTTATGCAGCAGATCCTGAGGCACCGCCTTGGGCAGGAAGCCGCGCACCGAACGGCGGCAGCGGACCACGTCTTCAAAGCTGGGATTTTCGGGCAGGATCATGGGTGTTTCGCTGGTATTTGTCATGGCTATTGGGCTGCTTAAGACTGATTTTCGATGCTCCGCATTGTAACGCCCGCATAAGGGGACACAAGCGGTCAGAGTGGATATTCCTCTTGCGCTTAGGTGCTACAATCCGTCGGGCATTGTAGGCTGAGCAATTCATCCTGAACCTGAAACCAACAAAGTAACCAAGACAGGAGACCAAAATGGCTGGTTTGTATTTTGAAGATTTTGAAGAAGGCAAGGTTTACGACCACGAGGTCACGCGTACGGTTAACGAATACGACAACACGCTGTTTACCTGCCTGACCATGAACACCCAGCCACTGCACCTGGACGAGGAGTTTTCCAAAAACACCATCCACGGCCAACGCATTGTCAACAGCATGTTTACCCTGGCGCTGGTGGTGGGTATTCAGGTCACCGAGCTGACCCTTGGTACAACCCTGGGCAATCTGGGCATGAATGACGTGGCTTTCCCGCGTCCCACCTTCCACGGCGATACCATCCGCGCTCGCACCACCGTGCTGGACAAGCGCCTGAGTAAATCCCGCGATGATTCCGGTATCGTTAATTTCATCCACGAAGGTTTTAACCAGCACGGTGAGTTGGTGGCGACGGTCCGTCGTACCGCCCTGATGGCCGTTCGACCAAAGGCTTAATTCGGGAGATCCATGATGAGATCAATGCTTTTTTTACCCGCCGATAGCGAAAAGAAAATCGCCAAGGGCGAGGGCACCAATGCCGATGGTCTGATCCTTGATCTGGAGGATTCCATTGCCCTGGGGCGCAAGGAAGAGGGTCGGCGCCTGACGCGGGAATACCTGGACGCCCACCCCCTGGGTTCACGCAAGAAAAAACTGCTGGTGCGCATTAATCCCCTTTGTGGTGATATGACCCTGGATGATCTGGCCGCCGTGGTTGGTGGCGCGCCGGATTATGTATTGCTGCCCAAGTACCGTACGCGCGAGGATGTTATTAAGCTGGATCATTATTTAAGCGCCCTGGAAGTGCGCGAGGGGGTCCCGGCCCGGCACATCAAGATTCTGGTGATTGGCACCGAAACCGGCGAGGCGTTGTTTAATCTCGGTGGTTTAAAAGGCGCCAGTGATCGCCTGTCCCACGTCAGTTGGGGTGAGTTCGATTTGTCCGCGGATGTGGGCGCCGAAACCCACCGGTTGCCGGACGGTAACTGGGATGATCTGTTTCGCACCGCACGAAGCCTTTGTATCGCCTCGGCGGCGACCGCTGGCATCGAAGCCTGTAATACCGTGTTTACCGATTTCAAGGACGACGATGGCCTTCGTGACGCCTGCCGTGGTGCTCGCCGTGCTGGCTTTACCTCGATGATGGCTATTCATCCCAACCAGGTGGATATCATCAATGAAGAATTCTCTATCTCCGATGAGCAGCTGGAATGGTCGCGGCGGGTGGTGGAAGCGTTCGACGCCAGCCCCGATGTCGGCGTCGTGGGACTGGACGGCATTATGCTCGACAAACCCCACTATACCCAGGCTAAACGCATGATCGACCGAGCGACGGCGTACAAGTAACAATCTCAACTCTGGCGTGGGTGGGTTTGAAGGCCCCGTTCACGTCAGCACCGCCTGATGGCCGACTATCAGGTAACTATGGGTACCGAGCCGGCCAGGTGGTTTCCGGCAACGTGAGTGGCCAATGTCATGACGACTCCTACACAATCACAGACCGACACGATGGAAACCTTTGTCCAGAACGTTGCGGCTTCGCTGTCCAAGCCACTGTTTTCAGTGTCAGGCCAGGAGGTCACCGTCGGCCAACTATTAGTTGTACCCGTTGTCATTATTGTTGGTTTGATTCTGCTGAGATGGCTTGGCCGCGTGATCGCCACTCGGTTGGCGGCAAGGCATATGAGCGCCGATGCAACTCAGCTGATTTCCCGTGCGGTATATATCGTGGGTGTTGCGGTTCTGATTATCACTGCACTGGAACTGCTCAATGTACCTTTGACGGCATTTGCATTTATTTCTGGCGCCATCGCCATCGGTGTGGGTTTCGGCGCGCAAAATATTATTAACAATTTTATCAGCGGCTGGATTTTGATGTGGGAGCGACCCATTCGCATCGGCGATTTTCTTGAAGTAGGTGATACCAAGGGGACGGTAGAGCGTATCAATACGCGTTCTACCCGAATTCGGCGGGTTGACGGTGTTCACCTTCTGATACCAAACAGCTACCTGCTGGAGAATACCGTGGTTAACTGGACGCTGGTCGACCGCCTGGCGCGTTCCGTGATTCGTGTGGGTGTCGCTTACGGCTCCCCGGTTGAACAGGTCAGGGATCTGATTGAAGCAGCCACGAAAGCCGAAGAGTCCGTGCTGGCGGAGCCAGCGCCGAGCGTTATCTTTGAGGATTTTGGCGATAATGCGTTGATCTTCGATGTTTACTACTGGATTGAAGCGAACGCTGATCGTGATTTAAGGAAAATTCGCAGTAGTATTCGCTTTCGTATCAATGCTCTATTTAGGGATAATGGCATCGTCATCGCGTTTCCGCAGCGTGACGTTCATGTGGATGGCATGTTGCGGTTCGAGAGTTTAAATCCAGCGCCGCATGCGGAAGATCGCCAGAATCCCGATGCCAGTCCCCAGCATGATTCCGCTCACCAGCCAGAATGAGATGTCCTGTTCAGTACCAGGTAGTCCGGCGACATTCATACCGAACAAACCAGTAATAAACGTAACTGGCAAAAACACCGCGGTCACTACGGCGAGGACGTACATTCTGGCGTTCTGTTCCTGGGCGATCTGATTAAGTAGTTCTTCCTGAATCACCAGGGCGCGTTCACGCATCAGGTCCAGGTCTTCCACATAGCGCGTGATTCGGTCCGACTGTTCGCGCACGGCATAGGCTTGGTCGGTATCCAGCAGGCTGCCTGAATGGCGGAACAGGTTATCCAGCGCATCCCGCTGAGGGGCCAGGAATCGTCTGACCACAGCGGCTTTTTGCCGCCA
>DLXZ01000048.1:5179-9248 GCA_003448675.1 Porticoccaceae bacterium
GCAATATCGACACTTCGCGGCGTATCTGACTTTTATCGCCAGTTTCCATGGCTTCTTCGTACTCCTCGATGTGGGATTCCATGGTGTCGACAAAGTCGGAAATACGGTCGGCCAGATGTTCAGTGATCGTGCTCACGAGCGAGGATATGTCACACGGGCCGCGATTGTTGTCGAGCAGGGCGCGTACATCCTGGACTGAGAAAATCCGCCGTTGCCGTGCGGTGATCAAACGGTTTTTTTCAATCCACAGGCGCAACGAGACCATATCTTCGGGGTCAGAGCCTGGATTGCTGTTGACGCCGCGCAAGACGACAAGGATGCCGTTGTTCGTGATGACGGTGCGTGGTCGTGTATCCACGCGTATCAGGCTCTCGCAGATATGAGGTTCGAGTCCGAGTTCCAGTAGCGCCTGTTCGGTATCGTCCAGAGAATAGTCCAGGTGTAGCCACAGGGGCTTATCGGTGTTGTCGCCAGGCGTATTTTGGGTGATGGCCCCGCCCTTGCCATCCAGTTCATATGCAAACAAATAGCATGGTTGATTATTCATCGGATGGTAACCCTCTGAAAGTTGGGCAGTGATTGTAATATTGGCTTCGCTGCGTCTCAATTTAACAGCATGGCGCTACTGGCAACACAGACAGAATGTTTAGAGGGTTCGAGCGTCTTTCTCCATCGCGTCAATGTCGCGTAGACGTTGACTAATAATCGCGGAGCGTTTGAAGTCCCGGGCCACTAACTTGCTCGCATAACCCAATTGTTGGCGCGCTTTGTCGTAAACTCCGGTCAAAATAAAATATTCCGCGCGCGCCATATGCACACCGGGGATGTCACCCGCCAGGCCGCTGATTTCCGCCAGTTGAAACCAGATATGGGGGTCGGTGGGTCGCCTGCGGGCCAGTTTTTCCAGCACCTGTTCGGCGTCATGGTACCGGTTGGCGGCCAGGTAAGCTTCGGATAGTTCGGCTAGCAGGGGATAGCTGTCGGGGTGGTCGCGATGCAGGCCATTCAGCCGCTTCAAGGCACTGCCGTGATCCCCTCTGGCGCGTTCGATAGCAGCGGCGGCCAGTTGATAGGTAAGGCGGTTTGGTTCTGCTTCCAGTAAAGGTGAGAGGCTGGCCCAGGCTTTCTCGTGGTCCCCCAGCGCCGTTAACGCCAGCACTTGGCCATAGCGGGCAGCACTTGGTGAACTGGAGTCTCCTTCCAGTTCACTCTGGAAGCGTTTCAGGCTGCGCTGTGGGTTGTTGTCGATAGCCATCAAAGCGCGTGCGCGCATCAGATGGTATTCGATATTCTCCGGATACTGTTTCGCCGGGTATTTCCTGACCCGGTTTCGGGCATCGGCGATGCGACTTTCAGTCAATGGGTGGGTGAGCAGGAATTCCGGGGGATGGTGGCCGGTGTAGCGGGTAGCGGCGAGCATCCGGTCGAACATGCGCGCCACGCCGTTGGGGTCCATACCACTTTGGTGCAGGGTGTCCATGCCGATGCGATCCGCTTCCTGCTCATTTTGCCGGGAAAAGCGCAGGCTTCTATCCATCGCGGCGGCCTGGGAAGCGGTCATGGCGGCCATGCCGGCATCGCCACCGACCGTCGCCGCAAGGATTAAACCTGCCAGCAATCCGGCCATGCTGGTCACGGAATTGGCTTTTTGATTGGCCAATCGTCTGGCGAAATGGCGCTGGCTGAGGTGAGCCAATTCGTGGGACAGCACGGAGGCCAGCTGGTCTTCGCTCTGGGCATACATAAACAAGCCCGTGTGCGTACCGACGACGCCGCCGGGTACGGCAAAGGCATTCATGGTCGGGTTATTGATGACGATCAGTTCAAGTCGTCGGTCGGTTAATTGGCTATGGGTGGCAAGCTTGAAGGTGAGTTGCTCCAGATAAGCCTTGAGTTGGGGATCGTCAAGGGTGGGTACGCGGCTGCGGAACATTTGCAGCCAGGCGCGGCCCAACTCGTATTCCTGCTGGTGCGACACAATACCCGAGGTGGCGTCACCAAGCAGCGGTAGTTTGATTTCCGCGGCAAGGGTGTGGCCTCCCCCACCTGTTAGTGTGATTATCAGACTAAAGCAGATACCGCGTAAAAGCCGTGTCAGCGATTGAGTCCGGTAGTGGTATGTTCGTGCACCCATGCCCTGATACTACCTGATTGCCGTACCTGGCTGTGACAATATTTTGTTGACGATGTTCGGGAATATGACCTTTCCGCATGATCGGGAATGTTGCGTACCTTCGGAGCTGGCGGCCCATCGCCTGATGTTTGGGCTTTCCGGCCAGTCGGTTGCGATCGTATCCCAATTTGTTGATGCCCGTGGCAATATTTCATCTGTATGATCACGACTTGCCTTCGGTGTGACACCGATGGCGTGGTATTTTCTCCGGCGTCGTGCCGGATTTCGCGAAAAGTTGGGATTTGTTTATGCGCAAGGTGCTGGAACGCTGGATCCACCGTTATTTCGCCGATGATGAAGCCCTGGTATTGTCGGGCATTCTGCTGGCGACCCTGGTCGTTATTATTACGCTAGGCGATATTTTGGCGCCGGTGCTGGCTGCCCTGGTGTTCGCCTTCCTGCTCCAGGGCGTTGTGAATCTACTCAAGCGTTGGCGTCTGCCACATCTTGCCGCGGTAATTATCGTGTTCACCAGTTTTGTCGGACTACTGTTTGCGATCATGGTTTTTCTTTTTCCCATTGTGATTCAGCAGTCCAGCAATCTTATTCAGGAAGTACCGGGGATGGTCAGATACTGGCATGACAGCCTGTTATTGCTGCCTGAAAAATACCCTCAGTTGATTTCCGAGGCGCGGCTGGCGGAAATTATGACCTATGTACAGAGGGAATCGGCCCATTTTGCTGAAGCGGCGGTGACCTTTTCGGTTAGCAAGGTGCCCAACGTGATTGTGGTGATGGTTTATCTGGTACTGGTGCCATTAATGATATTTTTTATGCTCAAGGATCGGCAGTATCTGGTGTTGATGCTTACCGATATGCTGCCAGAGCGCCGGCCGGTTATGGATCAGGTCTGGCAGGAGATGAACCTGCAGATTGCCAACTATGTACGGGGTAAGGCCGCGGAGGTGTTTATCGTTGGCTCAGTGACCTACATCTGTTTCTCGTTACTGGGGGTAAATTACGCCGCATTACTGGCATTGCTGGTGGGTCTGTCGGTGGTGATTCCTTATATTGGCGCGGTGGTGGTTACGGTTCCAGTGTTGCTGGTGGGTCTGTTCCAGTGGGGCTGGGGTAGTGAATTCCTGTGGTTGTTTATCGCCTATTCGGTAATTCAGTTTCTCGATGGCAATGTACTGGTGCCACTGCTTTTTTCGGAAGCGGTTAATCTCCACCCTATCGCCATTATTCTCGCGGTACTCCTGTTTGGCGGTGTGTGGGGTTTCTGGGGTGTGTTTTTCGCCATTCCCCTGGCAACCCTCATTAAGGCACTTTATAACGCCTGGCCACGGAATACTTCCGAGGAACCATTGTCAGAGTTGGAAGACGCTCCCGCTGACTAGATTGTGCCACCATCCGCTTGAACGTTGTTACTCTGATTATCCCCGTATCTGGAACCCTATTATGAAGTCCCTAAAGTCTAGGTTTATTAGCGTATTCGCTAGTCTGTTTTTATTGTCTCAGGCGTATATCGCTTATGGGGAATCAGGCAGTGGCGAGTCAGCCTGGTGGCGGGAAGGGCTACGTAGTGATGGCCGTGCGCATCCGGTCAGGCGCAGCCCAGCCGATGATCGGGCTTATCGTTACCTGACGCTCGACAACGGTTTGGCAGTGCTGCTGATTTCTGACCCTGACACGGACAAAGCCGCCGCTTCAATGAATGTCCAGGTGGGCAGCTTTGACAACCCACCCGAGCGCGAAGGACTGGCGCATTTTCTTGAGCATATGCTGTTTCTTGGAACCGATAAATATCCGGAGGCTGGCGCCTATCAAAAATTCATCATTGAGCATGGCGGCCAGCACAATGCATACACCAGCATGGAAAACACCAATTATTTTTTTGATATTGAGGCCGGGCATTTACTGGCAGCGCTGAATCGCTTTTCCCGGTTTTTTATC
>DLXZ01000048.1:9437-12150 GCA_003448675.1 Porticoccaceae bacterium
CGCTTTTCCCGGTTTTTTATCGCGCCGCGTTTTGACGCCCAATACGTCGATCGGGAACGCAATGCGGTGGAATCGGAGTTTCGTCTCAAGGTCAAGGACGACAGCCGCCGGGAGTGGGAGATATTCAGCGAGCAGGTGGACCCGAGCCACCCTCTGTCTCGGTTTTCGGTCGGTAATCTGGAAACTTTGGCCGACCGTAAGGGTAGGCCTGTCAGAACCGAACTCATCAGGTTTTATGAACAGTATTACAGCGCTGATCGCATGAGTCTGGTAGTACTTGGTGCACAGACACTTCGCCAGCTGGAGGTGGTGGTGCGAGGGCTGTTTGCCGATATCCCAGCCGCAAATGGCAAGGGGGATGCCTCGGGTCGCGTTGCGCCGGCTGGATTGTCAGCGCCGACCTTCAAACACCCGCTGCCGTTTCAGTTGAAGGTCAAGCCGGTTAAGGATATGCGCAGCCTCAGTATTGTTTTCCCCATGCCCAGTTTTAAAGAACAATGGCGAACCCGGCCTGATCACTTCTGGGGACATCTGATCGGTGATGAAACCGGTGGCAGCCTGATCGCAAGGTTAAAGGAAGCCGGGCTGGCTAACGGTCTGAGCGCCGGGCAGGGCTTTGATACCGATCGAGGCGCCGCGTTTATTGTCCAGATTGAATTGACCCCAGAGGGTGTTGAGCGCAGTGACCAGGTGCTCAGGAAGTTTTTTGCCTGGTTGAACCTCGCCCGGCGGCAGGGCATACAGAACTGGCGGTTTGAGGAATTGGCGGAGTTGCTGCAAACCCGGTTTCGTTTTCAGGAAAAAGCCCCGCCGGCCAGTTATGTCCAGTTTTTGAGCGCCAAACTCCGGGATTATCCCCCTGAAGAGGTGGTTCGCGGTCCCTACTTGCTGGACCAGTTTGATGAAGATGTGCTGGGCCGCTTTGCCGATTATCTGACACCGGACAACGCTTTTGTCAGCCTGATGGCTCCGGAGGTGGGCGCAACGGATCGGGTATCAAAACGCTATCAGGCACCTTATCGGCTGGAGGCTTTCTCGTCCGCCACGGTAACAGGACTCAAGCAGGCGAAAGCCGCTGATCTGGCTCTGGCCCCGGCTAATAACTTTTTAGCCGGGGCTTATCCCCTCAGTGGCAAGGGTGGCGAAAGCTCGCAACCCCTGAAGTTGGATAATAATCAGGGGTTAACCATCTGGCATTATCAGGATCAGATCTTCGGTAGCCCCAAGGGTGTATTTGACACCAGGGTTACCACGCCTGTTATGGAGACCTGCGAGGGGGTGGCGCGCTCAGAGCTCTATCTCGCGCTGGTGAGGGACAGTCTGGGGGAGACCACCTATCAGGCGAGCCTCGCCGGTCTTGGCTATTCCCTGTATCGCTGGCACGGTGGTATTGGTTTGAGTATCGATGGTTATACCGACCGACAGGGTGTACTGCTGGAGCAGGTGCTGGAAGCGGTGATTACACCGCAATGGTTAGAGAATGATTTCCAGCGCTTGCGTAGCACATTGGTCCGGGATTTCCGTAACGTGCGTAAGCAATGGCCCGTACGGCAGCTATTCCAGCAGATGGATCCGCTGTTGCGGGGCACCTGCGATAAACCAACGCTTGCCAATGCGTTGGAAGAAATGGACTTTGCCGATATGCGCGAATTTCCAGCTAGCCTGTTTTCAACCGCGCATGTACGGTTTTATGGTGGTGGTGCGCTGACCGAGCAGCAGGTGCTCGAAATGGCTGAATTGACCCAGGCTCACCTGCAGGTGGGCAGAGTAGGTGATGCGGTCTCCCGGGAGGAAATCCTGGCTCTGCCGCGAAAGACAAGCCTTCAACACAGTATTGATGTGGAGCACACCGACAGCGGCGTATTGCTTTATGTCCAGGGGCATGAGGACAGTTTGGAGGAACGAGCCTTGGTGGCCACCATTAATGGCGTCCTGGAAGCGCCTTTTTACACCACCATGCGTACGGAGAAGCAGTTTGGTTATGTGGTTGGCACCAATATTCGGCATATGAATCGGGTACCGGGCCTGACGTTTTACATTCAGTCACCGGTGGCCAAGGAGGCGCGCCTGCAGGGGGAGATTAACGGGTTTATTGCCAGTTATGAGTCGGTGCTTGGCGATATGTCGAAAGCGGAGCTGGCGCGAATCAAGGCAGCTTTATTGGCCAATATCAAAGAGCGGCCGCGCAATATCAACGAGCAGGTGGGGCGTCATCAGGAATCCCTGTCCCTTGGGTATGAGGATTTTGATTTTCGTGAAAAACTGGCCGAGCAGGTCAAGCGTATCGGCCGGGACGATTTGCTCAGTGCCTATCGGCGATTGTTGCGCAAAGACAGTCGCCGCTTGTGGATAACAACCGGTCGGGTGATGAATCCGGAGGCGGTGCTCAGCCACGGGCAGTTGAGAGAATCTGCTGAGAAGGTCTACGCCTATCCGCAGTAGGTGGCGCGGAAGTCGCCCAAGGGGGGCGCGAGTATTCCAGGGATTCGTCACAGGCTCTTGTTTTTATTAAGAGTTTGCTCTATTGCATTGATTTGCATGACAAGCGGATTGTTTATGTAGATTTACTACAATACTATACGAGTGAATCAAGGCTGCGGCCAGACGTAGCGGAGCGCATGCGTAGATCCCTGCGCCCACTGTTGAAAAGGGAGTAGTGACTTGCAGTTAACAGATCAGGACCCCGAAGAAACTCGGGAGTGGCTCGATTCCC
>DLXZ01000048.1:12383-12615 GCA_003448675.1 Porticoccaceae bacterium
GTGGCTCGATTCCCTCGATGCCGTGATTCGTCATCAGGGGCAAGATCGGGCCGCCTATTTGCTCAAACAGCTGGTTGACCGGGCGGATCAGCTCGACCTGCCCTTGCCCCGGGCGATGACTACTCCTTTTCGTAATACCATTCCCGTCACAAGGGAAAAGCGTATGCCTGGCGATCTGTTTATGGAGCGCCGTATTCGTTCATTGATCCGCTGGAACGCCCTGGCCATGGTG
>DLXZ01000048.1:12848-13118 GCA_003448675.1 Porticoccaceae bacterium
CTGGAACGCCCTGGCCATGGTGATGCGCGCCAATAACAATGACGAAGGGCTGGGTGGGCATATCGCGACGTTTTCTTCGGCGGCAACGCTCTACGATGTTGGTTTTAATTATTTTTTTCGCGCGCGCTCGGAACAGCATCTAGGTGATCTGATTTATTTTCAGGGGCACAGCGCACCGGGTATTTATGCCCGTTCCTTCCTGGAGGGGCGCTTGTCCGAGGAGCAGTTGGACAACTACCGTCGCGAAGTCGATGGCAAGGGCCTGTCGTC
>DLXZ01000048.1:13390-15061 GCA_003448675.1 Porticoccaceae bacterium
TGTCCATGGGGCTGGGGCCGATTCAGGCGATTTACCAGGCCCATATCATGCGTTACATCTCCGCCCGGGGGCTGGCGCCACGGGGTGATCGGCAGGTCTGGGCTTTTATTGGTGATGGTGAGTGTGATGAGCCGGAAACCCTTGGGGCGATTTCGCTGGCTGGCCGTGAACAGCTTGAAAATCTGACTTTCGTGATCAATTGTAATCTGCAACGCCTCGACGGCCCGGTGCGGGGCAACGGCAAGATTATCCAGGAGCTGGAAGGGGTGTTTCGCGGCGCTGGCTGGAACGTCATCAAGGTGGTCTGGGGTCGGCACTGGGATTCCCTGTTTGAGAAGGATGTCAACGGTGTTCTGCAGGGTTTGATGGATGAAGTCTGCGACGGTGAGTTGCAGAACTTCAAGTTCAATGGTGGCGCTTATACCCGGGAGCATTTTTTCGGCAAGCACCCCGAAGCTCTGGAGATGGTGGCTGACCTCAGCGATGACGACATCATGTGGCTTAATCGCGGCGGTCACGATCCCTACAAAGTCTATGCCGCCTACACCGAGGCGATGAAGAATAACGGCAAGCCCACCGTGGTGCTGGCCATGACGGTTAAGGGTTACGGTCTGGGCGATGCCGGCGAAGCGGCCAATGACACCCATTCAGTGAAAAAGCTCGATCTTGAGAGCCTCAAAGATTTTCGTGACCGATTTGGCCTACCCATCCCCGACGACCAACTGGCTGAAGCACCTTATTACCGGCCGCCGCCGGATAGCCCGGAAATCACTTATATGCACAAGCAGCGGGAATCCCTGGGTGGGCCCTTGCCCACGCGCCAGGTGGAAGCCCGCGTCTTGGATACCCCTGAACTGTCGGTGTTTGAGCGTCAGTTAAAAGGTAGTGGCAAGCGTTCCATATCAACTACCATGGCCTTTGTGCGTATGTTGTCCACTTTGGTCAAGGACAAGCAGATGGGTGAGCGAGTGGTGCCCATCATTCCCGACGAGGCGCGCACCTTTGGTATGGAGGGTATGTTCCGTCAGTTGGGGATCTATTCCTCCCAGGGGCAGCGCTATGTCCCCCACGACGCAGAGCAGATTCTCTATTACAAGGAAGATAAAAAAGGCCAGATTCTCGAAGAGGGTATTAACGAAGCTGGGGCCATGTCCGCGTGGATGGCCCTGGCCACGGCCTACAGCAACTACGATTGTCCCATGGTGCCTTTCTATGTCTTTTACTCCATGTTTGGCTTTCAGCGCATTGGTGATCTGGCCTGGGCGGCTGGCGATATGCAGGCGCGGGGTTTCCTGATTGGCGCCACTGCCGGTCGGACAACACTCAATGGTGAGGGCTTGCAGCACCAGGATGGTCATAGCCATCTGTTGGCCAACACCATTCCCAATTGCCACAGCTACGATCCAGCTTATGAATACGAGCTGGTAGTGATTATTCAGGATGGTCTACGGCGCATGTACCAGGAGCGGGAGAATTGTTTCTACTACGTCACCGCCATGAACGAAAATTACAGCCATCCGGCAATGCCCGAGGGCGCCGAGACCGGCATCATTCGTGGTATTTACCTGTTGGATGCGGCCGGTGAAGGCAAGAACCAACTCAAGGTGCAATTGCTGGGTTCTGGCGCCATTCTCAATGAAGTGGTGGCTGCGGCCCAGATGCTCAAGGAGG
>DLXZ01000082.1 GCA_003448675.1 Porticoccaceae bacterium
CCTCTAGCGGAGAACTGCTCTCATCCATATCCTGGCCGTACAGGTTAAGTCCCGCTTCCAGACGCAAGGTATCGCGGGCGCCGAGGCCCGCCGGCGCCACCCCCGCTTCGTGGAGGCGCCACCACAGATTTTCCACATTTATTGCGGGCAATATGATTTCGAGGCCATCTTCACCGGTATACCCCGTTCGGGCAAAGTGGCTCTCACCGGCAAACAAAGCGCCAAAACGGGGTAATTGCCCAAGCCGCGCGGCGGTTTCGGTATCCACCACTGACTGCACTCGCGCTACCGCTTCCGGCCCCTGCACCGCCACCATGGCCATATCGTTGCGCTCATTGATATCGACAACAACATGGCCATGACAAGGCTGTCTTGCCGCCACTTGTTCAACAACACTGTTCATCCAGTCGCTCACCTTTTCCCGGGTAGCGCTGTTTGCCACCAGGCGATAACCATCGACCAGACGGTAAACCATAAGGTCATCGATAATACCGCCGCCCGGATTCAGCATCAGGCTGTATAAAGCCTGCTTATCGTCACTTAGCTTATCCACGTTATTGGCCAGCAAGTATCGCAGGTAAACCCTGGCATCAGGCCCTGTAATGTCAAAAATACTCATATGGCTGACATCAAACATGGCGCATTGACACCGAACCAGATGATGCTCAGCCACCTGTGAGCCATAGTGGAGCGGCATCTCCCAGCCGGCAAAATCAACCAGTTTAGCGCCGAGCTTGCGGTGGGCTGAATTTAAGGGGGTCTGCAAAGGCATGGGCGGTAAAGGCATCGGGCCTCACGGCGAGCGAAGCGCTATCTTAAACCGGGAGCCAGGCCCAGGCTATCACCACCACCTCGAACCGATGATAAGAATCATCCCCTCAAAGCGGTTTAATTGGCTAGAATTCGACCCAACCAATCAGAATGACCAGAACGATGGAACCAGAAAAACCCGCAAGCCCCTCAATTCACGCCGACACTCAGCACGAGCCGGGCCACGATTTACATCTGGGTCATGAAGACCCGACGATTCGCTTTCTGCACCACATTATCCGGATCGCGGTAAAAATACTGGCGGTGTTGATGGTGCTGGTCATTGTCTGGGGCATCGGCGACGTGATTTATGTACTCTATCAACGCATCACCGAACCACCTTTTCTGCTCCTGCAAATCAACGACATTCTGGCCACCTTCGGCGCTTTTCTGGCCGTGTTGATTGCCATCGAGATTTTTATCAATATCAGGATGTATCTCAGCACCAACATCATCCCGGTGCGTTTGGTTATCGCCACGGCGCTGATGGCCATTGCCCGAAAAGTGATTATTTTTGATTTTGAAAAAATCACACCACCTTATATATACGGCACCGCCGCCGTGGTGCTGGCGCTGGGCGTCACCTATTGGTTAATTACCAAGAAAACCTGATCAATCCGAAAATAAAGCCTAAGGGATTCCCATGGCTCGCTTGATCAGCTGATTTTTAACCGGCCCCAGGCCATCCACCTGTTTCATACCCCAGTTTCGCAACAGGCGAAACGGCAACTCGTCCCGCTCGAACAAACGCTTTAAACCCTCCATGCCAGCCATGGCAGCCAGATTCTCCGGTTTGCGCCGTCGTTGATAACGCCTCAGCACATCGGTTGAACCAATATCACGACCCTGCGCGTAACAATTTCCTAGCTCTTCACTCAGCACCCGCACATCATTCAGACCCAGATTTACCCCCTGGCCAGCTAAAGGATGGATCGTGTGGGCGGCATCTCCGACCAGGGCGATACGGGGCTTGACGTAATCAATGACA
Source organism: Porticoccaceae bacterium (assembly GCA_003448675.1). Lineage (GTDB taxonomy): Bacteria > Pseudomonadota > Gammaproteobacteria > Pseudomonadales > Porticoccaceae > HB2-32-21. The sequence continues at coordinate 1,799 of DLXZ01000082.1, forward strand.
TGACTCTGGGTGAGTGGATAACTCCGGCGGCTGGTCACTAACTCCAGCGCCCCCAGACAGCTTTCACTGGCGAGGCCCAACTCCCGACAAAACGCCTGATCGGATAGGGCCATCAGTTGCTCCGCTCGTTGGTGCTGCTGGGACCAGACGATGGAGATATAGTGGCTGTCACCATCATGGTTTTGCAGGGGCAGGAAGGCTAGCGGTCCCTGGGGGGCAAACCATTGCCAGGCCTTACCGACATGGCTGTGCTCACAACGTAGCGTAGCAACGATGGCTTGCTGTCCATAATCCCAGCTTCGCGTCTCGAAACCACAGAAATCTCGCAGGGCGGAGCGGGAGCCATCGGCGGCGACTAACAGTCGGGTCAAAACTGTGTGTCCCTGGAGTTGCAACTGGAGCAATTCATTGTTTGTCCTGATCTCACCAGCATCCGCCGAACCCTGGTTCACGGCAGTCACTGTTTCGGGACAAAGCAGTTCTATGTTTTGCTGGTCAACAATCGCCGTGTACAGGGTCTGAAGGATCAGCGAATTTTCAACGATATGGCCCAGATCGGCCTGATCAATTGCTTCGGCGTCGAAACTGACGGTGCCCGTGCCATCGGCGTCATGCACTTCCATACAGGTATAGGGGCAGGCTCGCGCGGCCTTGATGGTTTCCCACACGCCAAACTCTTCCAGTAACAAACGGGAAGCTTCGCTCAAGGCAACTACCCGCGTGTCAAAAGGCGCCTCTTCATCGCCCTCGTATACCTGAGCCGGAGGCGGTTCCCGCGCTTCGACCAGGGCGATACGCAACGGTTTATCCGGGCTAAGCCGGGCTAACGACAGAGCCAGGGAAGCACCGACTATGCCAGCGCCGGCAACCACCACATCGTAATCCGGCTTCATAAGCCCTTGCTCCGCAGCCTTTTTCCGCTCATAAGGCCAGTGCCAAAGCGGGCAAAACTCCCGCCCAGTTCCGGCACCAAATCAATGCCCAATAAGCCCAGATTACGACCGGTTACCACCAGGGGGTTATGGCTGGTAAAAAGCGACGGCAGCAGATCACTGAAGCTAATCACCCTTTGCTGATCAATCCGACGCGCCTGCTCATAGCGGGACAAAAGCGAAAGCGTCCCCGGTGCCTCCCCCCGCTCGGCGCCTTCAACCAATACCCCGGCCAGGGCGGCGATATCGCGCAGGCTCAGGTTAAACCCCTGCCCAGCTACTGGATGCAGGCTGTGGGCGGTGGAACCCATCAAGGCCAGATGTGAGCGCGTCTGCTCCCTCGCCACGGTTCTGGCAAGAGGCGTTAAATGGCGATGGCCAATAGCCTCAAACTTACCGGCTCGATTGCCAAATTCATCATGCAGTTGCGCAAGGCACTCATCATCGGAAACGCCCATCAACGCCTCGGCCTTGTCTGGCGCCATGGTCCAGACCAGTGACGCCTGACACTGACCTCCGTTATCCGGTAAGGGTAGAAGGGCAATAGGGCCTTCGTCGGTAAAACGCTCGTGGGCGATACCCCGATGTGATTCAGCCAGGATGAGCGTGGCGGTAAGCGCGGTCCGGCCGTAGTCCTTTGTCTCGAAACCAATGCCCAGGTTGCGGGCCTGCGGCGAGTTGTGACCATTTGCCAAAACCACCAGCGCGGCCATGATCTGTTGATCGCCGGCCCGCAGAGCCATACCATCGGCCTTCGGTACAAGTTGCAATGCCGGATCAGTGGCGAAATGGTGAATGTTAGGCGCTCGGTTCACCGCGGGGGATAGCACCTCTACCAGGCTGGCTGCGTCAATCACATGGCCATAGCTGTCGAGATCCTGCTCTCTGGCTGCAAGCAGGGCGTGGCCGACATGACCTCGATCGGAAACCCGAATTTCCGCGATAGCCGCCGAACGGTCTGCGATGTCGGACCACAGCCCGATTTGCTCGAAAAAATTTCGACTACTCTCTGACAGGGCGATCTGCCGCTGGCGGGATGAAACGTCCGCCCAGGATTCCTCACCACCCGCCGAAGCCTCGGTATCCAGCAGCAGGATATTCCAGGCTGGAGGTAAGCGGGCGAGAAACAACGCCGTGCACAAACCCGTGAGTCCGGCACCGACAATGGCAATATCAGTGCGTTCGGGAAGCGCCGGAGAGCGCTGCTTGGCAGTCATATTCAACCTGCCATAAAGGCTTCGATATCAGCCACGGTTTTGGGCACGCCGGCGGTAAGCACCTCCGGACCCTTACGGGTGAGTAGCACATCGTCTTCAATACGAATACCGATCCCCCGCCATTTTTTTGCCACTTTTGTGTCGTTGGGGGAGATATAGATACCCGGCTCGACGGTCATTACCATACCGGGCTCCAGCATCCGCCACTGGTTATCGACCTTGTAATCACCCACATCATGCACATCCATGCCCAGCCAGTGCCCGGCCCGGTGCATATAAAAGCGGGTATAGGCGTTTTTTTCGATCAGATCTTTAACCTTGCCTTTTAGCAAACCCAGTTGCACCAGACCAGCGGTGATGATTTCCACTGTTGCCTGGTGGGGCTGATCCCAGGTATTGCCCACCTGAACCGTTTCGATTGCCGCCTGTTGAGCTTCGAGAACGATCTCGTAAATAGCTTTTTGTTCAGTGCTGAATTTGCCGTTAACCGGAAAAGTGCGGGTGATATCCGCCGCGTAATGCTGGTACTCACAGCCGGCATCAATCAATACCAGATCACCATCGTTTAACTCGTCCTGGTTAGTAATGTAATGCAGCACACAAGCGTTGCCACCACCGCCGACGATGGAGGTATAAGCTGGATAACTGGCTCCGGCTTTGGCGAACTCATGTTCCAGTTCAGCCTGTAACTCAAACTCGCGCATACCAGGACGCACGGCGCGCATGGCCCGACAATGGGCGGCTGCGGAGATCTTACCGGCTTTGCGCATCAACTTGATCTCAGCCGGCTTTTTAAAGAGGCGCATTTCGTGCAGCAGGTGATCAAGATCAACAAATTCGCCAGGCGGTACCGCTCCGGTGCGGGCTCGGGCACGAATATCATTGATCCAGCCCATCAGGTGTTGATCAAACTCCCGATCTTTACCCACGGCGTAGTAAACACGCTCCTTATCCTCCAGCAAACCGGGCAGGATTTCATCGATATCGTTGATGGGGAAAGCATCATTGGCGCCGAAATCGGCACAGGCGCCTTCGGGCCCAGCGCGATAACCATCCCATATTTCTCGATCCGGATCCCGATCCCGGCAAAACACAATGAATTCTCCCTGCTTGCGACCGGGCACCAGCACCAGCACGGCTTCCGGCTCGGGGAAGCCACTGAGGTAGTAAAAATCACTATCCTGACGATAAGGGAAATGGGTATCCCGGCTACGCTGCCGCTCGGGGGCTGCGGTAATCACGGCGATACTGTTTTTCCCGATCATAGACATCAGATCGCGACGCCGCCGGGCAAATTCTTTGCTATCTATCATGGTTAACGTGTTCTCAATGTTTGCGCTTTTCGGGCACCGACATCATACGCGCCAGCTCCACCTGAATCAGGCTTGAAGCCACCCGAACGAATTCGATCAATTCGGCCAGGCTGACCTCGCCATCTTCCGACTCATCGGTATCGGCATCAACCAGCGCTATCTCAGCAATATCTCGCATCGCTTCGGTAATATCCGGTGCCAGTTTTGTGTCACCAGACAGGCCAGACAAACCCAGGCCCGCCAGAAACCCGCGGCACCAACGGGCCAGTGCATCCAGCCTATCCGGCAGGGGCTGGTCATCATCCGGCAGTAACAGCTCAATTAGACCACCACCGTCATCCATCGCCGCCAGAACATCCTTGTGAATTTGTTCAAGTTGCTCTTCCAGCGGTTTCAGGCTGGTTACGCCGGCTTCGGTCAATTGAGAAAAAATCTCCAGGATATCCCCGTCATTGACATTACCGCACAAACGCCCAAACAAGCCCCCCTGCAACTCCGACGGATGGCTGTCCAGACCCTGCATCAACAGGGCATTGCAACACTCATCAAAACTCATGGATAGCACCTTCGAAACGGCAGCCCGGCCACCGCGCCCCTCCGCTTGGCAAAGGGAATAAATTTTACTGAATTTACAACCCAATATGGGCATACTTCTCGAAACGAGCTTAAGATTATTGACCCGCTTGCAAGAGACCAATATAGTACCCGCAAAGGAGCGTCTATCAAACACGCGGGTTACTAGCAGTCGATGGCTCGCAACAGGCTATTCACAATCGAGAATCATTAAAATACTGTTTGCTGAATATGACATCAGATACCACGGACAGCCTTGAGCGAAAAATTGACCAGCTGGTGGAGCTGGCCAGTCGCCTGCAAGAAGAAAATGCCGCGTTGCGCGAGCGTGAATCCGGTCTCGTCCGTGAACGCGGCCAACTGCTGGAAAAAAACGAACAGGCGAGAACTCGTGTGGAAAATATGATTAACCGCTTAAAAGCTCTTAATCCAGAAGGATAAATTCTTGTCCAGCCAGGAAACGGTTCAAATACGCATACTCGATAAAGAGTATCAGGTTCAGTGCCCACCAGAAGAAAAAACCGGTTTGCTGGAATCCGCACAGGCGTTGGACGCAAGAATGCGCGAGATTCGCAAGTCCGGCACCGTGATTGGGCTCGAACGCATTGCCGTGATGGCGGCCCTGAACCTTTCCTACGATCTGCTCCGGGCGGAATCGAAAGCTGCGAACAGCGCGGTCGACAAGAAGGACCTTCTTCGACTTGACCTCAAGCTCAGTAACGCCCTGAAATCGCTAAAGTAGAAACAGGCCCCACTCCCAGCCCCCGGCTACGTTATAATTAACCTACCTGGGGTGCAGGCTAGTCGCTACGTCCTTGACCGATATTACTACCAAGGGAATTTCTGATGGCGCTGTTGTGCATGTCCGCGAGCCGGAAAGCCTGATGTGTCACGGAGATACCCACCTTGAACCTTTCGGTTCAAGGCTAAGTCGACGGCGGCACTTCCGGGTACCTTCTCATCCACCCTAGTTGCGTGAGGCGAACTCCTCTAACTGAGTCTTCATTTTTCTCCGCAGCGTTACAAACGCTTCCGGAGTCGGCCAAATGGGACAGACCCCCTGAAAAATTTTTCAGCCGCATAATCTCTGCAACAGCCGCACTTGCCTTTACAATCCGTGAAACACACACTTCTCGGCCAAACGTCACTGAAACTCGCGATCGTGAAGCACATTGGATGCCGATGGATACCAACAGCACCCACCCAAAAAAAAACCTGCGCGCAAAAATGCGCTCGGAGCGCCGCAAACTGAACACGGCGGAGCAAGCCCATGCAGCGATACAGGTACGCAGGCAGTTACAAAATCTTATCCAGTACCGGCGTGCCCGCAGAGCTGCTTTTTATCTGCCCAGCGACGGTGAGCTTGATCCCCGCCCACTGATGCACCACGCGCTGGAAGCCGGCAAAGCCTGTTACCTGCCAGTATTAAAGCCCTTGAATCAAAAAAAACTGCACTTTGTTCGCTACCACCCTGGAACAGCCCTGCAAAAAAACCGCTATGGCATCGAAGAGCCCCCTTTGCTAAGCCCGAATATCGCGCAACTAAGAACCCTGGATGTTATTTTTATGCCGCTGGTGGCCTTTGACCGACGGGGACACCGTTTAGGCATGGGTGGCGGATACTACGACCGAACACTAAGCACTATCAGTAGAGGCTCAAAGCCGCTGCTGATCGGCCTGAGCCACGGTTTTCAGGAAGTGGAACGACTACCAAGCGCCCCCTGGGATGTTCCCCTGGACTATATCGCCACGGAGAACGAATTAATTACCACAAACTGCTGACCTCATCTGAAGCACAAGCCAAATCGCTACAAGGAATATCATGCGAAAAACAAAAATCATTTGCACCATTGGCCCCGCCACCAGCTCCATTGAAATGCTCACCGCCCTGGCAGCAGCGGGAATGAATGTGGCGCGCCTGAACATGTCCCATGGTGATCACGACTTTCATATCTCAATCATCCAGCGTATTCAGACCTTGAATCAAACACTAAAGCACCCCATCGCTATTCTGGTCGACACCCAGGGTCCAGAGATACGCACTGGCGACCGCCCCAATGATCTCGACCTGAAAACCGGCGACATTGTTTCTGTAGTGGCGCGGGGCGTTGTGGATGTGGAAGCCAGTTCCATTCAAGTTAACTACGCTGACCTGATCCACGATGTGGGTATCGGCGACAAGATCACTGTCGACAACGGCCTGATTAATCTGGAAGTGCTTGAAAAGTCCGACCCCGTGATCAAGTGCAAGGTTGTCGACGGCGGCGTACTAAAAAGCAAAAAACACGTTAACTTGCCGGGAATACGCGTGAACTTGCCAGCTATTACTGAAAAAGACAAAGCCGATATAGCCATGGCCGTAGCTCATGGGGTCGACTTTATTGCTCTATCATTTGTGCGAAATGCCTCCGACATTGAGGCATTTAACAAGCTTATCGCAGAAGATAGGCGCAATATTAAAGCCATTGCCAAAATAGAAGACCAGGAAGGGCTTGGCAACCTGGAAAGTATCATCGAAAGCACCGATGGGATTATGGTAGCCCGGGGCGACTTGGGCGTGGAAATCCCCATCGAAGTCCTGCCCCGGGTGCAACGACGCATCGTCAGGCAGTGCGCCATTCACGGCAAGCGAGTCATCGTCGCCACTCACATGCTGGAATCAATGATCGAAAACCCCCTGCCGACAAGGGCCGAGGTTACCGATGTCGCCAATGCCGTGTATGAAGAGGCAGACGCCATTATGCTGTCGGCGGAAACCACCATCGGTAAGCACCCGGTACGCTGCGTGGAAATGCTAGACAAAATCGCCCGCTCCATTGAGAAAAGCCGCGGCCTCCTGTTTACCGAAAACCTCAGGCTGGAAAGTGACAAACAGGAAATCTGCTCGGCAGCGGTCAAGCTGGCTGAATCGATCGGCGCCAGAGTGATTATCGTGCCCACTAAAACCGGGCGCATGGCCAATTACGTCACCAACTGCCACCCACAAACACCGGTGATCTGCGCGTTTACTTTTGACGAAACCACTCAGCGCCAACTGGTGCTTAACCGCAACGTGCTCAGCTTTACCATCGATTACGACAGTGATCCGGACAAAATTCTGGTCAAAGCCGCCGCAACCCTGCTCAAGCGTGAAGAGTTCTCCGAAGATGATAAAGCCGTGGTGATCTCCGATACTCTGAGCGGTCCCGGTATCGACGCGGTACAGATTCGGACATTGGGCCAGTTGCAGGGTCTGGCTTGACTCAACTTACCTTCCAGGGCTGTAGATAAGGATAAATATAAAAGCCATCCGAGATCAGCTCAAAAAGAACTGATAAGCCTCATTCCCGGTCTCCTCGCTGTAGCGGTACTGGAGGGTATCAAGAAATTGCCCCACCTGCCGCCGCTCTCCGGGCGGCACCTGCAAGCCCACCAGCACCCGCCCATAGGCGGAGCCGTGGTTACGATAGTGGAATATGGAGATATTCCATTTGCCGCCCACTTTGCCGAGAAAGTTGGATAGGGCGCCTGGACGCTCGGGAAATTCGAAGCGATAGATGACTTCGTCGTCTATTTCCGGCGCGTGCCCGCCGACCATATGGCGAATATGCAGCTTGGCCATTTCATTGTCGGTCATATCGGTGACCGGATACCCCTCGTCCACCAGCGCTGCGACCATGGCCTGGCGGTCGCTATCGGAGCTGACCTGAATACCGACGAAGATATGGGCCTCGTTATTGTCTGCGTAGCGGTAGTTAAATTCAGTAATCATGCGTCGGCTGAGCGCGGGGCAGGCGCAAAAACGCTTAAAACTGCCGGGAGTTTCAGGAATAGTGACGGCGATAACCGCCTCCCGCTTTTCACCAATCTCCGTGCGCTCTGATATATAGCGCAGACGATCAAAGTTGATATTGGCGCCGCTGTCGATGGCCAGCAGGGTTTCGCCACGACAACCCTTTTGCTCGATATATTTTTTCAGCCCGGCCACCCCCAGGGCACCCGCCGGCTCACAAATGGAGCGGGTGTCGTCAAAAATATCCTTGATCGCCGCGCATATTTCATCGGTACTGACCGTTATTACCTGATCCACGGTTTCACGCAGTACCCGAAAAGTTTCCTTGCCGATTTGCGCCACGGCAGTGCCATCGGCAAACAGACCAACTTCTTTCAGACGCACGCGGCGACCCGCAGCCATAGCGGCTGCGAGACAAGCGGCATCATCGGATTCCACCGCGATAATTTTTATTTCCGGGCGCACATATTTAACGTACGCAGCGATGCCCGCGCATAAACCACCGCCACCGACAGGAATAAAAATAGCATTCAACGCACCAGGATGCTGGCGGAGGATTTCCACACCGATGGTGCCCTGACCGGCAATGACATCCGGATCATCAAAAGGATGGATGTAAATCAGGTTTTTTTCTTCCACCAGCTTTTGAGCATGGGCTGAAGCCGCATCGTAAGTATCGCCATGCAACACTACCCGTGCGCCTCGGGCGCGCACCGCATCGATCTTAATCTGGGGTGTGGTGCGCGGCATCACGATAGTCGCCTTAACACCCATTTTTTTTGCCGCCAGCGCCAGTCCCTGAGCGTGGTTGCCGGCTGATGCCGCCACCACGCCCCGACCGCGTTCGGCCTCGGAGAGCTGACACATCTTGTTATAGGCGCCGCGCAACTTGAAGGAAAACACCGGCTGCAAATCTTCCCGCTTAAGCAAAATCCGGTTATCCAGACGGGTGGACAGCAGTGGCGCCTCGTCAATGGGCGTTTCCACCGCCAGGTCATAGATGCGCGCGTCGAGGATGCGCTTAAGGTAGGTTCGAGGCATATTGGTGAATCATTCCAGCCTGATATAAAAGCGCCATCTTAGTGACTGCCCGGCCTGAACACCAGTCACCCTCCATGTTTTCCCACTGCCCAGCCATACCCGCGACTAACTTTCATTCCGCCATCGTTCTCCCGGTTTCGTGCTGGCGTATAATGAACACTGGCACCGGGAATAAGCGATGGATCAGGACACACTCAAACAGGCGGCGGCGCAGGCGGCCCTCGAATATACCCTCAAACACCTGGATTACGACGCCCACCTGGGTATCGGCACCGGCTCCACCTGCAATTACTTCATCGACATGCTCGCTGAACACAAAGGTCGGTTCGCGGGCACGGTGGCCAGCTCCGAGCAATCGGCCCAGCGGCTGAAAAGCCTGGGCATTCCGGTCAACGATTTGAACAACGTCGACCGTGTGCAGATTTATGTCGATGGCGCCGACGAAGTAACTCCCCTTCTGGAAATGATCAAGGGCGGCGGCGCGGCGCTAACCCGTGAAAAAATCGTCGCGGCTGCCGCCGAGCAGTTCGTCTGTATAGCTGATCAAAGCAAACAGGTGGATCATCTGGGCAAGTTCCCCTTACCCGTTGAGGTCATCCCCATGGCCAGAAGTTACGTCGCCAAAGCCCTGATCAAACTGGGCGGCGAGCCAGTGTACCGAGAAAACGTTGTCACCGATAACGGCAATATGATTCTCGATGTGCGCGGCCTCTATCCCATCGGCGCAGCGAAGACGCTGGAAGAAAAAATCAACAACATCACCGGTGTCGTCTGCAACGGCATTTTCGCCCTGCGCCCCGCCGATGTCCTGCTGGTCGCCAGGGAGGGTCGTGTCGAGGTTCTGAAAACACCACGGAATTAAGCTGATGGAATTGCTGGATGCCATATCCACCCGCATCTCCGCCCGGGGTTTTCTCGACCGACCCGTGAGCAGGGAAACCGTCCATAAAATTCTGGACCTCGCCCGTCAGGCTCCTTCCGGCAGCAATATGCAGCCCTGGCAGATTCATGCGGTCACTGGCAAGGTGCGGGCAGAGCTAATAGAAAAAGCGTTGGCCTACGCTGCGGAGCATCCCGTCGGCAGCGTCCCACAGGAGTACCAGGCGCCACCAAAAAACATCGTCAGGCCCTATAAAACAAGGCGTTTTGAGTGTGGCGTGGCGCTTTACAATGCCCTGGGCATCGACAGAAAAGACAAGCCCGCCCGGGAAAAGCAGTTGTTACAAAACTTCTATTTTTTCGGCGCCCCAGTAGGACTGATATTTTCCATCCATAAAAGCTTACTGCCCGGCCAGCTGGGCGACCTGGGCATCATGATGGCCCACGTCATGCTGATCGCCCGTGAGTTCGGACTGCAAACCTGTTCCCAGGGTTTCTGGCAGGATGTCCAGCCCGCCATACGGGACGTTCTGGACATCCCCGAAGATTTCTATATCTATAATGGTATCGCGCTGGGCTACGCGGATAAAAGCCATCCTGCCAACAACCTCGAAATCACCCGGGAACCCGTGGAAGTTTTTACGACTTTTTCTGGTTTTGAGGAATAAATCCGCGGGGCTGTTAAGATTAGTCACCATACATTTGCTGGAAACGGGCGGCACTGAATCCATTCATACGTTTATTGCCAACCAGAATGATCGGCACACCTCTTCCTTTTAAACGCGCATAATCCCTGCGGCCACGCTCAGTGGTTTCAACATCATATTCAGAGAAGGGAATGTTATTGGTCTGAAAATATTTTCGCGCCGACTTGCACACGCCACACCACGTGGTGCTGTACATAACCACGCGCTGGTCCTTTGCCGCTTGCTGTTTTTCCCGCTCTTCCCGAGCCCGGGCAGCGCTTTCCATAAAATCCGAAGCCGTTACATCAACACTTTTAATCGTGTTTATTCTCGTCTTCAGCTGCAGCGGCTTTATATTTTTTGAACTTTCCTCGGGCGGGGCCTTGTCACTGTAATGAACACGGCCATTTTCATCCTTCCATTTGTATATTTCACCGGATAATGCGCTAGCGGCCGGTAAAAAAACAGCCACAACCGCCATCACGACAGGGATTATTACGCGGTTACTCGCTCGTTTGTCCGCGAACCGCCCATGTACGCCCATATCATTGCCTCCCTTCCATGTCGAGACATTAGCAGGACCATCAAGAACCGTAAACCGTCAGCAACGATCCGCGTTGGGAGAACAGTCCTTCAGCACAGTAGAACCCGCCGGGAACCAGGCTTTTAAATACGTGTTAGCAGGGCCGCCGGAGCTCAAAATTCGAGACTATTCTTCGACAGCGGCAATGTTTTTCTGAAATATGGTGTACAGGTATACAGGAATGCTCATAGCCCCGAGATGCTTCTCTATCAATGGCTTAACATCTCGCCAGTCCAGATCGCCCACATCCGTACCTACTTTTGGCACGGCCAGACTCTTCAGGCCTTTCTCTTTAGCTAATTCGGCCAAAGCAGCGAGGCTTTTATCCAAACTTGAGAGCGACGCTTCACTTGATTCACCGTGAGTAATCAGATTAATGACATTCACACCGCTGGCATTTTCCCAAATCCAGACGTCACCCTCCTGTAGCTCTCCATTGCAACAACAAGCGTCAAAATCCTGGGCAATGGCCGGCCACTCGTTCTTGATAGACGCCGCCAAGCCCCGGGAAAAATCCTCATTCCTGGCGATGCCCTGTACGATAGCATCGGATTTGCTCCACATAATATTGCCATAAACTTCTTTAATCATGGTTTGATCCTCCCGCGAATGTGTTTTCATTCTCGCGCCACCGAGAGGTCACTGTCATTGATTCAGGTCAGCCATAGCGTCCACGCCACAAACCACAAATCCACGCAACAACTATATTTATAATAGCTCGACCGGGTACAATTAGCGGCTTTATGAAAGTTTATTCTTAAGTCGGCTTATGGCGTCCAATCACAACTACCGGTTAATTATCAGCTGCCCCGATAAAGTGGGTATTGTTGCTGCTGTGAGTTCATTCCTGGCCCAGGAAGGCGGACTGATTACCGAGGCCAATCACTACCTTGATCCCGAATCCCAGTGGTTTTTCACCCGCCAGGTGATAGACGCTAAATCCCTCGATTACGGCGTCGAGGAATTATCAAGACGGTTTGCACCCCTGGCAAAGTCCTTCGACATGGAATGGCGCATCAGAGATACCAGCATTCCCACTCGCGTAGTGTTGCTGGCTAGCAAGCAGGCTCACTGCCTTTCGGATCTGCTTTATCGCTGGCGCAGCCACGAGCTGGACTTCGAGATTCCGGCCGTCGCCTCCAACCATGACACGCTGCGCAGTTACGTTGAATGGCATAAGCTGCCCTACCACCACGTACCGGTCACCAGCAAGGAGGCCCACTTCGCTGCCTTGACACAATTACTTGATGAACTGAGCCCCGATCTCATCGTGCTGGCGCGCTACATGCAGATATTGCCACCGGATCTGTGTCAAAAATACGCCGGCAGAATTATCAATATCCACCACAGCTTTTTACCCGCTTTTGCCGGCGCCAGACCTTACCACCAGGCGGCGGAACGGGGCGTCAAGCTAATCGGGGCGACCTGTCACTACGTTACCGACGAACTTGATGCCGGGCCGATTATCGATCAGGATGTTGCGCGCATCAGCCATCACGACAGCGTCGAGGACATGGTGCGCATCGGCAAGGATATCGAAAAAATTGTCCTCGCCCGGGGACTGCGCAACCACCTTGAGGATCGGGTATTGATCCACGGCAACAAAACCATCGTTTTCGAGTAAGCCGGAACCAAAGCCGGGCATAATGGCAAAAGCAAAATCCGGCGGAAATCCGCTTTTAAGGAAGTACATTCAGCCATGCTAAGCATATTAAGCACTGATGTCGCCATTATCGGCGCCGGACCCGTCGGCCTGTTTGCTGTCTTTCAATGCGGCATGCTCAAGCTCTCTACCCAGGTAATCGACGCATTGCCCGCATCCGGAGGCCAGTGCACCGCGCTTTACCCGGAAAAACCCATTTACGATATTCCTGGCTCGCCACAGATAAACGCCGAGACCTTAATTGCACAGCTGGAAAAGCAAATTGCGCCCTTTAACCCCCAGATCCATCTGGATCAACAGGTGGTATCCCTAGAAAGAGACGGCAGCGAATGGCTTCTAAGCACTTCAAAATCACTGGTTATCAGAGCCAAAGCCGTCATCATTGCCGCAGGCGCTGGCGCTTTCGGGCCAAATAAAC
>DLXZ01000095.1:0-496 GCA_003448675.1 Porticoccaceae bacterium
CAACTTACAGTGTTAAGTATCTCTCCAACGACGATCCCGAATTCGTTGTAAATGAGGTCGGCGTTGCAAAATTGCTCGATTATCTCGATGCAATGCTGAGCACCTACCAATACGATTCCGAGCTTAACCGGCTTAATCGTACGCCGGTGGGTGAGGACTTTGCCGTCAGTCCCATGTTCTGGCAACTGCTGCTTATCAGTCAACGGGTGTTCGAGCAAACCGATGGTGCTTTCGATCCGACCATCGGACCCTTGGTGGATCTGTGGGGCTTCGGGCCGTCGGAAAGGGAGGATAGCATTCCGTCCCCGCTGGAAATCAACAGCCTGTTAACCACAGTGGGTTACCAGCACCTGGAGTTTTTGCCCACCGCCCAGTCGGTCAGAAAGGAGTTAGCCATCAGGATAGATCTCTCCGCTATCGCTAAAGGTTTTGCCGCTGAACAGGTGGCGGCAATGCTGGCCGAACAGGGTGTTGAAAACTATCTGGTGGAAGTGGG
>DLXZ01000095.1:859-10537 GCA_003448675.1 Porticoccaceae bacterium
CAGGTGCAAAAAGTGATCGAGCTGAATGATCATGGGGTGGCCACGTCCGGGGATTATCGTAATTATTTCGAACGCGATGGGCTTCGATATTCGCATACCATAGACCCCCGAACCGGTTATCCCATCAGTCACAGGCTCGCATCGGTGACGGTGGTGGCTGATGATGCGGCAGAAGCAGACGCCCTGGCCACGGCATATATGGTTATGGGCGTTGAACAGGCGTTGGCTCTGGCCAGGCGTGATAAAGTGGCCGCGTATTTTCTGGTCAGGAATGACACAGGTTTTATCGAATACAGTAGCGATACCTTTGCCGAACAGTTTGAATAGGTTTACCCTATTGAAATGGAGTTTTTAGACAGGGGTGTTACAGAGAAGTGAGAGGAATATGCTGGAACTGATTCTTGGTTTTACCTTAATGGCCTTGTTGATATTAGCCATGTCCGTAGGCGTTATTTTTGCCCGTAAACCCATCAAAGGCACATGCGGGGGAATAGCTGCCCTGGGGATGGATTCATCCTGCGATATTTGCGGCGGTGATATGAGTAAGTGCGAGGAAGAGAACGCAGCCGGCACGGTTGTCAAAGCCGGCGCCGCGCCCGACCAGCTTGCTTACGATGCCACTAAAAACTGATGTGGCCCGGGCGCCAGCGCCCTGTCGTGCGCAGATAGGGGGCTGCTATTGCTGGCCGGTAGCAGCATCGCCAACAGGTACGTGTTTCAGCACCGTATGTAGTACCAGTCCGTATTCAAAATAAACATAATAATCCGCGTATTCCCAGGAAGAGATAGGCGGATCACCCACCGCTGCGGTGGTGTTTAGAGGTTCACCAAAATGGGCTCTAACCTGGTCGCGGCTCATGCCGTTTTTCGGTCGTTCCATTTGCTGCTTTTCTGAAGCCTGCTCTCCAACCGACAGCTTGATAACTTCGGCATGGGCGGGCGTCATGACGCAGGCGAGACCCATCATGAACGCGGTGGCAATACGTTTTCCCATAACTTGTTTCCCTAATCAGGGCTTCCTCTAGCTGATTTGCCAGCCGATTATAGACAGTAGGGAAGGGAAATGTACAATCACCTGAGCTTTTTTAGGCAAAATACTGATCTTGTTCACGTAATGTTCCTGTTCCCTGCTCCCCAAGATGGTTGCGGCTCGATGCGTGTGAGCCACCCTTGTGTATGTTTGCAGGGGCTAGACCTCCCACGATGGGCTTGTAATGGCGCCGGCTGCGTTGCATCGAACGTCACCCAGGTCTGAGACTCACATGCCCGCTTTTTTTCCGTTTTTCATTGGCTTTCGTTACTTGTTTAGCAAGCGGCGGGAACGTTTTGTTTCCTTTGTGTCTCTTTTTTCCATTGTCGCTATGGCGCTTGGGGTCATGGCCCTTATTACCGTTCTTTCGGTGATGAACGGCTTTGATCGTGAAATAAAAACCCGCATTTTGCGCATCATGCCCCATGCCGTCCTTGAGCACCCCGGTGGATTGCGTGAGTGGGAAGCCTTGGCCCTGCCCCTGGATAAGGTTGCCGGCATCCGAGCGGTGGAGCCCTATATACAGGGGCAGGGAATGCTTTCCTTCCAGGGCAGGGTGCAGGGAGTCAGTCTTCAGGGTGTCGATCCCGAAGCACGTCCATTTGCTACGGCAATTGCTCCACACATGCTTCATGGTGAGTTGGGCGCTCTAACACCTCGTGGGTACGGCATCATTATCGGCCGTTTGCTGGCGCGTAACCTGGGAGTAGGCGTCGGTGATGCGTTGATGTTGAGCTTGCCGGACGTGCTGGTGACGCCCGCCGGAGTGTTTCCCAGAACCAAACAGGTGTGGGTCAGCGGCATCTTTGAAACCGGCGCTCAAGTGGATAACGGTGTCGCCATATTACATTTGCAGGACGCTGCCCGTTTGTTGCGGTTGGGTGACAAAGTTTCGGGGTTGCGACTGTATCTGGAGGATCCCTTCGGTCTGAATACGGTTGATGCCATTAGTCAAAGCCTGCCGGAAGGGGTGCGGGCGCGTACCTGGCGCGAGGAAATGAAAGTGCTGTTTTCAGCGATAAAAATGGAAAAAACGGTGGTGGGCCTGTTGCTGTCCGCAATCATTGGTATCGCGGCTTTTAACATTATCGCCAGCCTGGTGCTCATGGTGAGTGAAAAGCGTTCCGATATCGCTGTGCTTAGAAGCCTGGGTGCCGACGCCAGTGAGATCAGCACTATTTTTCGCATACAGGGTAGTCTTACCGGTCTGATGGGTGTTGGCCTCGGTGTTCTCGCGGGTTGCCTGCTTGCCTTATATATCGGTGACGTGCTCGGCTTTTTGGAAACCCGACTGGGTTTCGTGCTGTTTGATCCCGAACTGTATTTCATCACCAAACTGCCTTCACGGTTACTGTGGCAGGATGTGATGCTGATCGCCGGACTGGGGCTTTTGCTGAGCCTGCTGGCTACCTGGTATCCGGCCCGTCGGGCGGGCATGGTGCCGCCAGCGGATGTGCTGAGGTATCGATGATAAACAAAGCGGAACCACTCTCATCAAACAGGGATGTGAGCACACAAGTACAGCACAACCCGGTAATTGAATGCCGTGATTTGTACAAACGCTACCCGGAGCTTGCGGGCCAGACTCTTGAGGTGCTCAAAGGCATTGACCTGCGCGTGGAGGCGGGCGAAAAGGTCGCGGTAGTGGGTGTTTCAGGTTCGGGTAAATCCACCTTGCTGAATATGCTGGGTGGACTCGATCTTGCCAGCGCTGGACAGGTACTGGTGGCGGGGTGCGATTTTGCCGAGATGTCGGAACGAGAAACCGCCCGCTGGCGGAATCGGCATTTGGGTTTTGTGTATCAGTTTCATCATTTGCTGGGTGAGTTTACGGCTCTGGAAAATGTCGCCATGCCCCTGCTTATTGGAGGCAGCAAAAAAAAGATCGCCTTTGCCAACAGTCAGACGTTGCTGGACTCCGTCGGTCTGGGCGAACGTTTGCATCATAAACCTTCGGCCCTCTCCGGTGGTGAGCGTCAGCGGGTGGCCATCGCCCGGGCTCTGGTGGCGAAGCCGAGCTGCGTGCTGATGGATGAACCGACCGGCAATCTCGATCCGGATACCGCCGAGGAGGTCTTGTCTCTGCTGCTTGATCTGAATAACACCACGGGTACCAGCTTTATCGTCGTTACCCACGACCATGACCTGGCGCGACGAATGGATCGCATCCTATTGCTGGAGCGGGGCGAGCTTACCGAGACGAGCCTGTGAAAGCTCGCTTCCCGCTCTTTGTGGGGCTGCGATTTTTTCGCGCCGGCTCACGCACCGGCCTGGCGTCATTTATCTCCGTGCTCGCCATCAGCGGTCTGGTGCTGGGCATCGCCATGCTGATTATCGTGCTGTCCGTTATGAATGGTTTTGACCGTGAGATGCGTTCGCGCATTCTCGGCGTTATTCCTCACATTCAGTTGCTTAAACAGGAAGCAGAGCATTCAGGTGCTGTTAGCGGCGGTTTTGACGACTGGCGTCAGCTTGCGAGGCAAATTGTTCAGCACCCGTCCGTTACTGCGGTAATTCCCTTCACCCAGGTGGATGGCTTGCTTAATGTCAGGGGACACACGGAGGCGGTACAGTTGCAGGGTTTGAGTCGAAACCACCCGGCCACCCGGGAAACACCGCTGCTGGCGCAACTGCCGGATTTCACTCACTTGCAGGACAACGAAATTATTCTCTCCCGCTTTCTGATTAACAAACTCGGGTTGAGTATCGGCCAGAAGCTGACCTTTATTTCAGCTTCTGGTGGTGAGGGCAAGGGCCGGGCCCTGGCTTTGCCAAAAATCAGAGTGTTCACCCTGGCAGGTGAGCTTCAGACGCACACTGCCCTGGATGCGCATCTCGGCCTGGTGGGGTTGGCTGTGGCCAGTGAGTTAGCCGGCTATCCGGCATGGCAGGCCGGGGAACGGGATTCCTATGCCCAGGGTTTAAAGATTACGGTGGAGGATGTGTTTGCCGCCCGTAGCGTGGCCTATGAACTGCTCGACCAGCTACCGCCGGGCCACAGTTTTATCGACTGGTATCACACCCACGGCAATCTATACATGGCCATTCAGATGTCGCGCAAGCTGGTGAGCTTGCTGGTGTTTTTAATCATCGCCATCGCCGCTTTTAACGTCATCGCCATGCTTATTATGTCCGTGATTAACAAACGGGGCGATATCGCCATACTCAAAAGTCAGGGAGCCAGCAATCGCGAGATTTTGGCGATTTTTCTGGTCCAGGGTAGTACCATCGGACTGTTTGGCGCTTTACTGGGCGCGTTGCTGGGTTGTATCGGGGCCTGGTATGTCTCTGACTTACTGACCTGGGTTCAGAAAGTGATGGAGGTGCAGTTTCTCGATGTCAGTGTCTATCCCATCGACTATCTGCCATCGGATTTGCGCGCTGCCGATGTGGCTCTGGTAGTGGGTATTGCCCTGGCTCTCAATCTGCTGGCAACCTTGTATCCCGCCTGGCGTGCGGCCAGGGTTCACCCCGCCGTTGAGCTGCGCTACGAGTAGGGCGGTAACTTTTGTGTCGTCAGCGTTTGTTTTTTTCTGGCTGGCCGGAAGGTTTTTGCCTCGCCGCCCTTAGTTCCTTTCTCTCCTGCCAGTTTTTCACCACCTTCCAGCGCCACAGCAGGCGAATGGTGATATAGCCCAGGGCGCCAGCGATCAGACCACAGAGCACACCCGCCAGGGCGATGGGTAAATAGACCGTCACTCCCTGTTGGGAGAACCAGGTCCAGGTGAACTCAAAAGCAAGAGAGGTTTCTTCCCTGCCCAATAGGAACTGGCCGAACTTATAGAGCAGGATGGTGAGCGGCGGGATAGTGATGGGATTGCTCAACCAAATCAGCAATACCGAAATCGGTAGATTACACCGAAACAGAAAAGCCAGCAGGGAGGCCAGCACTATCTGCCCAGGAACCGGTAGAAACGCGCAAAACAAGCCGACGAAAAATGCACCGGACACCGAATGGCGATTCAGGTGTAACAGGTGTGGATCGTTAACGATAGCCGCCATCCAGCCCGAGCGGGACTTATCGCTAATTTCTGTTTTAGCGAGCGACGGCAGCCAGCGGCGGATGGTTTTTCGAGGCATGGAAGTTACAACGACACAACTCGCACGCATTATGCCGGCTTTGGAATTCCTGCACTAGGTGCAGAGCAGGTTTGTAGCACATCGGTGGCGGTTTACTTTCCTGTTTAATCTGGGTCGCGAGCAATTGTCTGACAATTGGCTTGATATTATCCGCTACCTTGCGTATAAAACGCGCCCTGTCAGACGAAATTGGATTCCCCTTGCAGGGCAATACTGCTTCACAGCTTACCAACAGCGCCGTTGATCAGCTTTATGAGCGCCTGCGAACCAGGATCATTCACGGTGAGATCGCCGCGGGCACCAAATTCAGCGAGGCGGAGTTGTGCCGGGACTACGGTGCGAGCCGCAGCACGGTGCGCGAAGCCATCGCCCGCCTGGAATCGGTCTACCTGGTCTTGCGCAGAGCCAATGCCGGCGCCCGGGTGGTGGAGCTGAATGTCGAGGAATTGCTGGAAATCTACCAGGTGCGCGAAGCCCTCGAAGGCATGGCCTGTCGGCTCGCCGCCGAGCGCATGAGCGATGCCGCCATCGAAGAAGTTCGCGGCCTGTTACAGGCCCATATGGAAAACAGCGACTTGCAGGCAGGTAGGGCTTACTATCAGAAAGAGGGCGATCTGGATTTCCATTATCGTTTGGTACAGGCCAGCCAAAACAGTAAGTTGATTCATCTGCTCTGCGACGAGCTCTACACCAAGGTGCGTATGTACCGCTACCAGTTCGGCATGGTGAGCCCCCGGGCAGTGGACGCCTACGCCGAGCACCAGCACATTGTCCAGGCTATCGCCGACCGCGATGGCGAGATGGCCGAGATGCTCATGCGTCGGCATATTCGAGCCTCGCGCATGAATATTGAACGGCAAATATGCGCCCGCTGAGCGGGCATTTATCAAACCGAAACGGATAAACTATCCCACTCAGGAGAGGATACAAGATGTCTGAAAATTCCAGCCCCGGTGCTCGCTTTCGTGCCGCACTCAAAGCCAATAAACCTTTACAGGTGGTGGGCACCATTAACCCCTACTGCGCGATGATGGCTGAACGCATTGGTCACCAGGCCATATATCTGTCCGGTGGTGGTGTTGCCAATGCTTCCTACGGATTGCCCGACCTGGGCATGACCAGCCTGAATGACGTGCTGGAAGATGTGCGTAGAATCACATCGGCGACTGAGCTGCCGTTACTGGTGGATATCGATACCGGCTGGGGCGGGGCCTTTAATATCAGCCGTACGGTCAAGGATATGATCCGCGCTGGCGCGGCTGCGGTGCATATCGAGGATCAGGTAGCGCAAAAACGCTGTGGACACCGTCCTAATAAGGAGATCGTCAGCCTGGAAGAAATGGTTGATCGGGTCAAAGCCGCCGCCGATGCCCGAACCGACGATAATTTCTTTATCATGGCCCGCACTGATGCTTTCGCTCAGGAAGGCCTGGAAAAAGCCATTGAGCGTGCCCAGGCCTGCGTCGATGCCGGCGCCGACGGTATCTTCGCCGAAGCAGTAAACGAGGAAGAGCACTATCGCGCCTTCCGCGCTGGTCTCGATGTGCCGCTGTTGGCCAATATCACTGAGTTTGGTCAGACTCCGCTGTACAATAAAGCCGAGCTGGGCGAGTGGGGCGTCGATATGGTGCTCTATCCGTTATCGGCGTTTCGCGCCATGAACAAGGCGGCGGAAACGGTTTACACCAGCATTCTGGAGCAGGGCGACCAGAAGGCCGTGGTCGATATGATGCAGACCCGTATGGAACTCTACGATTATCTCGGTTACCACGAATACGAAGAAAAACTGGATCAACTTTTTGCCGAAGGCAAAAACAAATAAGACAATACCGACAAACAAAGAATATTAGAGAGGAAAGACGCTATGGCAAAAGAACTATCAGGTGCGGGTCTGCGCGGTCAGGTGGCGGGAAAAACCGCACTTTCAACAGTCGGTAAGGAAGGTTCTGGCCTTACCTATCGCGGCTACGACGTTAAAGACCTGGCGGAAAACTGCGTCTTTGAAGAAGTCGCCCACCTTATTCTGAAAGGCGCGCTGCCCACTCAGGCCGAGCTTGATGCCTACCGAATCAAGCTCCAGGGCCTGCGCGGTTTGCCTCAGGCGCTTAAAGACGTACTGGAGCGAATTCCCGCCGAAGCCCACCCGATGGATGTGCTGCGCACCGGTTGTTCTTTTCTCGGCAATCTGGAAACCGAGGAAGACTTCAGTCAGCAGGAACAACTCACAGACCGACTGCTGGCCGCGTTCCCCTCTATTATCTGCTACTGGTATCGCTTCAGCCACGACGGTGTGAAGGTGGAAACCGAGACGGATGACGCCTCCATCGGCGGGCACTTCCTGCACATGCTGCGCGGCGAAAAGCCCAACGAACTTCATGAGCGGGTGATGAACGTATCGCTGATCCTCTACGCCGAGCATGAATTCAACGCCTCCACCTTTACCGCCCGGGTTTGTGCGTCCACCCTGTCTGACCTGCATTCCTGCATCACCGGCGCCATTGGCTCCCTGCGCGGCCCCCTCCACGGTGGCGCCAATGAGGCGGCCATGGACATGATCGAAAACTTTACCAGCCCCGATCATGCCGAAGAGGAAATGATGGGCATGCTGGCTCGCAAGGACAAAATCATGGGCTTTGGCCACGCGATTTATTCCGAGTCCGATCCCCGCAACGCCATCATCAAGGAGTGGGCGGAAAAGCTGGGCAAGGATGTTGGCGACACCGTGCTATACCCGGTATCCGTGCGCTGCGAAGAAGTTATGTGGCGGGAGAAAAAGCTGTTTTGTAACGCTGACTTTTTCCACGCCTCGGCTTACCACTTCATGGGTATCCCCACCAAGCTGTTCACGCCCATCTTTGTGATGAGCCGTTTGACCGGCTGGGCCGCCCATGTGTTCGAGCAGCGCGCGGACAACCGAATCATTCGCCCCAGCGCCGAATACACCGGCGAAGACCTGCGTCCGGTGCCGGCCATCGGAGAGCGTTGATAGCCGCGCGCAATGCCGACGCGAAGACAAAAAAGGGGTGTCAGGCAAAAGGCGCTCCTTTTTTATTTCAATGAGTTACAAAATCAATTGAGAGTGTTTTATTAAGTTATGAATAGCGACTATCGCAAAGCCCTGCCGGGCACTGATCTGGATTATTTTGACACCCGTGCCGCCGTTGACGCCATCGAGGCGGGCGCCTACGCCAAGCTGCCCTACACTTCGCGCATTCTCGCCGAGCAACTGGTGCGCCGCTGTGAGCCGGAGGATCTAACCGATGCGCTCAAGCAGCTGATCGAGCGCAAACGCGATTTGGATTTTCCCTGGTATCCGGCCCGCGTGGTGTGCCACGACATCCTCGGCCAGACCGCGTTGGTGGATCTGGCCGGTCTGCGTGATGCCATTGCGGAGAAGGGCGGCGATCCCGCCAAGGTCAATCCGGTGGTGCCCACCCAATTGATTGTTGATCACTCCCTGGCGGTGGAGTGTGGTGGCTTTGACCCCGACGCGTTTCAAAAAAACCGCGAAATCGAAGACCGCCGCAACGAAGACCGCTTCCACTTTATCGAGTGGACCAAAACCGCCTTTAAAAATGTCGACGTAATTCCCGCCGGCAACGGCATCATGCATCAGATCAACCTGGAAAAGATGTCGCCGGTCGTGCAGTCCCGTGAGGGCGTGGCCTTCCCCGACACCTGCGTCGGCACCGACAGCCACACGCCTCATGTGGATGCCCTGGGCGTGATTTCCGTGGGCGTCGGTGGTCTGGAAGCCGAAACCGTGATGCTGGGCCGTCCCTCCATGATGCGCCTGCCCGACATCGTCGGCGTTGAGCTGACAGGTAAACGCCAGCCGGGCATTACCGCGACTGACATCGTTCTGGCACTGACCGAGTTTCTGCGCAGGGAACGCGTGGTGGGTGCCTATCTGGAATTTTACGGTGAAGGCGCCTCCAGCCTCAGCATCGGTGACCGCGCTACCATTTCCAACATGACGCCGGAATACGGCGCCACTGCCGCGATGTTCTACATTGACGAGCAAACCATCGACTACCTCAATCTTACGGGCCGCGAGCCAGAGCAGGTGGCCCTGGTGGAAAACTACGCCAAACAAACCGGCCTCTGGGCTGATGCCCTTGCAACCGCGGAATACGAGCGCGTGCTGACTTTTGATTTGTCCGCCGTTGAGCGCACCATGGCCGGGCCATCCAACCCCCACGCCAGGCTTGCCACCCGCGAACTGGCCGCCAAAGGCATTGCCGGTGAATGGGAAGAAAAGCCGGGTGAAATGCCCGATGGCGCGGTGATTATTGCCGCGATTACCAGTTGTACCAACACCAGTAACCCCCGCAACGTCGTCGCTGCAGGCTTGTTGGCCCGTAAGGCAAATGAGTTGGGTCTGGTGCGTAAACCCTGGGTGAAATCCTCGTTTGCGCCCGGTTCAAAAGTTGCCGAGTTGTATTTGAAAGAAGCCAATCTGTTGTCCGAACTTGAAAAGCTCGGCTTTGGCATCGTCGGCTTTGCCTGCACCACCTGTAACGGCATGAGCGGAGCGCTGGACCCAAAAATTCAGCAGGAGATTATCG
>DLXZ01000250.1:0-469 GCA_003448675.1 Porticoccaceae bacterium
ACGGCGGCAGCAATATGAATACCCTGGGCAGTGTCATCCTCGCCGAGGAGCTGGGCCGCTCCACCTTCGGTGGTTTTGCCGTGACTGTCACCGTGCACACGGATATGGCCTCCCCCCACCTGGAAAATTTTGGCAATAAAGAGCAGAAAGACCGTTTTATGGCCGATCTGATCAGCGGCAAAAAGATTTGCGCCGTGGGAGTCACCGAGCCCGATGCCGGCTCCGACGTGGCGGGTATGCGCACCACTGCGGTGGAAGATGGCGACAGCTATGTGCTCAACGGCAGCAAAATGTTTATCACCAACGGCGTTAAGGGTGATGTTTATTTCGTCGCGGCAAAAACCGACACCACGGTAAAAAGCTCGCGCGGCATCACCATCTTTATTGTCGAAAAAGGCATGGAAGGCTTTTCCGTCAGCCGCGCCCTGGACAAGCAGGGCTGGCGCTGCTCCGACACCGCCGAGCTGGT
>DLXZ01000250.1:650-2472 GCA_003448675.1 Porticoccaceae bacterium
CCGACACCGCCGAGCTGGTGTTTGAAAACTGCCGGGTGCCCAAGGAAAACATCCTCGGCGAAGTGAACAAGGGCTTTTATTCCATCATGCGCAACTTCCAGAATGAGCGCACCGTACTGGCGGCGCAATCCATGGGCGAGGCCTCCAAGGCCCTGGAACTAACCCTGCAATACGTGCAGGAGCGCAAGGCCTTTGGTGAAACCCTGTGGGACAAGCAGACCATCCGCCAACGCCTGGCCATGCTCCAGGCCAAGGTCGAAGCGGGCCGGCAACTCACCTACCACGCCGCCTGGCTGGATTCCATGGGTCAGGACTGCGTCAAGGAAGTCTCCATGGCCAAGGCTTTCTGCTGCGAGCTGGTCAACGAAACCATGTATACCTGCCAGCAGTTTCATGGCGGTTTTGGCTATGTCCGCGAAAGCGCCATCGAACGCATGGTGCGCGACGCCCGGGTGCAGAGCATCGGCGGCGGTGCGACGGAAGTGATGCTGGAGGAAATCTCCAAGCGTTCGATTATCGGATGAGGATCATCGTCATCGCCCGCTGGTCTTGACGTCCTAAATCAAAAAACTCAGCACACCCCGCGAAACGGCTATACACACGGTTTCGCGGTGTCCGATGTCAGACCTGCGGCCCCCCTTTTCATACTTCACTTTACCTCACCTGGCTTGCATCCCGTCACATCCGTGCACGCACGCCACCGTCGATGATAAAAAATCAGCTCCCACCCTCATTAGGCTGGGAAGCAATATAACCCTGGGTTTTACAAACCATGACAATTGGTTTACATTAAGTGGTTGAGGCGTCAACGATGCCGGGTTGTTTAGGGGCATCAGGTACGCTGAAAATACTAAAAATGTACCTGAGGGGGAAACATGAAAGACCTACGGCAAGGACGTGTAGATCGGCGACTGCGCGCTGCACTGGGCGCATCGCTAATTGCGCTTGGGTCGACAAGCGCTCTGGCTGAAACCGGCAAGACCGCCGGAATTCTATTTGACGAAGTTTTAGTCACGGCGACCAAAAAAGAAGGCGGCATCAGCGTTCAGGATGCACCGCTCGCGGTCACCGCTTTTGACGAGGCTCAAATCGACGCACTGCATATGCGCGAAATCAAGGATTTGGGCTTTGCCACACCCAATGTTCAACTGGATGAAGTGGGCACCTCACGAGCCACCGCAAACTTCTCGATCCGTGGCCTGGGTATTAACAGTTCAATCCCATCTATCGACCCAACCGTGGGCGTGTTCGTAGACGGTATGTACTACGGCCTGGTCAATGGCATTGTGCTGGATACCTTCGATCTGGCCGGCGTGGAAGTGCTCCGCGGCCCCCAGGGCTTGCTGTTTGGCCGCAACGTTACTGGCGGTGCGGTGTTGATGCGCACCACTTTACCCGGTGATGAATTTCACATGAAAAGTAAGTTCAGCGTTGAATCCGGTCTTAACTATACGGCATCCACGGTGATATCCGGCCCGGTCACCGACCGTTTGGGCGCCAAACTCGCTGTCTATTACAACGATGATCGTGGTTATTTTGAAAACGATTTCGATGGCAACGATGATTTTGGCGATGCGGACACTCGCATGGTCCGCACTGCCTTTACCTATGCGGTAAACGATACTCTTGACCTGATCCTGCGCTACGAATACGGCCAATCCCATGGCGATGGCCCCGCCGCAAAAAACACCGGTTTGTTTCCAGAAGAAAACTTTAACTTCGCCGTCGACGAAGAAGGCCGCTATAACTACCGCTGGGACAATGTGATCCTTGAGGCCAATATGGATGTGGCCTTTGGCGACGGCCAGATCGTTAACATTCT
>DLXZ01000250.1:2754-5023 GCA_003448675.1 Porticoccaceae bacterium
CTGCGCTATTCCGGCACCTTTGGAAGCGTCGCGTTAACCAGCGGTATCTATTACTTTACCCAGGAAATGGATTACCTCGAACGCAGATTAATCCTCGGCGGAGCCGTTGACGTCACTGGTGGCGGCATCATGGAAACCGAGACCTGGGGCTTTTTTAGCCAGGCCGATATCGCCCTGAACGACGCCTGGACACTGACACTGGGAGGTCGCTACACCATCGAAGACAAGGAAGCGGATATCGCCACCCTGCCTTTTAATGCCTGTGATATCACCACCGGCGCCTGTAGCAACTTCGACTTTCAGGATGACGCGGACTGGGAAAGCTTTACCCCCAAAGTGGGTCTGCAATGGGCGCCCGATGAAAGCAGCCTTTACTACGTGTCGTACTCCAAGGGATTCCGCAGTGGGGGCTACAATCTGCGTAATACCGACCCCGGCGTCTCCCCCGGTCCGTTTGACCAGGAAGAGCAGGACACCTACGAAATCGGTATGAAAAAGGATTTCTTCGATGGCCGGCTGCGCGTCAACGCGGCGGCCTTTTACAATGAAGTCGACGACCTGCAGCGCGAAGTCATTACCACGGGCGCGCTTGGTGTCGTGCAGATTATCAAAAATACGGCTGAAGTAACCATTTCCGGCGCCGAGCTCGAAATGACCGCGCTGATTACCGAAAACCTTTCCGTCCAGGTCTTTGGTGGTTATGTGGACGGCGATTACAACAAAATCCTGTTTGACCTGACGGGGGATAGCGTAGTCGATGACGATGATCTGGGCCTCGACCTGCCGCGGCAATCTCCCTGGGAGTATGGTGCGGGGATTATTTATGATTACAGCCTCGGTAGCCTGGGTATGCTCACCGCAAGAGCCAGCTTCGCCCACCGCGACCGCTTTGCTTTTAACGATAGCAACACAACTTTCGGCCCAGAAACCGACATGGTCAACGCGAGCCTCGCCTGGCAGGTGAACGATGAACTTACCATTTCACTGTACGGGAAAAACCTGAAAGACGAGGTACGTATTGGCGGAAGCGCGCAACTGCCTTTCTTCCCGGGAGCAACGTTTTCGCCCATCGGTGGCAAGGGCAAAATCTACGGTGCTGAAATTCAATACAATTACTAGCAGGAAGACTCAAAACCAGCTAAAGCCGGGGTGCTAGCGCCCCGGCTTTTTTAATTTCCCGATGCCGTAACCACGCTCACATCCTCCGGTTTATAAATAGGGCGAAAACAGCCAGCACAGGGCATCCCGCGTCCGCTGTGCCAGTGGTCGACTATCCACCTCTTCAAGAGTAACCCGGCGCGATTGTGTTAGGGTTTGCTGGAAGTGCTCCTGCAATTCGAGTGTGGTTTTGTCGTCGTAGATTTCCATTCCCAGCTCATAATTGAGCCGCAAACTACGTGGGTCGATATTGGCGGAACCCACCAGAGCGTAGCCCTCGTCAATGAGCAGCAGCTTGGAATGCACAAAGGGCGGTGGCTGGTAATAAATTTCAATATCGTAGTACAGCAGCTCCCAGAGCATATTGCGAGTGGCCCAGTGAACATAGGGCAGATTGTTCCTGGCCGGCAGAATAATCCGCACCTTAACGCCCCTCAAGGCCGCCCCCTGCAAACAACCCAGAAGCTGCCGGGACGGTAAAAAATAAGGCGTCATAATACAGATGGCCCGTTGGGCTGAACTGATCGCAGCCAGTAACACCAGCTCAATACGATCAAGATCTTCATCCGGGCCATCGGTAATAATCCGGCAATCACTGCCGCCATCATGTTCCAGTACAGCCTGAGTTTCGACCTCGGGCAAGTGCTCGCCGGTTTTCCTCAACCAGTCCCGCTCGAATATCTGCTGGATTTGATTTACCGCGGGACCTTTAATCGAGAAATGCAAGTCCGCCACCGGACTTTTCACCACGGGCCTGCTGACAAGATGTCGGTCTCCAATATTGATTCCTCCCGTAAAAGCAATACCCCCATCCACCACCAAAATTTTTCTGTGAATGCGTAGATTTAACGATAAAGACGGCGGAAACAGGCGCGGTGGATTAAACCGGCATAACCGTACTCCAGCATTCCTGAGTAAGTGTGTTGGTCTGGGCAAGGAATATTTCTCGCCCAGACCATCAATCATCACTCGCACGTCCACACCGCGCTTAACAGCGGCGGCGAGCGCATCAATAAACTCCCGACCCGTGGAGTTGCTTTCAAAAATATAGGTGGTCAAATAAATGGAATCATTGGCCCCTTCAATAGCTTCCAGCATGGCCGGATACAGG
>DLXZ01000250.1:5217-7701 GCA_003448675.1 Porticoccaceae bacterium
GCCAGCTCTGACCAGGCCCGGCGGGCCGGGTTGAACCTTCGCGGATCCTGTGTTCTCAGCCAGACCCGCACCACGTTCAAACTCGATAAACCGCCGTTTACGCCGCTGACCATCCAGATGACGCGCCCGACTTTCCACCCGGTTCACACCCAGCAGGTAATACAGCAAGGCGCCTACCAGGGGAAACAACAGGCTAACGCTAATCCAGCCAAAGGCGGCGCGGGAATCGCGCTTGTAGAGCAAAGCATGCCAGGCCGCGGTTAGCCCCGCAGCCAACGGGATCAGCAGTGCGGCACCGATGATCAGTGATTCAAGCATCTAAATCGCCGCCCCATCGCCGGGCGAGAAACGCGACTGGCTATTTTCCTCAACATCCTGATACCCCCCGGCAATACAATCAATAACCTGTTTTGAGTAATAGAAGTAATAACAGCTCAAGGGTAGCATCGACAACACCTGCTCGGACTGCCTCCTGGAGATTTGTCAAAAACAAAGCTCGTAATCAATGGCGCGCGTGGCCAATTCTTTTCAACCGCGTCCCTAAGCCAGCTTCAAACCCTTATGCGCGTTGCATTGCGCATCGTGAAGCTTGATAACCCGGTCATTGGAAAAATCCCGACCCATGGTCTTAATCAGACGAACCACCGAATAAGCCTGCGATGCTTCTTCATACATTTGCGCCCAGGACCGATAGGCGTCGGTTTCACAAACAAGGGGGGTACGCACCCTGATGGTCTTGATGCGCATACGATAGGGCTTGGGGGTTAATCGTGCTCGATAACACCCCTGCTTACTGGACAGGACCAAGTAAAGCCAGTCGACGTTCAACTTCCGCAACAGCCGCTGGTTGCCGGGATCAGCGGGGTCGATATATTTGCTGCCAATAATCCTGATGCCCTTGGCGGTTTCGTAAATTCTGAAGTCAGTACCGAGCTGCGGAAACCGGCGAATACTTTCCTCGAATTTATAGACAATCCTTTCCTTCTTACCCAGCTTACGGACGGGCTTGAACATATCCCAAATGCCCACCGGATAATCGTCCAGATCCAGTACCGAATACTGGTTAGTATTGAGGATTTTTGCACCGTAGCGGCAAACCGTCACCACGTTCGAATCGTCGATAACTTCGGCAACGTACTCTTTGATTCCCGCCTCGTACTCATCCTTTGGGGCGCCGCTGGCGATTCTCTCCTCGATCCGTTTCGCTCTCAGCAAAGCTTCCTGTTGTGCGTCTTCCTTTGAAACATTCGAGCCAACCAGAAGGTTAATCTCCTCCGGCCGATCGAAAATATTGATGCGATGCTTCGCTTCAATCCAGTATCTGAAGTATTTCATAGGCTTTCCTTTGCTCGCCTTGGCCGCACATCTGTGTCAGGTTGAAACGCCCATTCTAACGGCTGAAGTTCCATTTCAACCACAAATCTCTTACCCTACCGCGCCAGACTGATTTCATGATTTTCACCGGGAACGTCCTATGACCTTTACACACCTTCTTGAGCCCCTCGACCTGGGTTTCACCACCATCAAAAACCGTATCATGATGGGCTCCATGCATACCCGCATGGAGCTGCTGGACATGCCCTTTGAACGGCTGGCGGCTTTTTATGGCGAGCGGGCTAAAGGCGGGGCCGGGTTGATAGTCACCGGCGGTTATTCACCCAATGCCACCGGTGTAATCGAGACCGGCGGGCCGATGTTTAACGACGAGGCCGATATTCCCCTCCATCAACTGGTTACCGACCGGGTACACGCCGAGGGTGGCAAGATTCTTATGCAGGTGCTGCACACCGGGCGCAATGCCAAGATCGAACAGCCGGTGGGCGCTTCGGACATCCCTTCACGCATTAATCCCTGCAAGCCCCATACGCTCACCAGCGATGAAATCGAACAAACTATCGAGGACTACGCCCACTGCTCATTGCTGGCTAAAAAAGCCGGCTACGATGGCGTCGAGATCATGGCATCCGAGGGTTATCTGATTAACCAGATGCTGGTGACCCGCACCAACCAGCGCGCTGATGAATGGGGCGGCAGCTATGAAAACCGCATGCGCTTCGCCCTTGAAATCATCAAGCGGGTGAAGGAAAAGGTCGGTGACGACTTTATTATCATGTATCGCATCTCCGCCATCGATCTGGTGGAAAACGGCGCTACCGGCGCCGAGATCGTGCAACTGGCCCAGGCGCTGGAACAGGCCGGCGTGACGATTTTTAATACCGGCATTGGCTGGCACGAGGCGCGCATTCCCACCATCGCCTACATGGTACCGCGGGCGGCCTGGCGCTTTGCCATCCGCAATATCACCGAAAATGTCACTATTCCGGTGGTGGCCTCCAACCGCATCAACACCCCGGAGGTGGCCGAGGATATCATCGCCAGCGGCGACGCAGACATGGTATCCATGGCCCGACCCATGCTCGCCGACCCCCATTTTGCCCGCAAGGTCACAGAAGGCCGGGCCCACGAGATCAACACCTGCATCGG
>DLXZ01000089.1 GCA_003448675.1 Porticoccaceae bacterium
GCGTCCCGAAAAAGGTCACCAGCTCGGTATATTCCTTACTGGTAATGTTGTTCATACGCGCCTGTAAAGTCCAGCGATCTCGCTCATAGCGCCCGACAAGATTGACAACGCTATAGCCCCCGGTGCTGCCGGCGCTATTGGCCAGATCGAGGGTCTGACTGCCTGTGTAAAGCCATTCGCTACCCAGTTCCAGGCCGCCACGACGGTAGTTGAACTGAAACTTGGCCAGTTCGCGAGCCGTGTTGGGAATACGCTTGTCTTGATAGACGCCATCGGTAAAACGCCCATCCAGGTACGTGTATAACAGCCCTGCGGAGCACTGCCCCCCCACTAAACAGGGCTGCTCGCTTGCCCAGTCCAGAGCCACAGTCATACCCCGGCGGCGGGTATCATCATAGTTGGTGTTAGCGCCGAAAAAACCAAGGCCCGGATCAAAGCCGATTTCATCGCGATTATCCTGCTGGAACAGCGCCAGACGGCCATCAAACTGCCTCAACTCCACAGCACCACCCAGCTCCCAGGCCACGCCTTTTTGCACGTCCAGTAAATTAACAGCGCCAAAAAAATCCACGTTTTCGTCGGCCAGAGGAAAGCGAAAAGTCTCATCCCGATTGAGATAAAGCCGCCAGGACCCAGCCTCGGAAAACATGCGCGACAAGAAACTGCTGCTGGAAAAATCACCCCGCCAGACTGCGCCCAGCTGATGCACCGTTACGCCCTGTTCGTAATCCGCTAACGGGCCGGCGAAGCTGGACTCCACCTCGGTTTCCAGGTGGGCATGGCGTATAGCGCCCTGCAGGTGCAGGCTTTCAGTGACCTGATACAAAACCTGGAGATACTCGCTGCGCTTGCGGTTTTCGTGGGCGCTGCCGCTAAAACCAAAGCCGAAGTCGATATCAAACGTGTAGTCTACCCGCTCCAGATCCACGCCCGCGGTCACGCGCCAGTCGCCCAGGGTCACCAGCAGGCGGGGGTCAACGTTTTTTACCCGACGGCTTTGCAGACTGATGGCATCGCCAAAGCCGGAACTGCTGTTAATGAGTACATCCTCGTCCCGGTCACTGAAGCTGGCCAGCAGTTGAATCGCATCATTGAAGCGATGCTCCACACCCAGACGCAAGCTGCGGTTATCGGCGGCATAATCATTAAAGCTGGAACCCGCCTGCCGGCGATCGCCCGCCATATCCAGCGCCGTAAGTGCGCCGGTCAGTCGGGATTCATTGTCACTGAGGCGGGATTCCACAAACACCTGGCCGCTGCCGACATCGCTCTGATAGCGGTAGCCCAGGCGGCCACTGTAGTTTTCATAATTCAGGGAACTGTCATCCCGGTAGCCATCGGCGCGATCCAGTTCGCTGTGAAAACGATAAAACCAGCCATCGCCTACCTGTCGGCCATAATTAAGTGCATAACTTTCCCGGTCATAGCTCGCCCTGGTCACGCTCATCTGACCCCCGGCGTCCACGGGCACACGGGTGATGATATTGATCACCCCGCCAACAGCCTGATCGCCAAACAAAGCACCGGCGCCGCCTTCGAGAATTTCAATACGCTCTACGTCGTTCAGGCTCACCGCCGTGAGATCCTGGCCGCCGAGATCGGAATTATTCAGCTTCCGGCCATCCACCAGCACCAGCAAATTGGCGGAGCTGGCAAAACCACGCAGCGCCAGACGCGCGTCGCGACCATTGCCCATGCTATCGCGCACCTGCACCGGGCCGTGGTTACGCAACAGCGCAGCCACGTCGGCATGACCGCTGCGCTCAATGTCCGCACGGCCGATCACCGCCACATGATTGGCTACGCGGCCCAGGCTATACGGTGAGCGGGTAGCGGTAACGACGATCTCCGCTTGAACCGACGGGTCGTCAACACCCGCTTCTTCAGCCTGCACACAGAACGGAACGGCAATAAAAAATAAAAGGGAAAATAGGAACGCGGGGGTTAAAAATCGCCCGCAGGAAAAAAACGTTAAATTCATGGCAAATGCCTCTGTCAGCAAACAACACACAGAAGCCGGTTGTGGAGAATCAAAAGAGAACCGACAACGCAGCTTCAACCTGGCGCGTTATCAGCACGGATCACCTGTTTCCATGACGCGGGACTTCCACGGGATGCCCGACATTAAGAAGGTACAGCGACTCGCTCCAGCAGTTCACCCGACCACCGGCACACAACGCTGCCACGGCAGGTCTCCTGGCTCCCGGGTCACCAAACCCACCCGCCTTCCCATCACAAGGACAGTGGCTTACAGGAGGTTCTCGCCGGATACAGTTGCGGGGACAGCTTCAGTTGGCGCGGGCATAAATTAAAGCCCAGCGTCTTGAATTCCCTCAAGCCCTCTCGGGACCATGGCTGGCGGCATTGTACGCGCAGATGGAAAACTGTCCAGGGGCCCCACTCGATCAGCTTTTCTATCAAAAGAAGTGCTGCAGGCACTTAAAGGGTTAAAAAAGCGCCTCCAGTGCCTCGGCAATCTTCCGCACCGGCACCACTTCCATCCCCGCTATTTTCTGACGGGGCACATTGCCCGCCGGCACGATAGCCCGCTTGAAGCCGTGTTTGGCGGCTTCTCGAATGCGCTCCTGGCCGTTGGGCACCGGGCGGATTTCCCCAGCCAGGCCTACTTCGCCGAAGGCGACCATATCGTCGGGCAGGGTCCGGTCGCGAAAGCTGGAGATCACGGCCAGCAATACGGCGAGGTCGGCGCTGGTTTCGAGGACTTTAACCCCGCCGACCACGTTCACAAAGACGTCCTGATCACCCACCATAATGCCGCCGTGGCGATGCAACACCGCCAGCAGCATGGCCAGACGGTTGTGCTCCATGCCGACCGTGACCCGTCGGGGGTTGCCGAGGTGGCTATCGTCAACCAGGGCCTGAAGTTCGACCAATAGCGGCCGAGTACCCTCCCAGACCACCATGACGATACTGCCCGAGGCGACTTCGTCACCGCGCTGAAGAAAAATGGAGGAAGGATTGGCGACCTCCTTAAGGCCACGCTCAGTCATAGCAAAGACGCCCAGTTCGTTAACCGCGCCGAACCGGTTTTTGTTGCTACGCAGGGTGCGGAAGCGGCTATCACCAGAACCTTCGAGCATCAGCGAGCAGTCGATCATATGCTCCAGCACCTT
>DLXZ01000002.1 GCA_003448675.1 Porticoccaceae bacterium
TCAGCACCCACGTGCGCTACTCAGGCGCCTCCCTCGGTTATCAACTGGGCGCCATCCTCGGGGGAGCGCTGGCGCCCATGATCGCCACTGCCCTGTGGCACCAGTTTGGCGTGTTTTATGTGGCGGTCTATATTGCGGTCGCCTCGGTACTGACACTGATCTCGGTAATTATGCTGAGTGAAACCAGCGGTAGGAACTTGCAAGAGACCTGAGCAGAAAAACCACGACGATTAATAACTGGTTTTTTTACCAGGCGTGCCTGTGTTCAGGAACGCACACCCCGATAATGATGGGCCAGAGACGGGCTTGATCGCTGGCTGTCGGCGATACGCTTGACCACCCGCTCCAGATGCTCGCCCCTGACGTTAAGATCCCACAGCGCCGGGGTGCCATTGGCGATTTCGTGGTAGGTATCGAACAGACCATCCTTAAAGGTAAACATACCTACTCCCTGGGCCACCACGCGCTTACCCTCGCTAAAGCGGTTAACCGATCGAAAGCTGGCCACGTAGCGCACATAACCCCGCTCGCTGTCACATACAGGCTCGTGCATATCCCACAGCCATTGGTCACCGTCCCTGTACCAATCCACCGCCATCATTTTGGCAATGGCTTCGCGGCCATGGATGGCGCCGTAAATAGCATCGTGGTAAACCGCGCCTTCGGTGAACAGTGCGCCGAAGGCGTCCCCATCCTGTGCTTCCACCGCGCCGGCGAAGCGTTGTAGTTTCTCGGCAAAATCCTTCAATATTCGCTGCTCTTTTTATTATCTTTCAGCGGAATAAACCTGCTGTATTGTCATTCGCCCTATGCTCACTTGCCTGTAAAGACCGGCTTTCGCTTTTCCAGAAAAGCGCGCTGCCCCTCTTTCAGGTCGGCGCTGGCAAAACCTTCGGCCACCAGTTTCCTGGCCTCGGCTTTCAGCTCATCACTAAAGTCCGGCGCCTCCACCATATTCATAATGCGTTTCATGCCCTTCAGCGCCAAAGGGGCATTGGCCGCAATTTCATTCGCCAGGGCAAACACAGTGTTTTCAAGGGCTTCCCCGGGGACGAGATAGCGGACCAGGCCCATCTCGATAATTTCCTGGCCCCGATAAGGTCGCCCGGTAAACAACAACTCCCGCGCCCTAGCGCTGCCCAGAACCTGAATAAACTCCAGCAGGCCGTCCGGGCCATAAACCACGCCAAGCCTGGCCGGCGGCATACCCATGGAGATGTGATCAGCGGCGATACGCAGGTCACAGCACAGCGCCAGATGCAGTGCGCCACCAAAACAATGGCCATTGATCATGGCAATGGTGGGATAGGGAAAATTGCGCACTTCCCTGAGCGCCTGTTCAAAGGGTGTGGCGCTACCA
This sequence comes from Porticoccaceae bacterium, assembly GCA_003448675.1. Taxonomy (GTDB): domain Bacteria; phylum Pseudomonadota; class Gammaproteobacteria; order Pseudomonadales; family Porticoccaceae; genus HB2-32-21. Next base: position 1,361 of record DLXZ01000002.1, read on the forward strand.
CCGTCAGCCTTCTTCTCTTTGTGACCCGGCCCGACGGTTTCTATCGCCCCGATGTCATAGCCGGCGGAAAAAGCCTTGTCTCCGGCGCCGGTAAAGATCACCACCCTGATTTCACCGCAAGCCGCCCAGTCCGCCAGCACCTTACACAACTGCCGCAACAATTGTGGCGACAGGGCATTGCGCTGCTCCGGTCGATTAAAGGTAATCAGGCCGATATGCCCGTGCTGCTCGTGCAGGAGCACGTCTTGTTGCAAGGAGTTTTCAGTCACTTTCCCGCCCTGCTTATTATTTGGTTTGTTTTTCCATACCCAACAAAACCGGGAGCTGGACATCGCCAACTCCCATCAGGCTCTGTTGTCGCTTAACTTAATTGTGGCTTAACTTAATACCGAGATCAGTTCGACGTCAAAAATCAGCGTCGCATAGGGCCCGATCAAACCACCCGCGCCTTTTTCACCATAGGCCAGGTGATAGGGCACGTACAAACGCCATTTGGCCCCTTCTTCCATCATCTGCAATGCCTCGGTCCAACCGGCAATAACGCCATTGACCGGAAAGTCCGCCGGCTGACCACGTTGGTAGGAGCTATCAAAGACACGCCCATCGATCAACTTGCCTTCGTAATGAGTACTGACCTTGGAAGACGCGCTCGGCGTCGCACCGCTGCCGGTAGTCAAGACTTCGTATTGCAGGCCCGATTCGGTAACCGTGACTTCTTCACGCTGAGCGTTTTCAGCCAGAAACTGTTCCCCCTCACCAGCATGTTTTTCCTTGTCTTCCGCCTTGGCTTCTTCAATACGCTTGTTGACGGTGTCAAAGGCTTCTCGCAACGTCGCGGATTCAACCTGACTCGGCTGGCCATTCATCGCGTCGGCGATACCCTCAAACAGGGCATCCAGCTTTAGATCTTCAAAGGGGCTATTGGACAACTGATCGCCCATCTGGCGACCGATGCCATAACTGACCTGCAGTTCGGCAGTGGAATATTTCTCAGACATGTCAAGGTGCTCATCAAAATGAGCGGCCAGTCTAACACGCCCTTAGTTGAGCACCCGGTAACCCCGCCCGCGCATACAGTTTTTCACCACCCGCTGTTTTTCCTGATGGGCCTGACCCGCGCCCTTGACTCCACCAAGCAGACCACCGGCGCCAGCGGCGCGTTTCGCCGCATCACTGTCACCGACGATAGCGCCAAGCGCACCGCCCACTACCGCGCCGGTCACGGCTTTGCCGACCACACGCTCACCCGTACTGACCTGGGCGGCATAGCTGCGGCATTCATGCAGATCCTGATAGTAGGCGTTCATATCCACGCCTTTCGTATCGATAATAATATCCTTCCCTGCATGGTGGTGTGGATGGCGGACACAGGCAGTCAGCGCCAGGCTAGCAACAATTACCAATCCCGCTATTCTGTTCATATGCTCATCCTCAATGGTGGTTAAATTTTTTTCTAGCCTATGCTTTCATTAGATAAAGAATCTTGAGCTAATTCCACCTGATAACGCTGACGCTATTATTTGGTTGACCTATCGCAATGCCAGGGAGGCGCAAGCGCACAACGCTGGGTTCCAGCATCGCCGAATATAGATCACGGCACCAACGATTAAAGGAATGGCGTATGAAAATTGGTATCCCAAAGGAAATAAAGGCCGATGAAAATCGCGTTGCACTCACTCCGGTCGGCGCACGGGCCCTGATCGACGCTGGCCACAATGTTTCCATTGAACAGGACGCTGGAGCCGGGTCCGGCTTCACTAATGGCGAATACGAAAGCGCCGGCGCTGTTATCGTCAGCACCGAAGCAGCCTGGGATGCCGAGCTGGTGCTCAAGGTCAAGGAACCTGCCGCCCGCGAATACGACTTTCTGCGGCAACAGCTGCTGTTCACGTATTTCCACCTGGCGGGTGTCGACCCCAAACTGACCGAAACCCTGCTGGCCCGCGGCACCACCGCCATCGCCTATGAAACCGTCGAGGATGACTCTGGCAAACTGCCGCTTCTGGCGCCGATGAGCGCCGTGGCGGGCAGCATGGCCGTCACCGTCGGCAACTATTACCTGGCAAAATTCAATGGCGGTCGGGGCATGCTGCTCGCGGAGTTGTTCGATCAGCGTTACGGCAAGGTCCTGATTGTCGGCGATGGCGTGGTTGGCCAGCACGGCGCCAAGGTGGCCGCCCGACTGGGAGCGGAGGTTTACGTGGCCGGTAACCGGCCCGATAACACCCAGAGCCTGGCAAGGGCGCTTGATATGGATCTTCACTTTATCCAGTCCAACGAGGCGAATATCGCCCAGCATTTGGGCGATGCCGACCTGGTGATCGGTGGCGTGCTGGTGCGCGGTGGTCGAGCACCCCATGTAATCAGCGAAGCCATGGTCAAAACCATGCAGCCGGGCAGCGTGATTGTCGATGTCAGTATCGACCAGGGTGGCTGTGTGGAAACAGCACGGCCCACCACCCACTCAGACCCCATCTATGTGCATCATGATGTGATCCACTATTGCGTGGCCAATATGCCAGGCGCCTACCCGCGTCTTTCAACCATGGCCTTGACCGGCGCCACCTTGCCTTATGCGCTAAAGCTCGCTGCCGAAGGTGAAAATAGTTTGAAAACGGACGGCGGTTTTGGCAAAGGCGTCAACACCTACCACGGGCATATCACCTGCCAGCCCGTAGCCATAAGCCTGGGAATGGAAAGTCAGTATCGACCATTCCAGCGCCTGTAGGATCACGTCATGTTGATTGCCATCAAGGGAACCGCCATTTGTCGCGAGATGCACTGCCAATCACGGTCAAGGCAGTAATGACACCTGTACAATAATTATTCAACCACCAACCGGTAAACCACCATGGAGCTTAAGCCCTATCTGCAATTGATGGTCGACAGACAGGCATCCGATCTTTTTTTCAGCACCGGGTCAAAGGTCAATATCAAAATCGAAGGGCTCACCACCCCCCTGAATCAGGAGGCCCTGAAACCCGGCATGACCCAGGAACTGGCCTATAGCATCCTCAGCGACAAGCAGATCAAAACCTTCGAAAAAGAACTGGAAATGAATCTCGCCTCCTCTTTTGAAGGCATAGGTCGCTTTCGTATCAACGTCTATAAGCAACGCGGCGATGTGGCCATGGTGATTCGCTACATCAAATCAGATATTCCCACGGTTGAAGGGCTTAATTTGCCTCAAGTACTAAAAGACCTGGCTCTCGAACCCCGCGGCCTGGTACTCCTCGTTGGCACCACTGGCTCGGGGAAATCCACCACGCTGGCGGCCATGACCGGCTTTCGCAATGCCTCAAGAACCGGCCACATACTCACCGTGGAAGACCCGGTGGAATATGTCCACTCGCACATGAAATCGGTGATCGACCAGCGGGAAGTGGGGTTGGACACCCTCAGTTACGCCAATGCCCTGAAAAATGCCATGCGCGAGGCGCCCGATGTCATCGTCATCGGTGAAATCCGCGACGCCGAGACCATGCATCAGGCGGTCGCCTATGCCGAAACCGGCCACCTGTGTTTATCGACCATGCACGCCGCTAACAGTTATCAGGCCTTGGAGAGGATTGTGAATTTTTTCCCGGAAAGTTCTCACCGCCAGTTACTCAGTGATCTGGCCATGAATGTCCGGGCGGTGGTGTCACAAAGGCTGCTGGTAGGTAAGGATGGCAAGCGCATACCCGCTGTTGAGGTGATGCTCAACACACCCTATATCGCCAGTTTGATCGAGAAAGGCGAGTTCGAATCGATTCGCGATGCCATCGCCAAAAATGAAACGGGCGGCGCCATATCATTCGATTCGGCGCTGCTGGAACTGTATAAAAACGGCCAGATATCCGAGCAAGAAGCCCTGAAAAACGCTGACTCCGAAAGCAACCTGCATGTAAAAATCCGCCTGCTGGAAGGCGCCAACTATGCTGCAGGGCACAGGGAAACCCTAAGCATGGAAGACGACAAAGACGAGGATGATAACGGTACTGTATTCGGCGCCTAAATCAACATCTGAGCTTAATCGCTGGTAATCAGCCCAGCAAGCCGGAAAAAAAACCACGCAGGCTTTCCTCACCGCCCTCTTCCCAGGCCTTCAGCGCTGCGGTACCGATAATGGCGATTTCCGCCTTGCCGCGCAGGAAGTCGAGATCGGCTTTCTGGCTGACGCCAAAGCCAACGCCAATGGGCAGGTCAGTATGGGCGCGGCAGCGGGCGATAAAGGCATCCAAGTCCTCACCCATTTCGGTTTTGTTGCCGGTGACCCCCTTGCGGGCGACAGCATAGATAAAACCCTCGGCGGCGTCGGCCAGGGCCTGCAGGCGATCCTCGGTATTGGTCGGCGTCATCAGCACGATGGGCGCGAGCTCGCGGCTTTTTGACAGCCCATGCAACTCGCCCGCTTCCTCTACCGGCAGATCGGGGAGGATATAGCCACAGCCGCCTGCTGCTGCCAGGCGGTCGACAAAGGCCTGGGAGCCCATTTTAAATGCCGTGTTGTAGTAGCCCATCATCAGCACTTTAAAAGGAAAGTGGGCGCTGACTTTTCGCATGAATTCAAAACAGTCGGCAGGCCGGACGCCGTGGTTGATGGCCTCCTGATTGGCCTTTACAAACAATGGACCATCGGCGGAGGGCTCGGAAAAGGGAAACTGCAATTCGACCACGTCGACATCGAATTCAGCCATGACCTCCAGCTCAGCCCAGTTGTCTTCAAAGGAAGGATAACCACAGACCACGTGGGTCATCAGCAGCAGATCCTTGCGCGCCAGGCGCTCACGCAGGTATTGCTCAAGCGCCATATTCGACCGCCTTATCTTTAATAAACTGCTTCCAGTGATCGTCTTCGATCGCATCGGCGACGGTAAATATGTCTTTATCGCCGCGGCCAGACTGGTTGATCAGTATCACTTCATCACCGGACATACTGGGCGCTTCCGCCAAAGCCCGGGCAAATGCGTGGGTGCTCTCCAGGGCCGGAATCAGGCCTTCGGTGCGCATCACCAGCTTGAGGGTTTCGCGCACCTCTTCGTCGGTGGCCGCCTCAAAGCGCACCCGCCCCTTCTGCCATTGGTCGGCCAGGATGGGGTTGACGCCGATATAGTCGAGCCCGGCGGCAATGGAGTGGGTTTCCAGCATATTGCCGTCATCGTTTTGTAGAAAGTAGGTTTTAAAGCCCTGGGCGACACCCACCGAGGCATCGTCATAAGCCAGGCGCGCCGCGTGCAGGCCGGACTCGGGGCCATGGCCGCCAGCTTCGACACCCACCAGTTCCACGTCGTCCTCCATAAAACCCTGGAAAATCCCAATGGCGTTGGAGCCGCCACCGACGCAGGCAAAAACCCTGTCCGGTAGCCGCCCGGCTTCGGCGACGATTTGCTCGCGTGCTTCTCGTCCGATAATGGCCTGAAAAAAACTCACCATTTCCGGGAAGGGATGGGGTCCGCAGGCCGTGCCCAGCACGTAGTGCGTATCCGCCATGTTGGTGACCCAGTCGCGCAGACACTCGTTAATGGCGTCTTTCAATGTGCGCTGGCCGTCTTCGACGGCGACCACGGTGGCACCGAGGTTTTCCATCCAGAACACGTTGGGGCGCTGTCGGGCGACATCCACTGCACCCATGTAGATCTTGCACTCAAAACCAAAGCGGGCAGCCATCGTCGCGGTGGCAAAACCGTGCTGCCCGGCGCCGGTCTCGGCGAT
>DLXZ01000157.1:0-763 GCA_003448675.1 Porticoccaceae bacterium
GTGGCATGCTCGCCCTGGCCGGCGCGGCCCTGCTGCCCGGCCGCCTGTTTGCCAGTAGCACTGGCTTTAGCGCCACCAGTACCGAAAGCGCCCTGGAAGCACTATTCCCCGGCCTGAGCGTGGAGGACAGCGATGCGGTCAAACTGCGCACCCCGGATATCGCCGAGAATGGCGCCGTGGTACCAGTAACCGTATCCACCGACCTGCCCGACGTGCAGAGTATCAGCCTGATCGTGGACGCCAATCCCAACCCCCTTTCCGCCAGTTTTGATCTCACCCCTGATGCCGTGGCCGAGGTGTCATTCCGGGTGAAAATGGGTAAGAGCTCAAAGGTGCGTGCGCTAGTGAAAACCTCCGACAAGGTCTATATGGCCACCAACGAGGTCAAGGTCACCATCGGCGGCTGTGGCGGCTGAGTACAGGAGGAACAGATATGGCAGCTAAAGTAAAAATTCGTGGCAAGCTGAAAGACGGGGTCGCCAAGATTAAATTGCTGATTCCCCACCCCATGGAAACAGGCACCCGGCGGGACGCAGAGGGCAATCTGATTCCGGCCAAATTTATTCAGAGCGTCACGCTGCAAAAAAACGGTCAGCTGGTGATGAAAGGCAATTGGGGACCCTCGGTATCCAAGGACCCCTACCTGTCTTTCCAGATCAAAAACTGCGTCGCCGGTGACGTCATTAAAGTGGACTGGGTGGACAACACCGGGGACACGGGATCTGGCGAGCTCACCCTGAAGTAAAGCCGACCAATCAAGACG
>DLXZ01000157.1:961-7189 GCA_003448675.1 Porticoccaceae bacterium
TCCTGAAGTAAAGCCGGCCAATCAAGACGAGGGGGTTCCTATGATTCTCAAGCCAGGCTTGATCGCAATGCAAACAGCGCTGATGGCTTTAACAGTGGCCTTATCGGGCTTTGCCAGCGCAACACCGGCCGAAGACCGGGAAGCGATGCGCGCCTACTATCAGAAGCGTTTTCCCGCGGTTGAGGTAAACGCCCACCAGGATGGCGTCTACGCCTTTGACCAGAACGCCCGGGAACAATGGCTGGAGCTGGAAGACTTTCCGCCCTATGAAGTCGCTGTCGACGAAGGTGAGGAGCTATACAACAGTCCTCTGGCCAACGGCGCCAGTTATAGCGACTGTTTTGGCGATGGCGCGGTCAAAAACCGCTACCCCCACTTCGATGAAGGCCGCGGTGAAGTCGTCACCCTGGAGCTGGCCATTAACGATTGCCGCGAGGCCCATGGCAGCGATCCCCTGTCTTACAAAAGCGCTGAAATGGTTCGCCTGAGCGCCTATATAGCCTGGCAGTCCAGGGGCCAGATCATTGCCATGGAGGAACCGGAAAGCGCCGGCGCCCTGGCCGCCTACAACGAAGGCAAGCGCTTCTATACTACCCGACGGGGACAACTGAACTTCGCCTGCACCAGCTGTCATGTACAGCTGGCGGGCAACCGCCTGCGCGCCGAGCACCTCAGCGCGTCACTCGGCCACGTCAGCCACTGGCCCGCCTACCGGCTCAAATGGCAGGACGTGGGCAGCCTGCATCGACGTTTCGCCCGTTGCAATGAGCAGGTGGGCGCGGAGCCCTTCCCCAGACAGAGCCCTGAATACCGCAACCTCGAATATTTCCTCACTTATATCAGCAATGGCCTGACCTGGAACGGACCGGCAATACGCAAGTAACGCTCTGGGTCATTCGACACGTGACGGCAGCGGAATCAAAGCCAATGAACAAAAACAGTCCTTCTCCCAAATTTAAAGCTATCGCCCTGTTGAGCGCCGGCCTGCTGACCGCGGCCTGCTCAGAACAAAACCCGGCACCGGCGCCGGAACCCGCTACCGAAGCCCGGCAGGCTATCGAACAGGCCCGCGAACAGTACGAGGCGTCCAAAACCGCCGGACATGCCTGGAGCAAAACCGGCAAGCTGCTGACCGGCGCCACGGAGGCTCTGGAGGCGGGAAAGTTCCCGCAAGCCCTCTCACTGGCCCAACAGGCGGAAACGCTGGCGGACGCTTCGCTGGCCCAGGCGAAAGCCGAGCAGGAGGCCTGGCGGGACCGGCTACCCAAAACACCCGCCCATAAAAAGGATGAAAAATAAGCCATGAACCGCCGGGAGTTTCTCGATATTCTGTGGAAGGGCAGCGTCGTCGCCGGGCTCAGTGGTTGCGACCGGCTCGACAGTAATAGCAATGCGGTAAAGGATTATTACAATCTGCCTGCCTCCGGCGAAGCCCGCATCCTTCATATCACCGATACCCACGCCCAACTCCAGCCAGTTTATTTTCGCGAGCCCAATGTCAATATCGGCGTCAGTCAGGCGCGGGGCCGTTTCCCCCATCTGGTGGGGAAAAACCTGCTGGCCGAACTCACCGCCGCCAAAAGTCTGACCTTGAGCGAGCGCGACATCCACGCATTCACTTATCTGGATTTCAGTGAATCAGCGGCTGTCTACGGCAAAGTGGGTGGCTTTGCCCACCTGAAAACCCTGATCGACCGCCTGCGGGGGGAAAGCCCCGGCGGCGCCCTGCTGCTGGATGGCGGCGACACCTGGCAGGGTTCCGGCACCGCCCTGTGGACACGGGGCAAGGATATGGTCGGCGCCTGCAACCGCCTGGGCGTGGATGTGATGACCGGCCACTGGGAGTTCACCTACCAGGCGGAGGAGGTGCTGGAAAACGCCCGCGCTTTTCATGGCGAGTTTGTCGCCCAAAATGTCAAAGCCACCGAAGATGCCCTGTTTGATGGCACCGAGGTGTATGACGAGGACAGTGGTCACGTATTCAAGCCCTACGTCATCAAAACCCTTAACCAACGGCGTATTGCGGTAATCGGTCAGGCCTTTCCCTATACGCCCATCGCCAATCCACGGCGCTTTATTCCGGACTGGACTTTCGGCATTCGCGCTCAGGAACTGAGCGAGCTGTCGGCCCGAATTCGCGAGCAGGAAAAACCCGATGCTGTCGTTTTGCTGTCCCACAACGGCATGGATGTGGATCTGAAGCTGGCCAGCGAAGTGGTCGGCATTGACTTCATCCTCGGCGGCCACACCCACGACGGCGTACCCCTGCCGGTAACCGTGGAAAACCCCGGCGGCAAGACTGTAGTCACCAATGCCGGCTCCAACGGCAAGTACGTGGGCGTGCTGGATATCAAGTTTGGCGCCTCGGGCATCAGTGGTTTCCAGTACCGTCTGCTGCCGGTTTTTGCCAATCTGTTGTCGGCCGATCCGGCCATGCAGACCTATATCGACGAAGTACGCACTCCCTGGCTGGCCACCCTGAACGAGCCACTGGCGGTCACCGAATCCCTGCTCTACCGACGCGGTAATTTCTCCGGCACTTTTGATCAGCTTATCTGTGACGCCCTGCGCGATGTGCTGGATGCCCAGATCAGCCTGTCGCCGGGTTTTCGCTGGGGCACCAGTGTCCTGCCTGGCGAGACTATCACCATGGAGCGGGTGCTGGACCAGACCTGCATGAGCTACCCGGAGACCTATGTCCGGGAGATGAGCGGCGAGGACATCAGGTTTGTACTGGAAAGCGTCTGCGACAACCTGTTCAATGCCGACCCCTATTATCAACAGGGTGGCGATATGGTGCGCGTCGGTGGTCTGCGCTTTAGCTGCGCCCCCAACGCCGCCATGGGCAAGCGCATCGATGACCTGGAACTGCTCGACGGCACCCCGCTGGACGCCAGCAAACGCTATAAAGTAGCCGGCTGGGCAACCGTTGCCTCCCAGGCGCCGGGCGCACCGGTATGGGAGGTGGTGGCTGACTACCTGCGCGCAGCCAAAACGGTGAATATCACACGGGGCAATAACCCGGTACTAAAAGGCGTGGAGGGCAATCCGGGGCTGGCAGACTATAATTAAAACTCGCAAACCACTGGAGCTTGCTCCCGGATCGAGCACTGCCTATGGCCCACCAATCTCGCTTTATGCGCTGGAATAGCACGAAAGCTTTCAGCCTGGCCCCGCGCCTGTTCGCGTTCCCTGTTCTGATGCTGGTGGCCATGGGCGTCGCCCTGGGCTCAAGGGCATCGGCATCCGGACTCAGCGAAGACAAGCCTTTTGCCGAAGCCTTTATCATTTTGCAGGTCAGCGACGCCGCCAGCGTCCATCATGATGCGGCCCTGGATATCGCCAATAATCTGATGAAACACTACGGCGGCCAGGACAAGGTAGATATCCAGGTGATCGCCTTTGGCGCCGGGATAAACCTGCTGACGAAAAGCACTGACGCGGCAACTATCGCGCGCGCGGAAAGAATCTCCAGCCTGGCTACCCATGGCGTCAGGTTTTATGCCTGCGGCAATACCCTGGATACCATCGAACGAAAAACAGGCAAACGCCCCCAAACGCTAAATAATGTAGAAGTGGTACAGACGGGCGTCGCTTTTATGGTCGAGGAAATAAAACGCGGTTATACCCTGGTTCATCCCTGAACAAGGGTCAGTGTTTGGTTCCGACAATAACTACTCGTATTTATCTTTCAGTATGAAAAAGGTCATAGCGATAAACGCTACGAAAATCGCCAGCGCCAGCCAAATGCTATTGATACCTATGGCACTGTCAAGGGTGAGCTTGCCGAAGTTAGCGGTATTAATGAGCCCCTCCAGATAAGGATAAACCAGGGAAAAAATCAGCGCACCCACGAGCCCGCCAAGTAGTGTCGCCAAAGCGTCTTTTTTCCCCTCGGCGGCGCCCACCACGCAAGTACCGGGACAAAAACCGGATACCGCCCAGCCGACTCCGAAAATAAGACCGCCGATGGCGACACCCCAGACATAGGTGGGCTTGACCGACATATTGGCCCATCCACCCAGGTCGAGTAGTGCGATACCCAGAGCGCCAACGCCGATAGCCGTACCCATCAACTTAATGATCCACATATCCTTGAGCCGCAGGGTGCCGAGAATACGACGGTAACTGGTCGCCCCACCCAAATAGAGAATCGCGCCGAAGGCGCAGCCGATAAGAAAGCCGATAATCAAGGTCATCATATTAATTCTCCGCACCGGAACGATAGATAAATTTAGCCGCCAGAATCGCGGCCCCAAACGCCGTGGCGGCGAAAATAAATGAACTGATGGCCAACTGTGGAATACCGCTAATCATATGGCCGCTGGTGCAACCGCCGGCAAGCCGGGCGCCAAACAACAGGGCCACACCGCCAAGAAAAGCCGCGCCGTAACGCTTACTCATGGAATCACCAAAACGGCCCTGCCACATGGGTGGCAGTGAACCTTTGTCCTGCTCGGGCTGGCGCTTGCGAAAAATTGCCGCCGCCACACCGCCACCGACGAACATGCCCAGCACCAGCATCCAGCCATAGCCGACGCCCCAGCTTTCTTTCTCTCCGTATTTGGCCAAATAGGTATTGGACTCAGCGAAAGCTGGTGCGACTTTGTGGGCAATAGCTGCATCGGAAACGACAAACTGAGTGGAAACACCCAATGGCTTGACCAGTGCAGTAGCTAAAATCAGCAACAGCCCCAGAGAAATGCCCGCCACTTTCCATGAAATAATATAGTCGCGTTCCATAGAACCTCCTGCACCTTGCTTTTTATACATTATTAAATTATGTTAATTTTATATAACTATCAAACATATATCTATAATCTATTTTTATATGAGATAGGGGTTTAGGAACTTACACCACAACAATGTCAGCACTTTCACGAATAACGGCGACGTCCATAACACTGGCACAACGCTGGCAACGCCAATATACCAACGTTATTGGTCCTGCGGCGGTTCTTGTTGCTGTCCTTGTTAGTGAATCTGTCCACGCCGGCAAGACGGACTTCCTTGAGTTACTCGCTGGAGTTGAACCCGCGGCGGGGGCGCCGATCATAATTTACGCCACGCGCGCGGACTGCAGCTTTTGCCGACTTCTGGAAAAGGAAGTCCTCAAGCCCTTGATACTCTCCGGCAAGTATGCCGGTCAGTTCACCCTCCTACCCCTGCCCCTCGACGAACCCCAAATTGTGGTGAAGTTCGCGGGCAAAGCAGTTTCCGCCAGCGCTCTGGTTGCCCGCTACCAACTGCAATTGACTCCCACCCTCGTGTTTGTCGATAACCAAGGTTCGGAGCTGGCGCCGCGTCTGATCGGCTACCAGAGTGGCGCCTTTTACGAGCACTATCTTGACCAGGCAATCCGCGAAGCCGGAAACAGAACCCCGACGCAATCACAGGAAGACTCCAACCGATAACAATCTATTCCGGCGCCGATTAGCCCAGGATCGCTAATAACGCCGGATCGCTGTGATAGAGTTCTGGCATCCCCTCAGAAGCCAGACTCTCATGAAACCCAGTCCTACCCTGAACCGCATCAAAAACCAGCTCGACCACCCCATCATCGACGCCGATGGCCACTCGGTGGAATTTACACCGGTATTTCTCGACTACCTGAAACAAGTGGCCGGGCCGGAAATTGCCCAGCGTTTCGAAAAACGTCAAGTTAACTGGTACACCATGAGTCCCCAGGAAAGGCTGGACAAAAAACAGACCCGACCGGTGTGGTGGGCACTGCCGTCACGCAATACCCTGGATCGCGCCACCGCCACCCTGCCCAATCTGCTCAACAAGCGACTTGATGAGATAGGCATCGATTTCGCCATCATCTACCCGACTCTTGGTTTGATGTTCCCCGGCGATCCGGCCGAGGATGTGCGCCGCGCCACCTGCCGGGCCCTGAATGCTTATCAGGCAGATATTTTCCGCAGCCACCGCGCGCGCATGACACCAGTGGCGGTGATTCCCCTGACCACGCCCCAGGAGGGCATCGAGGAGCTGGAGTACGCAGTCAGGGAGCTGGGTTTTAAGGCCATCATGGTGCCCAGTCTGATTAAACGCCCCATAGCCGCCGCCACTGAAATCTCTCCGCAGGCAGGCCGCTACGCCACCTGGCTCGACACTCTTGGCTTAGAGTCTCTCTACGACTACGATCCCTTCTGGGCCAAATGTGTGGAGCTGAAAGTGGCGGTGACCGTGCACTCCGGCGGCACCGGCTGGGGGACCCGCCCT
>DLXZ01000157.1:7435-8026 GCA_003448675.1 Porticoccaceae bacterium
CCCCGGCGGGGCCCCCCGCCAGTCGGTTAATAACTATATGTTCAACCACATCGGTAATTTCGCCGCGGCCAGCGAAGGCTTCTGCCGCTCGTTAGTGCTTGGTGGCGTCACGCGCCGCTTTCCCAGCCTCAAGTTCGCCTTTCTCGAGGGCGGCGTAGCCTGGGCCAGCTCACTCTACGCGGCATTGATCGCCCACTGGGAGAAGCGCAATCGCCAGGCCCTTGAACACTACAACCCCGATGCACTGGATCACGACCAGCTTGTTCAACTGTTCCAGGAATTCGGCGATGAGGTGATCGGCCACGAATTAACAGCGGAAGATCTGGCCCTCGACTACCTGACCAGAAACGAGGAAGACCCGGCCATGCTCGATGAGTTTGCCGCCTGCGGGTTTTCCCGCGCTGAAGATATACGCGAGCAATTCACCCCCAACTTTTATTTCGGCTGCGAGGCCGATGACCCCCAGACGGCCACTGCCTTTGACCCACGCCTGAACCCGCTAAATGCGGTACTCAAGCCCGTACTCGGCTCCGATATCGGTCACTGGGATGTACCAAATATGAACGAGGCGGTGGAAGAAGCCTGGGAACT
>DLXZ01000157.1:8258-11764 GCA_003448675.1 Porticoccaceae bacterium
CAAGAAGCCTGGGAACTGGTGGAAAAAGGAATTCTAAGCCCCGACCAGTTTCGTGATTTTAGCTTCACCAATTCGGTCACCCTTCATGGCGGCCTGAACCCCGATTTCTATAAGGGCACCGTGGTGGAAGCGGCAGCGACGAAAGTGCTTAATCCAAAAGCCGGATAAAGCGCCCGGTCTCGTGCATTTAAAAACGGGCGTGGCACCGCGAGCTCTTTTCCCCGGCTCCGCGTTACCAGGGCCCGATTACCAAATCGACTGCGGCAGACCTAACCGATGCTGATTTTCTTGCGTTTGGCTTTTTCCACCTTTGGCAACTTCAGCTCCAGAATGCCGTCCTTGAACGTGGCCCTACGCTTGTCACTGTCCACATCGCTCGGCAGTGAAAGTACACGGGAGAAGGTGCCACGACTGATTTCGCTGCGATAGTAATCGCCCTTTTCTTCCTTTTCTTCGTGACTGGTACTACCATTAATGGATGCTGAATTGTCGGTCACCGAAATATCGAGGCCTTCGCTTTTAACCCCGGGCATCTCGGCGCCAGTGACGCAAATCAACAACACCGGTATCTCCCGGCGCTATAAAAGTTTCACCGCTAGCAAGCAAGCGCTTAATTGCCAACGTCTAGTGCGTGTGCCCAATTTCCCCGGTTTTTAGAATGTCCAGCCGAGTAAGCTTTTGCTCGGCGATTTGCCAACCAGGAACCAGTTTCAGAGCCTGTCGATAGTCGTCTCCGGCGGCGCTATAGTCTCCCAGTTTCTCGTAATACATTTCCCGGTTGATATAGGAAATATGCGCGGCAGGCGTTTGCCGCGCCAGTGCTTCGGAATACTGCTCAATTGCATCGGGAAAAGCCCTGGTCAGGAAAAAAACATTACCGCGATTTACCAAAATCTCGGTAAATGCGGGATACAGGTTCTCCGCACTTTGATAGCCCGCCATTGCCGCTCGGTAGAGGATTATAGTAAACGCCGGGGCGGGCTAAGATTTGTTTTTAGACTGTTTGGCAATAGAAACACGGTAGCTAGCTGCTATTCAGCCAGATCCAAAGTCTGACGCTTGCGCGCAAGTGTCAGACCATCACCCACGGGCAGCATGACAATGTCAACCCGCTCATCAGTTTTGATAAAGTCATTAAGCGCCCGGATGGCTCGGGTATCATCATCCTGCTTTTCCGGGTCAATCACCGAACCACCCCACAGGACATTGTCGATCGCGATCAGACCACCGGTGCGCAAAAGCTGTAGACATTGTTCGTAGTACTGTCGATAGCCAGTTTTATCGGCATCGATAAAAGCGAAGTCATAGCTACCTTGCTCGCCGGCTTCGGTTTTTTTCCGCAAGGTCTCTCTTGCTGGAGCGAGATGCAAATCAATGTTGCCGGCCACACCAGCTCGCCGCCAGTAACGGCGAGCCACCGACGTGTATTCCGCACTGGTATCACAGGCCAGGACATAGCCCTCGGCGGGCAGGGCCAGTGCTACCGCCAACGTGCTGTAGCCTGTGAATACCCCGACCTCGATGGTTCGGGTGGCGTTCAACAATTTTACCAGCAGTGCCATAAACTGACCCTGCTCCGGACTAATCTGCATAGCCGCCATCGGCATGGTAGCGGTCTCTTTACGCAGCTCTTTCAAAACCGGGGGCTCTCGCAGGGAAACATCCTGCAAATAAGCATAGAGCTCATCGGTTAACTGAAGGGTTTTGCTGGACATCTGCACCTCCTCCTAATCATGCGAGCAAGTCTTTTTTCAAGCAGTCAAAAACGCTTCGTGCATTGATCGTAATGCTAATGGCTTCGTACCTGGCAATCGCGGAAACAGACATCAAAGTGTGCATTATGGAAAAATACGCCGTTTATGCGGATACTCAAGCGCAGTGGCACCCTGCTAATCATCAAGCGCGACACTTGCCTACAAGATGTGGCTAACCCCTACAAGAACAATCAATTGCTAATGATAAAAAAGAACAAACTGGCTGTCTCGCTACTCCTGGGTGATACACCGACTCATCTAAAATAAAAACTGAAAATAAACAATGTGTAAAAAACCTGGCTAGACTTACATGCAAGTGACGAGCTGGGCCTTGCCAGCTACGACGATGCTTACGGGAGCCGATTGCGGCAAGCGGCTGCCAGCAAAACCCGAACGCCTCACCCCGATGGCGATAACCCGAGACGCCTGATGAGGGAAGAACTTACCCATTCCTCGGAATTCGCCACCTTGCTCACCACATGCCACGCTAAATTGGCTGACATCCACGCTCAACAGTGCCAATTAGGAAACCGGTAAAATAATTGCGTATGCAACTGAAAGTGCGCTGAACAGCGGCGCTGGAATAGCCGTGCTCCCGTTTGTCACGGGGCCTGATTACATTAATCTGCAAGCGACGTTTCGAGCAGACCGAGGGCCGCCCCGGTAAAAGCCCACATATTGTTCCCCCGATTATCGTCACCGGTTTGCAGGGTAATTGAGTGCTCCACCTCCGGGCCGACCACCGCAATACAGGTATGCCCGGCGGGATCACCGTAGCGGGTGCCGCTGGGGCCCGCCGCGCCGATCTCGCCAACCCCCCAGTCGCTACCAAGCTGATGGCGGATTTTGTTGGCCAGGTGCAGCGCGGTTTGCTCGCTGAGGGGTTTATCACCACCCACGGTCTTAATGGACGACTGGAGCAGGCTCTCCCAGGCCTGGCGGGTATACACGACTCCCCCGGCCCTGAAATAAGAGGAAGCGCCAGGCACTGCCAACAATGCCGCGGAAATTAACCCGCCAGTGGATGACTCCGCCACCGCGATGGTTTGTTTCCGATCTTTCAATAAAGCACCGGCGCGGGCACCCAGTTCATTCAGGTCAGCACCAACACCTGCGATCGATTGATTCATCCCGATTTCCCGTTTTGTCTATAGCGCGCTATCGCGCTTTAGTTAATGAGTCCACCCGAGGCAGCACTTCCTTCGCAATCCGATGAAGTATTTCCCGGTTATAAGCCACATCACCACTGTTAGGGTCCACAATCAGATGGGTCACGCCAGCTTCATGATAGGCCTTCACCATGGCCACCAGCTCGGGCAGGGTTCCACGTAGGGTTCGACGCTGTTCCGGCGGGCGCTCCCAGGGTTCGTCGGTGATCTCCAGCGTGGTACGCAAAGCCACGGGAATGTCGGCCGATCGCCCGGCATTGACGAGCTGTTCCCTGACGCCGGGCAAAGCCTCGGCTAGTTGTTGTGGCGACAGGGCCAATGGATGCCAGCCACCGCCATGGGCCACCAGACGCCGCTGGGCCGCCGGACTGTTGCCTCCTACCCAGATAGGTGGGCCATTGGGGTTACGGGCCTTTGGCGAAAACAGCTGATCGGAAAACTGGTAATACTTGCCGCTGAAAACCGGCAGTTCCTGGCTCCAAAGCGCCTTCATGGCCGCCAGGCATTCGTTGGCAATGGCACCGCGCTCGGTGAACGACACACCCAAAGCATCGTACTCCTCACGGGTTATACCGACACCGAC
>DLXZ01000157.1:11936-12152 GCA_003448675.1 Porticoccaceae bacterium
TTGAACGACACGCCCAAAGCATCGTACTCTTCACGGGTTATACCAACACCGACGCCCAGTATCACCCGCCCAACGGACAACTGATCCAATGTTGCGATCATCTTGGCCAGACGCACCGGATGGTGCCAGGGCAGCACCAGTACCGAAGTGCCCAGGGGAATTTTTTCAGTCGCCCCGCTAATAGCCGTGAGCACAGTAGCGGCTCCGCCCGTCATT
>DLXZ01000254.1:0-1327 GCA_003448675.1 Porticoccaceae bacterium
AGATCCTGCCAGTGCTCTGCCGGGTTGATTACATCCGCGCCCTTCGGCCCCAGGCGCTTGACGATCATCTTGGTGTAGTTGGTGCGGTCCGCTTTCATTACCGCAAACAGAGAGTCGGTATATAGCTCCGGCGCAATACCGGCTTTCTCTTCACCGCACGCGGTTAAACCCGCGACGACAAATGCCAGGGCAACAAGGCGTGATGGTCTTTTCTTCATAGCACTATCTCCTGCTAGGTTGTGGGAAATCACTGGGTGGTCTCCCGTTTCAATGCCCAATCAATGGAAGGGACATGTTCTGTAGGCCGTCCGGAAAAGTTGTTTTTGATCAGCGCTTCATCGGCCAGGGCGTCGATGGAAAACCCGAGGCTGTGGCATTGCATGCAAACCGGACGGATCATTTTTTCGTTGGGCCGCAAATTCATGTTCTGGTTATGCTCCACGCGCAGGACGTCCTTGTTCTGTTCTGATACCGGCACGCGGGGCAGATGACAGGTCGCGCAGGTCACCCCTTGTTCCGCGGGCAGTTCCCCCGTAGCCACGGCGATCGCGAGCTGGCCATGGGGCGAGTCGTTAAATGCCGTACTGTGTTCATCCTGATGGCAGTTCAAACAGGCACTGGTAGCTGCGTATTGAGTATCGAAGCGATGAGCGCCATGGCAAGCGAGACAGGAATGGGGCTCTGCCTGTTTGTCGCTGTTAAATGAAAGACGCGCGGCACCCGGCGTAATGGCCTCCAGTCCCTGGGCCAGGCGCATACCGTGTTTGCCCTGTAAAAAACCTTCGGCTTCCGCCGCGTGGCAATTTTGGCAGCTGGCCATCCCGGGCTTTGCAAGCCAGTCGCCGGACTCACTGCTATGACAGCCACCACAATGGATATCCGCCTGTCCGTGGGCGCTGGCCAGCCACTGCTCATGAATATCCGCGTGTTGCCCGTGCTTTTCCTCAAAGCCGGGCAGGTGGTGAAACCCCTCGGGCAATTCACCACCTGCCCCCTGAGGCTGGTCGATGGCCGGCAGGGTTTTCAACCACTGACCCATGGCGTTGCCTACCAGAAACTCTTCATAGAGGGCGCGGTTATCGTGGTAATTGTGACAGCCGGCACTGGCGCACGAATCAAACGCCAGGTTTTTATGGCTGTCCCGATCCTCGCCAATATCCTTGTGGCAGTGATAGCAGTAATCATCGGGGAGGGTGACGCCCATGGCACGGGTCTGTTCCTGCTGATGTTCCGTGTGGCATGACACACAGTAGCGGGCATCGAGAATTTCCACCCGGTCAGCGTTACGTGGATCGGTAAATTTTTTCCTGGGGTGAGAATCGTGAGC
>DLXZ01000254.1:1597-4614 GCA_003448675.1 Porticoccaceae bacterium
GCTTCGCTATGACAGGCGCTACAGGCGAGCTCTATCTGATAGTGGCCCCATGTAGCCTCACCCACCAACAGGGCTGACTTGTCGGCATCAACAAACATCTTGTATCCGTAAAATCCTGCTATCGCCGCTGTCACCAAAATCCAGACCACCCATAAATACTTATTCAAAACTGTGTTTCCAAACCCTTCGCTACGCTCAACTCGCCGACACGTCTATAGCGATCACCGCCTAGAAGTAATAAACGCTGACAATATGGCTGAGCAACAGCGCCGGTAACGGCCAGCTGACAACGATATGAAAGCGGTTAAAAGCCAAACGTAATTGCCGCGCCCGCACGGGGCTTAGCCGATGACTCAATGCCACTGCCATGCCAGTCATAGCGCCCACCGTGAGCACCAACAGAAAATTAAGCATGAGTAAAAAATTTAGATTGACGCCCAGATGCAGACCGGTGTGCAGCACCAGCGCCACCGCGCACACCAGACCGAGCACCGCGTGGCCCAGCCGCCAGGTTCCGAAGTCGCCCATCCAGGCAAAGTTAAAACGCTTGCGCAGGGACATCAGCAGGCCGGCGGCTGTCATTCCCAGCAAGGTAAAACCGGTAATTTGTTTCCAGAGCTTGTCGTTCCAGACGGACTCGAACCAGCCCTGGCGCTGGACGCTCTCGGCGGTTTG
Source organism: Porticoccaceae bacterium (assembly GCA_003448675.1). Classification (GTDB taxonomy): domain Bacteria; phylum Pseudomonadota; class Gammaproteobacteria; order Pseudomonadales; family Porticoccaceae; genus HB2-32-21. Next base: position 2,273 of record DLXZ01000254.1, read on the forward strand.
CGCCTCAGGCAATCCTGTCACAATGCCAACTAAAAAAAGCGCCGCTACCGAGGCCATCAACAAGATTGACCAGCCTCGTTCGCTGATGGGCTGCACGGGTGTGGCGCTATGCTCGCTAACCAAACTGACCAGCAAAGGCTTGCAGGAACCGCATACGGTACCCGCGCCGGTTTCGGCCCGTAACTGTTCAAGGCCCCTAGCGGGCGCCACATCGGATATATTCGAGACTTGCTGGTGCGCACACGCATCCGCACTTTCATCCGCGTTGACAAGCTGACGCGACAAGCAAGCCTGCAACTCGCCCTGAGTAACGTTGTTACACTGGCAAATCACCGCGGCCGCCGGCCATTCACTGATACGGGTTTCGCTTTTTTCAGACCACAGACAACCGCCGCGCAGGAAGCGGCGAATCTGGAGCAGACCCACGCGGCGCTGTGCGGTAAAGGCTTCCTGAACGCGACTGAGTTCCGGCCAGTCACCGATGGCAATAATCCCCAGCAAGCGTTGACGATAGAAGATCAGCCGTCGATAAATACCCTGCTCCGGGTTGCGATAAACATATTCCCGCTGGAAGGGTCGATCCTGTAGATCGACCACTTCACCAATACTGCAAATCGCCTCACCAATGACTTTGAGACGGTTAACCACCAGTGTGCTGATATAGTGAGCCTGTTCGCCACTGATAACAGCCGCCGCAACCGCAGCCTGTTCGTAGCCGGGATTGACGACGCCATAAGTTTTGCCTTGGTGTTCGCAGCATTCACCAACCGCATAAACACCCGGCGCGGAAGTCAGCAGCTGATCATCCACCACAATGCCGCCGCGCACGGTTAAACCCGCATCCCGCGCCAGTTCCACATTGGGAGTAATACCGGCACATAAAAGCACCGTGTCGCAGGCCACCTCCTCGCCATCATTGGTGAGGATGGACGAAACCCTGCTTTCCCCGCGAATTTCCCGCACCCCGGCGTTAACGATGACTCGAATACCACTGTCTTCAACTTCCTTTTTCAACAGGGCGGCGGCTTCCTCATCAAGCTGGCGATTCATCAAACGCGGCCCCTGCTGCACCAAAGTCACCCGTGTGTTAAAGCGACTTAGTCCCTTCGCGGCCTCTATACCCAGCAAGCCGCCACCTACCACCACAACCTCTCGGGCACTGGTCAGCCTAGCGAACAGGGAGTCCGTATCCTTTAAATTACGAAAGGTGTAAACACCCTTTTGATTAACTCCTTTTATGGACGGCACGTGAGCGCGTGCGCCGGTGGCAAAAACCAGGGCATCAAATGTGTGTAGCTTGCCGTCAGCACCAGTCAGGGTTTTACGCACCGGATCAATGCAGGTAATCACCGAAATAGTGAATTTGAAATTGGGGTGGCGCTCGCTATCGGGTAGATCAAGGTAAATATCTTCCCGCTCCACTTCACCCGCAAGTACGGCAGAGAGCTGTACCCGGTTATAGGGCCGATAAGGTTCGTTACCGAATAGGTGCACCGATACCCGGGGATTGCGCTTTAGCAGTTCATGCGCCAGACGCATACCCACCGGACCGCTACCGATAATTCCGATGCGCCTGGCAACGGGCACTGTGACATCAGCAGAATCATCCAGGTGGTGCGTCGTACTCATGCAGTGCACCTGTATTTTTTAACAGTCCCGTAAATTTCGAACCACGTTATCTCGATCAACACAGCAATAAGCCCTAAATAAAAAGGCCCACCGAAGTCTGTAGTTAATACAGACCAGTGAGCCCCTTTGCTCCTTGTTACTACCTGATTTTTGCTACGTTTTGGCGCACGGACGTGCATATAGCGACCCGTGCTCGGATGACTAATGCCCATTACCAGGCAAAACCAAGCCACTTTCAGCTGGCACAAACACAAATATGCATCTCTCGTGCCAGCTTCTTCCAAACTGGGCGGGGTCAGGGAATTTTCACAATACGTTCATGGGCTCGTAACACTGGCAACCTAGGATTCGGATTACGCTCCGTGGCGGCCCCAGTCTGATCCCTCCCTCTATCGGGCCGGGCACGCGCGCCACGGGGCGGTATTTTTATAACTTGCAGACACCATCAATACTCACGGACAACAAGGGCCATTCCCATGAAACCCACCCACCTACCCCGGCTAAAAACCAGCCTGCTGGCTGCCGCCATTGCATCGACGTACTGCGTGCCGGTTTATGCTACTGACAGCGATGTCGAAAATTTTCGACGCATCGCCACCTTTCCCATCCATACAAACCTTGACCTCGATAATGGCGATCAGATCGAGGACGAAACCGTCGCAGAAATTGTCGCCGCCTCCGAAGACGGACAAATGTTACCGTGACGGAAGTCG
>DLXZ01000090.1:0-123 GCA_003448675.1 Porticoccaceae bacterium
ATAAAAGTAACGATCCCTATGGGTATTTTCGATAGTGAAATTAATCAACTCAACTCGTTTTGCCATCGAAAGACCGAAAAAATCATCGCTTTCGATATCCCTGTTTTCGTCAGCGGCTCTTAT
>DLXZ01000090.1:374-3481 GCA_003448675.1 Porticoccaceae bacterium
GTGCCCGACCAGCTCCATTGGAGGCCCGGATTTGTTGCAGGGTTTGTTGTGTGGAGCGAAGTTCTATCGCTTTTTGGAACGCAGAAAAAGCCTCCCGCCACTGTGTTGACTCTACGTAATAACGTCCTAAACCGGCGATATATAGGGCGTTTCCGGGTGCGATATCGACTGCTAGCCGGATCAGTTGTTCACCCCGTTCGAGGTTGGATTCCTGGTTGATCAGATATTCGCCATACCAATAGGCTATTTCAGCATTGCGGGGCTGCAGTGAAAGCGCATCTTCAAATAAATCACCGATGGCTTCGGGTTGTTTCCAGCTTCGATCAAATTGTAGTAATCGGGCCAGATTCCCTAAAACCAGCGCTTGGCGGGCATTGGAAAGATCTGTTGCCAGTAACCCGAAGCCCTCGGTAATTAAAGCGGGGATAGGTTCCATATAAGTAGCGGGTAATTGCGCGCCGTAATAATCGGCTTCTCTAAGGATGCTTATAGAGCCCAGCTGGAAGGCTCGAGCTCTTAAGTTATGATTGTCCGGGCTGATGGTCAATGCTTCCTTAAGACTGCGTTCAGCATATGCGAGGTTGTCAAGTTCGATAAACTTCTCGGCTGCATGCACATGCGCCAGGAACATTTCCCGCTGCTGTTGTCGTTTTTCGATGTAAAAATAAGCTTCTTTAGCGCCATAAAAAAGACTCAGTAAAGCCGTGCATATACCCAATGCGGTGATGGTTTTTTTTGTCGCTGATTCAAACCGCGAGAGAGGGCTCAATGGACTCTGGCAATGCGGACACTTTTTCGCGAGCGGATGTATCGGCAAGTGGCAATGTGGACAAGGTAAATTTGCTGCGTAGTCTGATCGATCCATGACGATTATGTTTTCACTCAATCATTGGCGATTATTTAGCCGGCTTTGCCAGTCGGCTGGCTTGCTATCCTCGCACAATCATCATGCCTGAAACAGGTCGCTATGTGATCATTAACCATGCCCATTGCCTGCATATGGGCATAACAGATAGTGGAGCCAAAAAAACGGAAGCCGCGCTTTTTCATATCCTTGCTGATGGCATCGGACAGCGCCGTGGTCGCCGGCACATCGTCCATCGACTGCCAGCGGTTTTGCAGGGGGCTGCCGTCGAGATGGTCCCAAAGATAATTGGCGAAACTGCCGTGACTTACCTGAAGATCGAGAAAAAGTCGGGCGTTACTAATAGCCGCTTCTATTTTTAGCCGATTGCGAACGATGCCAGCATCGTTCATCAGCCGTTCGACACTACGTCGATTAAAGCGGGCTACTTTTTCGGCGTTGAAATCCGCGAAGGCGCGACGGTAATTGTCCCGTTTGCGCAAAATCGTTATCCACGACAAGCCGGCCTGGGCGCTTTCAAGAATAAGAAACTCAAACAGCTTGTTGTCGTCGTAGCAGGGTACCCCCCACTCCTGGTCGTGATACTGCTCGTAAAGGTCATTACCCTGGGCCCAGGGGCAGCGGTTTAAGGGACTGCTGTCTCCACGCATTGCCATTTTTACCCTCCTGGCTTATGTTTCCGTAGGCACAGCGCTGTGCGCGGTGCTGGCCAATATTGATTCGCCTGCATAGCGAAAACCCTATCCGGAGTTCTTTGATGCGTACACATTACCCGGCGATCTCGCCCTATGCCACCCATCAATTGCCGGTTTCCGGCGGCCATACTCTTTATGTGGAGGAAAGCGGCAACAGCAATGGCATCGCTGTAGTGTTTGTTCACGGTGGGCCGGGCGCTGGTTGTGCGCCCGGCGATCGCGGATTTTTTAATCCCGACATTTACCGCATCATTTTGTTTGACCAGCGCGGCAGTGGGCGTTCAACACCGCACGCGGCGCTGGAGCACAATACTACCCAGGATTTGGTCGCGGATATGGAGTTGATACGGGAGCATCTGGGCCTTGAGCGCTGGATGCTTTTTGGTGGTTCCTGGGGTTCCACACTCAGTTTACTTTATGCCCAGGCCCATCCCGAGCGGGTGCTGGGCCTGGTTTTAAGAGGCATATTTTTGTGCCGACCCAGAGATATTCAGTGGTTTTACCAGTTTGGGGCCAGTGAGATTTTTCCCGACTACTGGGCTGATTTTCAGGCTCCCATCGCCGTCAATGAGCGCGATGACCTCCTCCACGCCTACCATCGGCATCTGACCAGCGCCGATGAAGTGGATCGAATCCGCGCTGCTCGCGCCTGGTCGCTGTGGGAGGCACGCTGCGCAACCCTGCATCCCAACCCCTATGTGGTGGAACGCTTCGCCTCGGCCCATGTGGCCTTGTCCATGGCGCGTATCGAAGCCCATTACTTCGTTAATAACTGTTTTGTCTCTGATAATGTAATTATTGAACAGGCAGATAGAATTGCAGAGATACCAACCATCGCTGTCCATGGTCGCTATGACGTGGTGTGTCCGGTGAGGCAGGCTTTTGATTTGCAGGCGGCGCTACCGGGAATGAAGCTGGAAGTGATACGCAATGCAGGCCATGCTTCCGGCGAGCCGGGCACGGTCGATGCGCTGGTCAAAGCCACCGATGAAATGGCGGACATTATCAGGGCTCGCCACCATGTATGAAGACTTCGCGGTTTATTGCCAGACTTCAGCCAGAATGGCCAGTTTACCGTGCGCGGCTTGATACAACGAGTTAGTCAGGCGGCGGTGGTGGTGGATGGTGAAACCGTCGGCGCTATTGAACGCGGTGTTCTGCTATTGCTCGGTATCGAAAATGGGGATGGCGCCAGGCAGGTCGGCAAGCTGGTAAATAAAGTCCTGAATTATCGGATATTCCCCGATGCCCAGGGCCGGATGAATGCCAGTGTCAAAGACATCGACGGCGGCGTACTCGTGGTCAGCCAGTTCACCCTGGCCGCAGACACTAAAAAGGGTTTGCGGCCCAGTTTTACCCCGGCGGCTCCCCCGCAAGATGCCGAAAATCTGTATCAATTCTTTTTGGCGGAGCTGGCTGCCAGCCATGGGGCTGTAGCAAGCGGTATCTTTGGCGCAGATATGCAGGTGTCTTTAACGAATGACGGGCCGGTGACTTTTTTGCTGGAGGTGTAGAATGGAGCGTCGATTTCGATCGTGCTTTGTTGC
>DLXZ01000090.1:3766-4000 GCA_003448675.1 Porticoccaceae bacterium
ACTTGCACAAACCCTGTTCAGTAGCTGGTAATAAAAATTTCGTAAGTATCGTGCTCAACAATGGGGTTGTTTTTGCAACCGCCACCGCAGGAAATTTCGACGTTGCGGGACTCGCCGGGAGCCAGGGTGCCCCTGACCGATTCTTCACATTGTTTGACAAACTCGTTATCGAGATACAGGTCGACGGTTACCCAAATACCCCGAGCATCGTCATCTGATGTGTTCTTGAGCTCA
>DLXZ01000090.1:4224-4629 GCA_003448675.1 Porticoccaceae bacterium
ATCTGATGTGTTCTTGAGCTCACCGAGTATCAGGAGTTTGCCATCCCGTTCGAGCTTGCGGTGCGAGGAGATTTCCACAGCATCGGGAGCGGTAGAAAACTGGCTCATGGCTTCATTGCTGAGTCTGTTAGTCAGGTAGTAAAAAATTCCGCCGACAATAATCCCAAAGCCCAGGCCATAAAGCGCGCCATGAAAAACTTTTTCCAATACGGATTTCATTGTGCCTCCTTGCTTTCAAGACTGGCGTTTTTTGTGTCGTTCCCTGGCCGAGTTAGATCCTGAATCGACCTTTTAGTTTTTTCGACACCAGCGTGTTTTTCAGCTTGGCGTACTGGGGTGTGCCGTTTTTATAGGGTGGATAGTCCTCCCCCTGAATCAGGGGCGCCAAATAGTCCCTGGCCAGAT
>DLXZ01000090.1:4912-5122 GCA_003448675.1 Porticoccaceae bacterium
CCGTATTTTCTGGTTTTTTTGCGCTCGATGCTGACCATTATTGAGGTTTTTCCCGCCAGCGCAAATTCCACCGCCGCCTTGCCCACGGCGTAGGCCTGTTCTACATCGGTAGCCGAGGCGATATGGCGAGCCGAGCGTTGCAGGTAATCGGCCAGGGCCCAGTGATATTTGTAGCCCAGCTCGTCCTTGATCATTGCCGCCAAAGTCGGC
>DLXZ01000090.1:5339-6467 GCA_003448675.1 Porticoccaceae bacterium
GATCATTGCCGCCAAAGTCGGCGCCACACCGCCCAGTTGTTTATGGCCGAAGGCATCAGTGGTGCCGGCGTCGGCAATAAAAGTCCCGTCCTTGTACTGAGCCCCTTCAGAGGCGACGATCACGCAGTAGCCATTCTTTTTAACGGTACTGCGCACTTTTTTCAGAAATTTCTCCCGATTAAAAGCGATTTCCGGAAACAGAATAATATGGGGCGGGTCGCCGGCCTGGTCGGCGGCCAGGCCACCGGCGGCGGCAATCCAGCCGGCGTGGCGGCCCATGACTTCGACAATAAACACCTTGGTGGAGGTGTCGCACATGGAGGCCACATCGAGGCTGGCCTCCTTGGTGGACACAGCCACGTATTTGGCCACCGAGCCAAAACCGGGGCAGTTGTCGGTCAGCGGCAGGTCGTTATCGACGGTTTTGGGAATATGAATGGCCTGGATGGGATAGCCCAGATCCTCGGAGAGACGAGAGACCTTCAGACAGGTGTCGGCGGAATCGCCGCCACCGTTATAGAAGAAGTAACCGATATTGTGAGCCTTGAACACCTCGATCAAACGCTGGTATTCGCTGGGGTCGTCGGTAAAGTTTTTAAGCTTGTGGCGGCAGGAGCCGAAAGCACCGGAGGGTGTGTGGCGCAGGGCGGCGATGGCGCTGGCTGATTCCTTACTGGTATCGATCAGTTCTTCCCGCAGGGCGCCGATAATGCCGTTTTTTCCCGCATAGACTTTGCCGATTTGCTTGCGATGGGCGCGCGCGGTTTCAATGACACCGCAGGCGCTGGCGTTAATGACCGCGGTAACACCGCCGGATTGAGCGTAAAAAGCGTTTTTTTTCGGCATATTTTCCCCATGGAGGCGCAAGTTCTATCGCGCCGATCATGATACGGTAAAGGCGTCTGGATTGCATGGCGGCGGACCGCCAGCAATGGGATAATTCGAGCAGTTTATTGAAACCATTGTGTGCGGGAATTTTATTTTATGCACATCCATATTCTGGGTATTTGTGGCACCTTCATGGGCAGCCTGGCGCAACTGGCCAAGACCCGAGGCCATCGGGTCAGCGGTTGTGACGCCAATGTCTATCCGCCCATGAGCACACAGCTTGAGCAGGCGGGCATTCAG
>DLXZ01000090.1:6857-8843 GCA_003448675.1 Porticoccaceae bacterium
GGTCCCCAGTGGCTGGGGGAGCATTTCTTGCAGGATCACTGGGTGCTGGCGGTGTCTGGCACCCACGGCAAAACCACTACCGCAAGCATGCTGGCCTGGATACTGGAAGCCGCCGGTATGTCGCCGGGTTTTCTGATCGGCGGTGTGCCGGGCAATTTCGCGGTGTCGGCGCGTGTTGGCGAGAGTGTTTTTTTCGTCGTCGAGGCGGACGAGTACGACACGGCCTTTTTCGACAAGCGTTCCAAATTTGTCCACTATCGGCCGCGAACCCTGGTGATGAATAATCTGGAGTTTGATCACGCCGATATTTTTCCGGACCTGGCGGCGATCCAGACCCAGTTTCATCACCTGGTACGTACTGTGCCCGCCGAAGGCCTGATTATTTATCCCGAAGCGGAACGCAATCTGGCGGGTGTACTGGAACGGGGTTGCTGGACACCGTGCGAAACCACTGGCGAGGGTGGCCTTTGGTCAGTACGCATGGTGTCTGGAGACGGCAGCGCCTTTCATGTATTGCATGACGATGAACTGCAGGGTCGCGTGCAATGGTCGCAGGTTGGTCAGCATAATATTGCTAATGCCCTGGCTGCCATCGCCGCCGCCCGTCACGTGGGCGTCCGCCCCGAACAGGCCTGTGAGGCCCTCTGTGAGTTTGCCGGCGTCGCTCGGCGTATGGAGCTGCTCGCCGATATTGCCGGCGTGCGGGTCTACGATGACTTTGCCCACCACCCCACCGCCATTGCTACTACGTTGGCTGGGCTGCGTAAAAAAGTCGGTGATGAAAAAATCCTCGCTGTTATAGAGCCGCGCTCCAATACGATGAAACTGGGTGTACACCGGGAAAGCCTGGCGGCGGCCACGGATGAGGCCGACCAGGTGTTCTGGTATCAGCCCGAGGGACTGGACTGGTCCCTCACCGAAGTGGTTGCCAGCGGCAGTGCGGCGGCCCGGGTTATAGCCAGCCTTGATGAGCTGGTGGCCAAAACCCTGGCCGAAGCCCGGTCGCCCTGTCATATACTCATTATGAGCAATGGCGGTTTTGGTGGTTTTCACCGGCGCCTGGTGACAGAGCTGAATGCGGTTTGTGAACCCAATTAGGCGATGAATCGGGACCTGTCGTGATTAGCACTCGTGAACTGCTGGTGATGTTGGCGCTATTGGTAGCGGCGACCGTTGCCTCGTATATTGAGCCTTTCGATCGGCTTACCTGGTGGATGGAATCCCTGCCGGTGTTTATTGGTCTTCCCATCATTTGGGCCACACGCCAGCGCTTTCCCCTGACGCGCATGGTCTATTACCTGCTATTTTTGCACGGGTTGTTTTTGTTACTGGGAGCCCACTATACCTACGCCCGCGTGCCCGTGGGTTTCTGGTTGCAGGACTGGTTTGATTTTTCCCGCAACAATTATGATCGACTCGGCCATGTCGCCCAGGGCTTTGTGCCCGCCCTGGTGGCAAGGGAGCTGTTTATTCGCCTGCACATTATTAATGGTCGGGTCTGGCGGGCCTTTCTGGTCGTGTGTTTTTGTCTGGCGTTCAGTGCTTTTTATGAGTTGATCGAATGGTGGGTTGCAGTGTTTTATGGTGACGGCTCCATTGAGTTTCTTGGTACTCAGGGCGACGTCTGGGATGCCCAGTGGGACATGATGCTGGCGCTATTAGGCGCCATAGCCGCCCTGCTGTTATTGGGGCGCAGCCACGACAGACAGATTGGCAGGCTTCAGCGCGGTATCGCTTGCGCGCGTTGAGGGTGGTTTGGGTTGGGTGGAAAGTTTATGGCGCGAGTGTTGATTGTCGGCTGTGGCGATATTGGTCTGGGGCTGGCGCGAACCCTGCTGGCCGAAGGCCATGCGGTGACGGCGGTCAAACGCAACCCGCTGACGGAAGCAGTGGCTGGTCTGGCTATTGTTCTGGCCGACGTTAGCAATCCGGCAAGTATTAAAGGGTTGCCCACGGTCTTCGATCAGATCTTTGTGATTCTGACCC
>DLXZ01000090.1:9058-15482 GCA_003448675.1 Porticoccaceae bacterium
CCTTTGTGATTCTGACCCCGGGGCAGCGCAATGAGGAAAGTTATCGGGCGGTTTATGAGAAGGGGCTGGCAAACCTGCTGGACTACTTCGCCGCTCATCGCGGTGGCCAGCAGTCAAGAAGCCCTCACTGGATTTTTGTCTCTTCCTCCAGTGTTTATGGTCAGCATGCCGGGGAGTGGGTGGACGAAAGTTCGCCGACCGAACCCAGGGGCTTCAATGGTCATGTTTTGCTGGAGGCCGAGCGTAAACTCTGGCAGGCGGGTGCTGGCAATACCGTGGTCAGATTTAGCGGTATTTACGGCCCCGGCAGGCGACGTTTCGTTGACCGCGTACGCTCGGAAAAGCCGGTGCAATACCAGCCGCCTTACTATACTAATCGGATTCACCGGGACGATTGCGTGGCCGTGCTGGCCTGGTTGTTTCGCCAGCGCCTGGCGGGCAAGGTGCTTGATTCCCTCTATCTGGCCAGCGATAGTGAGCCGGCCCCTCTCGCTGAAGTGGCGACCTGGCTGGCGGCAAAAACCGGCTGTTCTTCTCCGCCGGCGCTTGCAGACAGTATTTCGGCTGCCCAAAACAAACGATGCAGCAACCGTAAACTCCTGACCCAGGGTTATCAATTTTTATTCAATAATTACCGGGAAGGCTATGGGGCCTTGCTGGACAGGGGGGAAGAGTAATGAAGCTGACAGACCCGCTGGTGAGCGTCGACTGGCTCGCCAGCCACCTTGACAGGCCACAACTACGGATTTTCGACACTACCGTCCATATGCAGCACAAGCCTGGCGGTGGCTATCTCACAGAAAGTGGCTACGAAGACTGGCGCAAGGCCCATATTCCTGGCGCTGGTTTCCTCGATCTCGCCGGTGAATTTAGTGATCCCGACAGCGAAATTCCCTTTACCATGCCGTCACCGGAGCGCTTTTGCCAACTGGCTGCCGAACACGGTGTTTCCGATGACAGCGCCGTGCTGCTCTATAGCCATGGCTCGGTGATGTGGGCTACCCGCGCCTGGTGGATGTTTCGCTCCGTGGGCTTTGATAACGTCGCCGTGCTCGACGGTGGCTGGCAGGCCTGGAGTGGGGGAAACCGGCCCGTGAGTTCCGGACTTGATGCTTACCCGTGTGGACAATTACACCCAAAGCCGCAACCGCACCTGTGGGCGGACAGGGAGGAGATGCAAGCGAACCAGCAAGGGAAAGGAGTCTGCACGCTCAATGCCCTGGCGCCGACTGTTTATAGCGGCGAGGACAATCGCTATGGCCGCCCCGGCCATATACCCGGCAGTTACAATGTGTTTAACGGCGACCTGCTGGACCCCGAAAGTGGCAGGTTTCTGGAACGGGATGCCATCAGGGAAAAATTCAAAGCCAGTGGTGCGTTAACAGCCGAGCGGGTGGTGGTCTATTGTGGTGGCGGAATATCCGCCACCGTCGATGCCCTGGCCCTGCTTCTACTGGGCCATGGAAATGTCGCCGTTTACGACGGCTCCATGTCCGAATGGGTCAGGGATGAAGACTTGCCTCTGACTCTCGGCAGCGAGCCCTGATACGTCGGGCCGGTTTTCACGGTCAGATCGATCAAGCTCAGTCTTCCTCCACCGGCCACACCTCGCCCAGCACCCGGAAGGCGCTGGCGGCGCAAGGCCAGCCGGCGTAGTGGGCGGCGTGCACGATCATGGCTTCGAGCTGCTCCCGCTTGACGCCCAGGTTCCGGGCGCCGGGAAAATGAATTCGTTGCTCCGCTTCCCGGTTGAGGGCGACGAGAATGGTGCAGGTGATCAGTGAACGCAGCTCAAGGGGCAGCTCATCCCCCTGCCAGACGTCGCCAAACAGGTGCTCCATGGTATAGCGGGAAAATTTTTCCGGTATCGCCGAACGGCCTACAGCCGGCGGGCGCTCCTGACCTTCAACCAGTTTCTTGAATAATTCGATGCCTTTTTGTCTTTTATCTTTATCGGACATGGGTGTTCCTTTTTCTAGGTTTATAGAGCCTGGGTATACAGGATTTATTGATGGTATCAGCGATAAAACTATAGGCCTCGCCCCTGGCGTCGTCCAGCGTTACGCGGTTTGGTCCCTTACGAAGGTGCACATTCGAGGTCAGCTGAATGAGTGGTAGGCGTGCTACCGTGATTTAATGTCAACGGTAGAGTCTGATGGCGGCGTGCTAATTGGGTCTATTCCGACATCGGCTGTTTTTTTATAAAGGCAAACAGGGAAGTTTATGAATAAATCAGTTAACCCCGTGGTAGCGGCAGGCGTTATTTTGTGCGCCATTGTGGTGTTGGGTTTTAAATTCTGGGCGGATCAGCAGGCGAATGGGGTTCCGAGGCCCACCCTGATGCAAGCCCATCCCGATGGTGGTGTGGTGATACTGGTGGGTTTGTCCCTATATCACGTGTCATCGGCCAACACCCTGGAAGAAGTCATCGATCTGAGGCAATTCGAGATCGAGAATATGGTCGGTGATTTCGCGTTTTTCTCCAACGGTGATCTACTGATTCGTACCGATACCGTGGCCCGAAGCCTGGGCAAGGATTTAAACGCTATCGCAAGAATCAGGGAAACCGACGTGGCAACAGAGGGGCACTATAACCAGCTCAGCCGCTGCTCGCTGAGCGACCGGAGCTGCGTAAAATTCAGTAGTGAATTGCCCGCGTTTGACAGGACTTTTCGGCTGTCTATCGACTGGACTGACGACAGTGTTTATGTCGCCGATACCAGTCGCCACCGGCTGTTAAAACTTGATGCCAAAGGTGAGTTGCTGGCCGAGAAAGACGGGTTCAAATTCCCCAACCAGCTGCGTCTATACGATCAACGATTGTGGATAGCTGACACCAACCACCATCGTGTTAGCGCGCTGTCCGCGCAGCAGGCGAATTTCGCCCATGAGCTAACTTCCCACACGACAAAAATTGACGATAGCGAGTGGCGTTGGCCCAGCGCCTTTACAAAAGTTGGCAATCAATGGTGGGTCAATATCGCGTTTTCCAATATGGATCGGGGGCGGGTGCTGGTCTACGACGCTGACTGGCAATACCTTAAAGAGCTTGATTTGCCAGCTGGCTCCGATGTTATCGGTTTGGAGTTGCTGGATGACGAAGTGTTAATAAGCGATTTCAAGGAAATTGCCGTTTACCGCTACAGCAAGGAGGGCGAGCAGCGCTCCGATCTGGACGTGACAATGCTGACCGACCTGTTCGCCGCGTCCAGGGTTGAGGCGCAACATTTTCGACTGCTGGGTTATGTGGTTCTGGGCGTGGGGGTGATAGCCTGGATGGCAACATTTGCTTACGCCGTGATCAGCGGCAGGAAAGGTCCGGCGGAGGAACGGGCAAACTTGCCGAGTTCGGATAGTGAAGCGTTGGCCGTGACACTGGATTCCCTACCTCGGGAGGGCATGAGTTTTACCGTGAATAATCAGGTACGATTAGCCACCAAGTGGATGTGGCCTTTTATGGCTGTTATGGCTATTTTCGCAGTTGTTTTAGGCGAAGGGGTTTTTATGGATGTCTCTCGTGATGATTCTCAAATCACTCTGATGTTAACGCTCCTGATATTGCCATTTTTTCCACTGATGTTAATGGCTTCGCGATTGGTGAAGCTAGAGCTGGTTATGTACCCTGACAGGGTCGTTGCGCTTAAACACAACCATCAGAGAGTCGAACAAAACTATCCTGATATACGCTGGACAAAGTCCGCTGTTCTGGTTGGGGATCAGGTTGTGCCTCTCAAAAATGCTAAAGGTACAGAGCTGTTCGAGGGCTTCACGGATAACATTTCGCCCTTGCTAAAAGAAAGCTCGAGGCTTGGTGCAATGACGATGTTGGAACACCGTTGGCGCAGTCCAGAGGGTATGTTGAAGTCCCTTACCTTGACGATGGCTCTATTATTTTCTGCGATGGCCTACTTCGAACGCGAAGCTATCACACAGTTTTTAAAGGGCCTTGGCTTGTTTTAAAGCTTGCTGGCGCCATCAAACAGGCTCGGCTCGATCCCGGCCAGCAGGTCGGGATCGAAACATCCCAGATTCACCATCACCACCGGCTCATCGCCGAAGTTCACCCGGCTCAAGCACTGGATGCCGCAGGTGCGGCAAAAATAGTGCTCGGAAAATTCCCGCGAGCCGTAGCAGTTTAACTGGTCTTCGCCGGCCAGCAGCCGGAAGTTGTCGGCGGGAACGCGGTGAATCGTGGTGCCCCGGCGAATACAGAACGAACAGTTGCATTGCAGCGCGCTGTCCACGGCGGAGTCCATTTCGAAACGTACGGCGCCGCAGTGGCAGTGGCCCTGGTGAGTGGTCATGGTTCACTCCTGTTGCGTATCTTTATTTTCAGTTTCAGCGTCGGTTTTCTTTTTGCCAAACCTGGCGCGGGTGCGGGTTTGCGGCTGCTGATTCCAGAGCTGGCCGGTGGACAGGCATTCCCACCACCATTTGATCCAGCCCATCAGCGCAAATACCAGCCATAGCGACCAGAGCAGCATGGCGATACGAAACGCCCCCAATGGCAGACTGAAGACCCAGCCCTGGGGCAGGACTTCGGCGCTGTGATCCTGGTACCACTGGTAGAAGTAGTTGTGGGAGCCATTGCCGGTGACCTGCATGTCAGGCGCCGACAGCAGACTTTGGGGAATGGTGGCAAACAGGCTGAGCAGGGCCACAATCGACAGCAGGATCAGTCCCACCTGGGTGACATTAAACAGGGGCGAAGCGCTGTCCACGGGCCGCCGCTTGCGCGCTTCCATGGCAAAAAACCACAGCACCACCGGGATGCTGCCGGCCATATTGACGGTGCTCATGCCCAGGGCCAGCAGCAACCAGTGCCAGGTTTTGAGCGGGATGGATAGCTGTCGGCGGCGCACCAGTTGACCCAGGGTGGCGGCGATCACCAGAATCACTGCGAGTACGCCCCAGTAGAGCATGGCCGGGCCGATGTCCGGGCCACGTAACAGGATGGGCCAGCGGTCACGGGGCAAGTGCAGGCGGATATCGATGTTGCTGGCTGGCGTCGGCAGGGCAAAGGCCGGGGTTTCGGTGATGCGCGCCACGCCCTGGTCCAGCGTCCAGTTAATTTCAATGCTTTGCAGACCCGGCACCAGCGGGATGACCACCTGATCGCCATCGCGGGGAGTGGTTTGCTCGACCCCATTGATAAGCATGTTCTGTAACTCAGCCCCCGGTGGTTGGGGCAGGCGGTATTCGCCGCCGAGACTGCTGCGGATGCCCATCGACAACTTGAGCGCGGCGCTGCGGGCACCGGGGCGGTGGTCGATCTGGAGATTTTCCACCGTGGTGGTGGGGCCGGGCACCGGTTCCGGGCGAATGGCTTCGATATCTAGGCGCTCGCCGGGCCAGGGTTGCCACAGGTGCACCACCGGACCCGCGCCAGGGCGGGTTTTTACCGGCGCCAGGCCCGAGGTAATAAAGTGCCAGCGCGGCGAGGCCTGAATATGCCAGTGCTCGGTCCAGGTATCACTGTCCGGAGCGCTCAGACTTTCCAGATCACCGGGTTTGACCACCGAGCGCCAGGAGAGCTGTTGTTGGCGTACGCCCAGGGCGATTACCGCGTGATGGTCTTCGACCAGGACATTTTGGCTGACCACGGATTCACCGGGCAGCAGGGGAATGCGCAGATTAATGGCGCCCGTCGGTGGCGCGCTGCGGATAACCGTGGTTACCAGCTCCCAGTCGATGTCGGCATTGAGTTGCCGTCGGACTCTGACAAAAGGCTTGATGGGTGCGGGCAGCAAGCTTTCTTCCACTTGCTCCTTGACCTCTTTCTCCAGTTGCAGGGTGCCGCCAGTGAGACTGCGGTCCTGAAGTCCGAAAACCTGCCAGTCTGGCGCATCGACCGAAATATTGGGGCTGTTCAGGGGGAAGGGAATACTGAGTTTGTCGCCGCGAAAACGGGCGATCATAGTCAGGTCGTGGTTGCCCGGTGGCAGGCGCACCCAGTGCTTGTTATCAGCGCGAGCCAGCGCCGCGCCCGTTCCGTTCAGTAATAGCTCGGCCGCCTGCCAGCTGGAATCGGCGGGCAGGGGGAAGGCCAATTCGCTTACGGCATTGACCCGCTGGCGAATCATCAGGCGCTGTCCACTAACCTCAACGCGACTTTCTTGCACCGCGGCGCAGTGGGGCGCGCAGGCCGGCGCCTTGAGCAGGGTTTCCTTCAGCTCGGTTAACAGCTTCTGCGGTGGGAAGTCATTGGCCTGGACATAGGTTGGCGCACCGGCCAGTGTCAGCGCCAACAGCGCCGGCAATATCATGGGTAGCAGCGATAGCACGCCCGCGGGTTGGTTGCGTGGCTCACTGGCGGAGAGCGACCCGAACCACCAGTGATGTTTCACCAGTGCCGCGCCGAGCCCATAGAGCAACAGGCAGGCCAGGGCGGTTTTCACAAAGCTGAGTATCCGGGTCAGCCAGG
>DLXZ01000097.1 GCA_003448675.1 Porticoccaceae bacterium
TAACCTGATGAACCCGAAAAAACTGGTCTGGGCCAATGATTTCCCCCACAGTGATGCCACCTGGCCCTGGTCTCAGGAGATGCTCGACAAGCACGCGTCGCACTTGTCCGCCCAGGAGCAGCGGTGGATCATGCGGGAAAATATTATCGAGGTTTACGACCTGCCGGTCGACAAAATCCCGGCTTGAGTCGATGCAGGCATGAGTTAGCGCCAAATAAGAACCCGATGTTGATGCATCGGGTTTTTTTTCGCAAAAACGGGGGGTTCGGACATGCACTACGACATAAAAATATCTGGCGGCACCATTATTGATGGCGAAAACACGCCGCGCTACCAGGGCGATGTGGGCATCAAGGACGGCAAAATAGTTGCGCTGGGCGCGGCGCCCGGCGATGCCGACCGTGTCATTGATGCGACCGGGAAAATAGTTTGTCCCGGATTCGTCGATTGTCACACGCACTACGACGCACAGATCATCTGGGACAGGATGATGACGATATCGCCGTGGCATGGCGTGACCACGGTGCTTCTAGGTAATTGTGGCTTTGGTGTCGCGCCGGTGCGACCCAGTGACCGGGATACCATCGTGCGCACGCTGGAGAATGTCGAAGGCATGAACGCCGAAGCGCTCAAGGCGGGTCTGGGGGAAGACTGGTCTTTCGAAAGTTTTCCGGAATACCTGGATGCTATCGAAGGCAACGGCATGGGCATCAACGTCGGTGTACTGATGGGCCACACGCCGATTCGACTCTATGTTATGGGCGAAGACTCCACGGAGCGGGAGGCGACCCCCGAAGAAGTGGAGCAGATGCGCGAGATTGTTCGCGAGGGACTGCGCGCTGGCGCCATGGGCTTTGCCTCGTCGAAAGCGCCTACCCATATCGGTGCCGGGGGCAAGCCGGTACCCAGCAGGCTGGCGGTCTACCAGGATGAGATCTTGCAGATTGCCAAAGTTATAGGTGAGGAGAAGACCGGTATCATTCAGTCGACAATCGGTGGTGACGTGTTGCAGGAACAGTTTGCCGAGATGTCAAAGGTGGCAGACTGCAATGTCACCTGGACGGCGCTCCTGCAGGGTATCAGTCTGGGCGGCGGTGACCACCGGGAGCAGCTGAAAAAGGCTGCCCAACTGGTGGCTGACGGCGCCCGTGTATATCCTCAGGTGAGCCCGCGGGCGCTGAATTTCGAGATGAATTTCAAGGCGCCATTCGTATTCGAGAGCATGAAAGTTTTCAAGCCCGTGTCGGCGGCGGACATCGAAGGTAAAAAGGCAATCTACGCCACCGATGAATTCCGGGACGCGTTTAAACAAACTCTTGAGAAAGGTATGGCCCTGGGTATGGCCGGTTGGCCGAAGACAGTGATTTCTTTCTGCCCATCCGACCCATCCCTGGATGAGCGCCCACTGTTTGAGGTGGCTGAAGAGCGTGGTCAACATCCAGTGGATACGATGCTGGATTTGTCACTGGAAAATAATCTCGAAATGCGTGTTCGTATGCCTATCGCCAACCACGATGAAGACGAGGTCGAAGTGCTGCTGAAAGACCCCAACGTGGTGGTGGGTCTTTCCGATGGCGGTGCCCATGCCAGCCAGCTTTGTGATGCCTGCTTTTCCACCTATATGCTGGGCCATTGGGTGAGGGAGAAAGGCGCACTGGATCTGGAGTACGCAGTGTACCTGCTTACGTCCAGGCCAGCGGATGTCTGCAATATCACCGATCGTGGGCGTCTGAAAGAAGGCCTGGCGGCGGATGTGGTGGTCTTCGATGCCGATACCGTTGGTGCTGGCGAGTTGCAGCGGGTATACGATTTTCCAGCCGGCGCCGATCGTCTGATATCGGAAGCCGCGGGCATTGAAGCGGTGATCGTCAACGGCGTGTTGCTGCGTGAGCAAGGTGTGGATCAGGTGAATCCGGTCAGTGGCGAACTGCCAGGTCGCCTGTTACGAAATGGGGCAGCTGCCTGAATCGTACCTTTTGCTCTCTAACTAGCAGTACTCCTAACCCCGACTCGCTCTGCGCGTCGGGTTCTCCCGGATTTGATATAGCGCGTTAACTAAGCACTTTTCACTTAGTAGCACAGGATTTATAACGATGGTTGAACTCGCTACCAACCCTTTTGTCTTCGATGCGGACGCCCATATTCTTGAGCCACCGGATATGTGGGAAAACTACCTGGAACATGAGTATAAGAGTCGGGCCATTAAATTTAGGGTCAATGATAAAGGCGTCGAGCAGCTTTACGCTGATGGCGAGGTAATTCTGCCCAACTGCACCGCCGCCCTGGGTGGGGCCAATATTGATCGCACCGAGGCCTTCAATCCCCGAGGCTCCCTCACTTATCTGGATGGTGCTCCCCTGGGTAGCATGGATGGCGCTGAGCGTCTGGTGCAGTTCGACAACTGGGGCCTTAGCGCGGGCCTGGTGCTGCCGACGATTGGTATCCTGTGGGACAGCGACGATAACCCGTTAGCCAATGCCTATTGCCGAGCCTACAACAACTGGGTTTATGATTTTCAGGCGGCGGATAGAAACCGCCTGGTCATCGCCGCCAACCTGAATTTTCATGATATCGATGAGGCAGTGAGAGAGTTGGATGTGCGCCTCAAGCAGGGCTTTAAAGGTGTGTTTCTGCCACCGGAGCGGGTCGATGGCCATGCCTTTGCCAGCGATTATTTCGACCCCCTGTGGGCGCGAATTGAAGAAGCTGGCATCCCCCTGCTGATTCATGTGATCGTGCGTTCCCGTAGGTTTGTTACCGGCTTTGTCGGTGACTGGTATGAAACCCCGGCTAATCGCACCTTCAGTTTTGCCCTCGGTGCGGCGTCCCAGGTGATGCCTGCCTGTATGGCCATGGTGGTCGATGGGCTGTTCGATAAATTCCCCAGGTTAAAAGTCGTGGCTATTGAGGCCGGCGCCGGCTGGGCGCCCTACGCCATGGACAGGCTCGACGAAAAATACCAGCACTTTTCCGGTTTTGATCGCAAGTTGGAGCTGGATAAGCCCAGCGATTATTTTCGCCGCAACTTATGGTTTGTGGCCGAACCCGAAGAGCGCACTATTGGAAGCTGTCTGGAATTGGTCGGGGAGGATCGTATTCTCTGGGGTTCGGATTTTCCCCATATCGATTCCCATATCGAGGCGCCGGGCGAGGTGAGGGAAAAACTGGCTGATTTGCCAGAGCACTTAAAGCGGGCGGTGCTGGGGGAGAATGCACGCAAATTGTTCAAACTTTAGCTTGGCAAATTGATCTCCGCTCATGTAATCTTCATCGATTTTATTTGATGGAGTTTTTATGAATTCGCAGTCGATTGTAGACGTGGCCGCAAACCTACGCCCCCTGATCAGTCAACACCGCAGAGAGGGTGAGCTCAATGCACGCCTGGCGCCAGAGGTGGTGGAAGCCGTGGGCAAAGCCGGCATGTTTCGTCTTTTCGCGCCAAAGGAAGTGGGTGGTCTGGAAGTCACGCCTTCCGAGGCTTTTGGTGCGGTGGTGGAAATGGCCGCCGGTGATCCGGCGGTGACCTGGTATGTGGTCAACTCCATGCCGGGTTGCATGATGACCGCCAAGCTTCCGGAAGAGGAGCGTAATCGGGTGTTTGCCGATCCTGATCGTCACTTCGGTTTTTCGGCGGTAGCATTGTCTAAAGCCACGCCGGTAGAGGGCGGTTTCACCCTTAACGGTTCCTGGCCGGTGGTCACCGGTGTGGAAGATTCCCATTGGTGCGCCCTGGCTGGGCTGGTATGGGAAGGCGATGAGCCGCGCTTAGTGGATGGCAGGCCGGATGCACGAATGTTTCTGATACCCACCGAGCAGTTGGAAATCGAGCAAACCTGGCAGAATGCCGCCGCCATGCGCGGGACGGGCAGTAACCAGGTCAATGCCAAAGATGTGTTTGTGCCCGAGGTCAGGGCCTGTGTACCCGGTAGTACGCCGCTAATTGACCGGCCCATGTTTCGCGGCTCGCCAACCGCGTTAACCCTGCCCATTTTTGCCGCCGTTGCCGTTGGCGTATTAAAGGGCGCTATTGAAGCGGCCAGTGCCGAAATCAAACAAAAAGTCTCCTCGGTGACTGGCAAGGCGCTGCGTGACCAGACCGAAACCCAGATCGCCGTGGCCGACGCCAATGCAGCGCTACGGGCAATTCGCGCGGGCGCAATTGAAGCTTTCGACCGGGCCTGGGCTTATACCAGCCGGGGTGAGGAAGTACCCATGGAACTGCGTGCGGAGTTGTACTCCTCCAGTTTCTATGCCGGCGATGTCGCCCGCCAGATGATCAGTAACCTCTACACCAAGGGCTCTCGGGCGGCCTTTATGCAGGGCCATGCGCTGGAGCGCTGCCTGGCTAATATTCATGCCATCATTGCCGCCATTGATGCTCGCCGTGGATTCCATCATTCCGCTGGGTCGGTGTTGTTGGGTGGTGAGCCTTTGGAGGCCGCTTTTTAGGTAGCCTAGAGAAAGCTGCAAGCAAAAGAGTGCGACCGATTCGGGGGATGTCGGAGATTAATGATCAAAGCGTGCGAGTTGTCGACGAGGTTGTTAACGATGCCAGGGATTAAGTGGGTATTCGCCCGGGTGTCATCGGAGTGGATTCGGTGTCGCCGGAATCGGGGGTCCAGAAGCTTTGTGACGAGATGGGTTTGAGATCGGTAAGGCGGTTGTCCCGTTCCGCATTCCACCGTGCCCTCTGTGAAATATGCCCCTGAATAAAGGGTGCTCATGGCTGTGTTGTAAACCGATCAGCCGCCCGTTGACCCACGCCGGGCGGATTTTTGTAGCGGCTGAATTACGCTTTTAAGGAAATCCAATGCCCATTCCTGGTTTTCACGGTCCCATGACCGTGCTGGTGGCTTTTATCACCCTTGGCGTCGTCTACGGTGTCTGGTTCGCTTATGCGGTATTTCTGGTGGCGCTGGTTGACGATATGGGCTGGTCCCGTTCGCTCACTGCGGGGGCCATTTCCGTGGTCAGTGTTGTGCACGGTTTATCGGGGCCTTTCATTGGCCGACTGATTGAGCGCTTTGGTGCTTCCCGGGTAATTGCCATGGGGGGCTTGTTGTTTACCATCGGCATGGCCCTGACCTCCCAGGTACAGACCTGGTGGCAGTTGTATTTCACCTTTGGCGTGATCGGCGCTGCCGGCATTGCCATGGCGGGTTGGGTGCCTTTTATTGTCTGCGTTGAGCGCTGGTATGGGGATAATCTGGGCACGGCTTTGGGGTTTGCCCTGGCCGGCGTTGGCTTCGGTATTCTGGTGGGAGTGCCGGTCATCAACGCCGTGGTAGAGGCTTTGAGCTGGCGGCATACGTTCATTTTTCTGGCAGCTATCGGGCCCATCTGGATTATTCCTGCTGCCCTGTTCTTACTGAAAACGCCGCCCCAGTATCAGTCGAACCAGCACCAACAAAAAGCCGGTGCGGCGAAAGTGGGAAACGAGGGCAATGGCGCCCCGGTTGATTCGACCGCTGAACCGGAAACGCCGCTTTACCACGACTGGGTATTGCGCACCGCCCTGGCCTCGCCGCGCTTCTGGTTGGCTGGGGCCTGTTTTTTTACCGGCGCCTGTGTCGCCCAGATACTGCTGATTCACCAGTTCGCTTATATGGTTGATCAAGGCATTGCCAAAACCGAAAGCTCGTTTATTGCTGGGATCATCGGAGTGGC
>DLXZ01000151.1:0-2856 GCA_003448675.1 Porticoccaceae bacterium
TTTGCTCACCGACATCGATGCCCGTGCTATTCCCTTGTCCACCCCCCCCCCCCCCCCCTCGCGTCCACCTGCCCGATCCGAGCAGACGGGAATGCCGCCACCGCCGGCGCAGACAACGATATGCTCGTGTTCGACCAGCAGGCGGATCGCCGCCAGCTCGATGATTTGTCTCGGCTCCGGTGACGGCACCACCCGGCGCAGTCCATCGGCTACCTCGGTAAAAGCCCATCCGTATTCATCGCTTAACGTTTGCCTGTCGGCGGCAGGGTAAATCGGTCCCACCGGCTTGCTGGGTTTTGCAAAGGCCGGGTCTTCGGCATCGACCAGTACCTGGGTTAGCACCGAGACTACCTTTCGTTCGGGCAGGACGTTAGTCAGCTCCCGGGTGATCTGGTAACCCAGCATGCCTTCGGTTTCGGCATCGAGAATGTCCAGTGGATAGGGTTTGACCCCTTTGTAGCTCTCCGCCTGCAGGGCCAGTAGGCCCACCTGGGGGCCGTTGCCGTGAGTGATAATCAAATCGTGATTGCCGCCAATTTCGGCAATAGCCTGGCATGCCCGGATGATGTTTTCCAGCTGGATAGGGGCTTCCAGAGGCTGGCCCTTTTGCAACAGGGCATTGCCACCGAGGGCGATCACGATACGCATAATCTGATTCGTCCGGCCTTAGATCGATAGCTTGCGCTGGCGGATAAAGTCATCCAGCACCTCGGCTAGCTTCAGCCCGGGAGCGTCCGCATACTCGTAGCGGGCACGGACCATGGGCTTGTTTACGGTAATCAGGTGGTTTAAATCACAGGGCGTTGCTGAAACCACCACCTCGGCGTCAATGGCATTGATGGATGCTTCAAGGGCCCGAAGCTGCTCGGGGAAATAACCCACCGCCGGCAGGATGTTGGTCAAATGGGGATAGGTAGTGAAGACCTTTTTTAGGGCTGGCGCCGCGCCGGCGCGGGGATCGACAATTTCCCTGGCCCCGGCCTGTACCGAGGCGATATAACCGGCGCCATAGGCCATGCCGCCGTGGGTGGTGGTGGGGCCGTCCTCAATCACCAGCACCCGCCGACCGCGCACTGCATCGCTATCGTCCAGGCGCACCTGGGATTCTGCTTTGATAATCGGTGCCATCGGATTCAGTGAATTTGCCGCCTGGATCACCGTTTGGATATCCACTTCGGCGGCGACATTGACCTTGGGTACGATCACCACATGGGCCATGCGCAACACCGCCTCGCCGGGGTGGTGGGAGCACTCGTGGCCGGGGCGCAGGGGGTCGACCAGCACCAGGTGCAAATTCGGGCGCACGAAGGGAAAATCGTTATTGCCGCCATCCCAGATAATCAGGTCCGCCTCCTTTTGCGCGAGCTGGAGAATAGCCTCGTAGTCGATACCGGCAAAAACCAGCACGCCCTGCTGCAGATACGGTTCGTACTCTTCCCGTTCCTCAATGGTGCAATCGGCACCGTCGAGATCCTTGGGTTTGGCGAAACGCTGTACTGCCTGTTGGCCCAGCTCGCCATAGGGCATGGGATGGCGAATGGCGGCCACCCTCAGGCCCTGTTGTTTCAGGTACGCGGCGATGTAGCGGCTGGTCTGGGATTTGCCACAACCGGTGCGCACGGCGGAGACAGCGACCACCGGCACCGAGGCTTCAATCATGGTCTGTTGCGGCCCCAACAGCACGAAATCGCTACCCGCCGCCAGGGCGATGGAGGCTTTGTGCATGACGTCCGCGTGACTGATGTCGCTATAGGCAAAGACCACCTGCGCAACTTCGTGGTTTCGGCAAAATTCCCCCAGTGTGTCTTCGGTAATAATGGGGATGCCGTCTGGGTAGAGGGGGCCACTCAGGGAGGGCGGGTAAACACGGCCCTCGATTTTCGGTATCTGAGCCGCGCTAAAGGCCAGCACTTCGAATGTGGGGTCGGCCCGGTAAACCCGGTTGAAATTGTGAAAATCCCTGCCGGCGGCGCCCATGATAACTATGCGTTTTCTAGCCGTCACCGCTCCTTCCCCTGTTGTCTGAGCCCTATTCACTTAAGAGGTGGTCGCTCAGTCGTTTTCGCCAGTGGTATAACTTTCCAGCACCGCCAGGTAATTGGCGTGCTCGTAGGCCACCGGATTGATGGCGTGGTGCTGGCAGACGCTGCCCTTCATCTGGGCCACGGATTCGTATTCGTTATCTTCCATCCACAGTTTGATATCGCTGAGGATGTCACCCAGGGCCCGCTCGCCCTTTTTTAACAGCACGCTACACAGGCCAACCACATCGGCCCCCGCCAGCACCGCCTTGATGACGTCGGTGGCGCGGTGAAAGCCGCCGGTGGCGGCGAGGTCCACATCCACCTGTCCGTGCAGCAGGCCGAGCCAGCGGATGCGTTCCATGGATTCATCCGATGACGATAGGTGGATCCTGGGTTTAACCCGCATATCCAGAAGGTCGATATCAGGGTGGTAAAAACGGTTAAACAGGGATATCCCCGTGGCCCCCGCTTCTCGCAACTGGCCGATCATGTGACCGAGGGAGGAAAAATGTGGTCCCAGCTTGACTGCGATGGGCAAGCTCACCTGGGCGCCGACCTGGCGCAGAATCTCCACGTAGCGGGCTTCGATCTCCTGAGCGGGTTGCGACAGGTCCGCCGCCACGTAGTAGATATTTAGCTCCAGCGCATCGCAGCCGGCTTTTTCCAGATCCCGGGCATGCTCCAGCCAGCCGCTCATCGATATACCGTTGAGGCTGCCGATCACTGGGATGGACAGGCTGCGCTTGAGGTCGAGGATTTTTTCCAGGTAGTCATCCAGGTGGCTGCGGTAGGCCACCGGCTCGGGGAGGAAACTCTCGGCCTCGCCAAAGCC
>DLXZ01000151.1:3164-5405 GCA_003448675.1 Porticoccaceae bacterium
TCCAGGCGTCTGGCGCTGTCAGTTTCGCCCGAAAGAGGGCAGGAGGAGACGATCAGCGGATTGTCCAGTTCCAGGCCCAGATAGCGGCTGCGCAGATCAGGCATCGTTGGCTCCCTCCGGTTTAGTTTTCTTCATTACCGGACCCTCGGTCTCGCTCCAGTCCAGATCCGCCAACTGTTGATAGCGGTGGAAGCGCTCACTGACTTCGTGCTGGGCCTCGCTCAACAGGCGCTCGGCCTGTTCGGGGTGGGAGCGCCAGAGCATGTTAAAGCGCGCTTCCGAGCGGGCGAATTCCCGGTAGGGGATGGATGGCGGTTTGGAATCCAGATGCAGGGGGTTGTGGTTTTTCTCCGCCCGGCGAGGGTCGAAGCGCAGTAGCGGCCAGTGGCCGCTGTCTACCGCCAGCTGTTGCTGCCGGTGGTTGTCCTCAAGGTCGATACCGTGGGCGATGCAGGGAGCGTAGGCAATGATCAGCGAGGGCCCGTCGTAGGATTCGGCCTCGATAAAGGCGTGCAGGGTCTGTACATCCTTGGCGCCGTAGGCCACGTGAGCGACGTAGACGTTTTCGTAACTCATGGCGATGCGCGCCAGGTCCTTCTTGGCGGTGGGCTTGCCGGCAGCGGAAAATTTGGCCACCGCGCCCCGGGGCGTGGCCTTGGACGTCTGGCCGCCGGTGTTGGAATAGACCTCGGTGTCGAGCACCAGAATATTGACGTTCTCACCGGAGGCGAGCACGTGATCGAGGCCGCCATAGCCGATATCGTAGGCCCAGCCGTCGCCGCCGATAATCCACACTGAGCGCTTGCACAGGCTGTCCGCGACACTCAGCAGCAGTCGTGCCGGCTCGGTATTCAGGGCAGCCAGTTGTTCCTTCAGAGCGGCGACTCGCTGGCGCTGCTCGTGAATGCCCGCCTCGTCGGATTCATCGGCATTGAGGATGTCCTCGACGAGGGTGGCGTCCAGCTCACCGTTGAGTCGGGCCAGTAAATCCCGGGCAAGGATTCGCTGCTGATCCAGGGCCAGACGCATACCCAGACCGAATTCGGCATTGTCCTCAAACAGCGAGTTGTTCCAGGCCGGCCCGCGACCCTCCCGGTTGGCGGCCCAGGGGGTGGTCGGCAGGTTACCGCCGTAGATGGAAGAACAACCGGTGGCGTTGGCGACGACCATGCGGTCGCCAAATAACTGGGAAGCCAGGCGAATATAGGGCGTTTCGCCGCAGCCGAGACAGGCGCCGGAAAACTCGAACAGGGGCTCCAGCAACATGGCGCCCTTCATGGTATCGATTTTCGCCAGGCGGCGATCGTAATCCGGCAACTGCTCAAAGAAGGTCCAGTTGTCTTTTTCCTCCGGACCACTAGGTGCTTTTGGCACCATGTTGATGGCTTTGTGGCTGACATTGGATTTGTCGCGGATGGGGCAGATATCCACGCACAGTTTGCAACCGGTGCAGTCCTCGGGTGAAACCTGATAGCTGATATGCAGGCCCTCCGGATAATCCCGGCCTTTGATCTGTTGGTGCTGAAAAGTGGGTGGCGCTTCCACGGCCAGTTCGGCTGGAAAGGCCTTGCTGCGGATGACGCTGTGGGGGCAGACAAAGGCGCACTTGCCGCAGTGGGTGCACAGATCGTAGTCCACCCGGGGAATTTCCTGGCCCAGGTTGCGTTTTTCATAGGCGGCGGTGCCAACCGGGTAAGCGCCGTCCTCCGGCAGCAGACTGACCGGGATCAGGTCACCGCGCCCGGCAATGATTTCGCCGGTGACCCGCTGGACGAACTCCGGCGCAGTGTCGGGCACCGGAGGACGGAGCTTACGGGTGCTATCAACACGCCAGTTACCGTTCAGGGGGTACACCTCGGCCAGGGCATCGTCGATGGCCTCGTTATTCTGCTGGACGATGGCGCGTCCCTTGCGGCCATAGGTGCTCGCCACCGCCTGTTTGATTGCGTCGATGGCCGGCTCGGTGGGCATCAGGTCGGTAATGGCAAAAAAACAGGCCTGCATAATGGTGTTAATCCGCTTGCCCATACCGTGGCGCTCGGCGATTGCGGCGGCGTTGATGCAATACAGCTTGATGTTTTTGTCGATGATTTGTCGCTGGCTGGCAACGGTAAACGAAGCCCAGATCGCATCGCGCTCAAGCTCGGTATTGAGCAAAAATGTCGCGCCTTCCGCGGCCATATCCAGCAGTTCGTAGCGTTCCAGAAACACCGGATGGTGACAGGCGATGAAGTCAGCATC
>DLXZ01000151.1:5575-5714 GCA_003448675.1 Porticoccaceae bacterium
AGTCAGCATCGTCAGCCCCGATCAGATAACTGGAGTTGATCGGTGACTGGCTGAAACGCAGGTGTGAAACCGTGGTGGCACCGGCTTTTTTCGAATCGTAGACAAAATAAGCCTGCACGTGAAAGTCGGTGGCATCGCC
>DLXZ01000151.1:5977-6557 GCA_003448675.1 Porticoccaceae bacterium
TATGATGGAATTCTTGTTGGCGCTGACCGTACCGTCCGAGCCAAGGCCGTAAAACAGGCACTGGCGGGTGTTGCGGTTGGCGTCGGTGCGAAAAGTGGGGTCCCAGGCCAGGTTGCGGCCCTGAACGTCGTCGATAATGCCGACAGTGAAGTGGTTTTTTGCCTGGGGCTTTGCCAGCTCGTCATAAATACCCTTGATCATCGCCGGGCTAAACTCCTTGGAGCCCAGACCGTAGCGCCCGCCCACCACCTTTGGCGGTGCCTTGAAACGGGGTCTGTCGCTCATCTGGTGTTCGGCCAGGGCGGTGATCACGTCCTTGTACAGGGGTTCGCCCTCGGCTCCGGGCTCCTTGGTGCGATCCAGCACGGCGATATTTGTCACCGTCGGTGGCAATGCGTCAATCAGGTATTGAGGAGCGAAGGGGCGAAACAGGCGCACTTTGAGCAGGCCGACTTTTTCGCCCCGGGCCAGCAGATGGTCGACGGTTTCTTCCGCCGCCTCGGCACCCGAACCCATCAGCACCAACACCCGCTCGGCGTCTTCCGCGCCCAGGTAATCAAACAGGCGATACTGCCGGCCG
>DLXZ01000151.1:6821-7033 GCA_003448675.1 Porticoccaceae bacterium
TGCCGGCCGGTGAGTTGGGCGAAGCGGTCCATGGTGGCCTGAACGATGCCGGCAAAGGCATCGTAACGGGGATTGACCGTCTCCCGGGCCTGAAAAAACACATCGGGGTTTTGGGAAGTGCCCCGGATTACCGGTTGGTCCGGGGACAGCGCCCGCCCGCGAAAACGCTGCAGGTCGTCGTGGTCGATAAGTTTGGCGATGACCTCATCGCT
>DLXZ01000223.1:0-498 GCA_003448675.1 Porticoccaceae bacterium
TAATATTGGTTTTCACAGTAAAGTAGCAATCATCGCTGGCGGCAACGGCGGCTTGGGACTTGGCATCGCAAGGGGTCTGGCAATTGCCGGGGCCAAAATTGCCGTTGTCGGCAGGAACCAGGAAAAAATCGATCGCGCCGTCAAGACGCTGGAAGATCAGGGCGCCGACGCACTGGGTATTGCCTGTGACGTCGGTGACGAGGCCAGTGTCAACAACATGGTAGCGACCACTGCCGAACATTTTGGTCGCATCGATATTTTATTTAACAACGCCGCCATCAGTTGGGGCATACACACTGAAAAAATGACCCTGGATGAGTGGAACAATTTTCTTACCAACAACCTGACCTCGACGTTTTTAACGTGCCGTGCCTGCTTTCCTCACATGGTCGAGGCCGGAGGTGGCAAAATTATCAATGTCGGTTCAGTAATCACCAAACTGGGTTTCGGAAAATTAAGTCATTACGCCGCGGCCAAGGGTGGCATGGATCATATGAG
>DLXZ01000223.1:741-9276 GCA_003448675.1 Porticoccaceae bacterium
GCGGCATGGATCATATGACCCAGAGCCTGGCCCAGGGCTGGGGCAAACATAATATTCAGGTAAACGCCGTCCTGCCCGGCCTGGTGGACACGGAAATGATGCCCTGCTCCGGGCCTAACGCCATGACCCGGGCAGTCAAGTTCGTATCAAAGAAATCGCCGGTAGGCCGCTATGGCGTGCCGGAGGATTTTTACGGCCTCTCAGTGCTGCTGGCGAGCCGCGCTTCGGATTTTATTACCGGTTCTATCATTGTCGCCGATGGCGGCCTGTCCATCGCCATGTGAACCCCGGCGCTGTTAAAAGCCACATAGCTGGCCCATAATGGGCCGGCTATTTTTCCATGACTTAAATCAACAGAGGAACAATTAATGGACGTCGGACTATCACTGATTTTTCAGGGCGTTGATCCCAACATGAGCGATCATTACGTCTATAGCAATGACCTACGCATGGGCGATCTCGCCGAGGAACTGGGCTTTCAGTCCATCTGGGGCGTGGAGCACCATTTCACCGACTACACCATGTGTCCCGATGTCATGCAGTACCTGTCCTACTGGGCCGGGCGTAATCCCAACCTGGGTCTTGGCTCCATGGTAGTGGTGCTGCCCTGGCACGACCCCATGCGCGTGGCCGAAGAAATCTCCATGCTCGACAACATGTCCAACGGTCGCGTGATTCTGGGCATTGGCCGTGGCCTGGGCCGGGTCGAATTCGAGGGCTTTGGCAAGGACATGAACGCCAGTCGTGAGCATTTTACCGAGTCAGCCCAGATGATTCTGGAAGGCCTGGAAAGCGGTTACTGCGAATTCGACGGCAAGCAGGTCAAGCAGGTTCGCCGCGACATCCGCCCGGCGCCCTACAAAAGCTTCAAGGGCCGCACCTATGCCGCCGCCGTGTCCCCGGAGTCTTCACAGATTATGGCGAAACTGGGCATCGGTATCCTGGTTATCCCCCAGAAGCCCTGGGAACACGTTGACCGGGAGCTGGCGGACTACCGTAAAACCTTCCTGGATGTGAACGGCTGTGACGCACCACCCCCGATTCTGGCCGGCTGGACCTTCTGCGACGAAAGCGCTGACCGGGCGGAGGAAATGGCTTATAAATACATCGGTGGTTACTACCGTTCGGTGATCGAACACTATGAAATGGCAGGTGACCACCTGAAAAACATCAAGGGTTATGAAACCTATGGCGCCATGCAGGAGCATGTATCCAAAAGTGTTGAAGACGCCATCAAGTTTTTTATGAGCATCCAGGTCTGGGGCACGCCGGAAAAATGCTACGAAACCATCAAGGACTTTACCGGCCGCACCGGCGCAGAAGCCTATAATGGCGTGTTCAGCTATGGCGGCATGCCCTATGAGGATGTAGAGAAGAGTCTACGATTATTCGCCAGGGAAGTACTTCCAGAGGTACGCAAACTACCCGGTCAATCACTACTGGCTGCCTGATCGCCGCCCCACTAGCCCCGCTGATAGTCGAAGAGTCTTTCGGCGGGGCCATTTACCAAAGTGCTTTATTTCGTTCGTATAGGTAGCTTATCGACACCACATCCCACCCTGGGGATGACTCACTGACCTTTCTCAAAAAACGTAAGCAGAACTGATCAAATCAACCTTGAGGTTGCCACCATGTCCCGGCCACTCCCCACACTTTTTATCCCCCATGGCGGTGGCCCCTGCTTTTTCATGGACTGGACCATGGGTCCGGCCGACACCTGGGACAAAATGGCTGCCTGGCTCAAACAACTGGGCTCAACCCTGGAAGGGCAGTACCAAAAGCCCGACGCCATCGTGGTTTTTTCAGCACACTGGGAGTGCGAACGTGTCACTATCAACAGCGCCGCCAAACCCGCGCTCATCTATGACTACTATAACTTCCCTGCCCACACCTACCAATTGCGTTACCCGGCACCCGGTCATCCACAACTGGCAGGGAAGATCGCAAGCCTGCTGACTACCGCTGGCATTGACTGCGGCCTGGATCCCGAGCACGGTTTTGACCACGGCGTTTTTATCCCCTTTCTGCTGATCTATCCCCAGGCGGACATCCCCATTGTCCAGGTCTCCCTCAAGAGCAATCTCAACCCGGTTGAGCACCTGGCCATCGGCGCGGCCCTGGCGCCACTGAGGCAACAAAATATATTACTGGTGGGCAGTGGTTTGAGCTACCACAACATGGAAGGCATGATGAGCGGCGCTTACCAGCCTGATCCCATACCCGCTTCGGTGCAATTCGACCAGTGGTTGACCCACACCTGCACCCTGCCGCCAGCACAACGCAACCAGGCGCTGGGCCAATGGCAGGCAGCGCCCGGCGCCCGCGGCGCCCACCCCCGGGAGGAACACCTGCTACCCCTGATGGTGGCAGCTGGCGCAGCCACAAGTGAGAACGGCCAGCACATCTACCGGGATCAGGTGCTGGGGGCGGTGGTTTCGGGCTTCCAGTTTTCCTAAGTCCATACGGCGATAAACACCAATGAATACCACTGGCCACCGCGCCCACTCCATGCCTGAACTGACAGCCCTGCTGGGTAAAGTGTTTCGCCCGGAAGAAATCGCCCAGGGTTTCGATGTTCAGCTGCGCGCTGATGATGTCGTCATTACACCCTTTGCCAAAAGCGGCACCACCTGGCTTCAGCAAATGGTGCATACCCTACGCACCGGCGGCGATATGGACTTCGACGATATTTCCCGGGTCATTCCGTGGATTGAAACCAGCGCCGCGCTCGATATTGATCTCGAAGCCGAGCAAGTGGCCAGACCCCGAGCCTTCAAGAGCCACCTGCCCTACCACCTGATTCCCAAAGGTGGCAAGTACATCAATGCCGTGCGCAATCCGGGGGACGCCCTCTATTCCCTGTACAAGTTTATGGAAGGCTGGTTTCTGGAACCGGGCGCGGTCAGCCTCGGGGACTTCGCCCACCAGCGTTTTATGGAATCACGGGATTACTGGAAACACCTGCTTTCCTGGTGGCCCCAACGCCGCGAAGACAATGTGCTGTTTCTCGCCTACGAGCACATGGTGCAGGCCCCGGAACAAACCATCATTCGAGTCGCGGATTTTATCGGCGTGCCATTAAACGACAGGTTACTGCAAACAGCCCTCCAACACACGTCGTTAACTTTTATGCTCGAACACAAGGACCGCTTCGATGACGCCATGATGCGTCAGTTGAGCGAGCGCCGCTGCAAGCTGCCATCGGGCAGTGACTCAGCCAAGGTGAGGGAAGGCAAGATCGGTAGTCATCGGGAAAAACTCAGCACCGAACTCATTGAGGCGCTAAACGCCATCTGGCGCGAAGAAATCACTGCCACTCTGGGCTTTAAAAGTTACCAAACCCTTATCGAGGCTCTGGACCAGGACTAGGCGCGGCCATCATATTCGCCACCCCAGCCGTTTTTGCAAACGTCTCAGGCCACCACGCAGGCCGGCGGGATCAAAGCTCTCCACACCATAGCGTTGTTGCTCATACGCCGAGGCAAAAGCTACCACCTCGCCAGCAAGGTCGGGCCTTTCCAGCGCAACCCGGCGGGCAAAATCCCTCGCTCCCTCGCCCGAGCGGCGAGACAAGCCGGCACTGGCCATGCGCCGGCAAAAGCTGATGAACAGTTTGTCCAGCTCATCCCGGTGGGACTTTTCGCGACCGCGCAACATCATCACGGCAACGGGAGTTAACGCGATCAGGCCCGCCAGCAACAGGAACAATCCTATGCGCAGGGGATCAATCCGCCCCAGCAACCGTAATAAAAAATCCCCCTGGACATTTTCATAACCCAGCACCCACTTGGCCCAGGTATATTCCAGCGAGTCCAGACGCAGACGCAGGCGATTTACCCAGTCGATATGGCGATAGCGTTCCAAAGCCAACAGGGATTCGGACAGGAAATCTTCGTTTTCCGCGAACAAATCAGCAAAGCTCATTTCAATCCGTTCCGGCGCCACCGCTGCCGTGGGATCCACACGCACCCAGCCGCGGTCTGGTAGCCAGACCTCCGCCCAGGCGTGGGCGTCGTACTGATGCACCAGCAGATAGTTTTCACTGGGATGACGCTCACCGCCCTGATAGCCCACCACCACCCGTGCCGGCACACCCGCTGCCCGCATAAAAAATACAAAGCTACTGGCAAAATGCTCGCAAAAGCCCCGCTGACTCTGCCACAGAAATTCATCAACCGTATGCTTGCCCAGCGCTGGCGGTTTTAGGGTATAGACAAAGGAATCGTTGTAGAGCTGTAGTACCCGCTTTATGAAAGCATCAGTATCGGGGGCTTCCCGAAACCATTGCTCCGCCACCTGCCGCGTCCTCGGATTAAACCCATCGGGCAGGGCCAGCTCCATTTTTTGCCGCCAGCGCGTAAGACCGCCGGCTTCCAACTGGTAATCCAACCAGGAGCGGACCCGGTATTGCATCTCCGAACCAATGGGGTGCTTATAAAACAGTCTGAAATCCCGGGTCAGGGCGGCGCCTCGCGACTGGGGCAAGGGTGTCGAGAGAGCAAACAACCAGGGACTGTTGCTGGCCTCCATGGTCACCCGATAATCCAGGGGTTCACCGCGTCGGCTTATTTGCTCATCCCAAGGCTCGGCTGGCTCACCGTACCACTGCATGGTGGCGCCATCCCGATAACCCCAGGGGCCGGTCTGGGACCAGGTTCTGCCATCAAACTGGGAAAATACCAGACCGCGCCAGTACAAGGCCGGCTGGGGTGGAATCTCGCCTTCAAATTCAACCCTGAAGGCAACCTTAGTATCGGCCCCCAGGTCGGTGAAATCACCGGGCGACATACTGTCACTCATGCCGATGGTACCGCTGTCGGCGGGCTTTGGTACCGCCCACAGGGCGCCAATTCTAGGCATCACCACAAACAGCACTACCATAAGAGGAATAGCCTGCAAGGTAATCAAAAGGCTTGAGCGCAAAGGCCGCCAGTACACACCGGGCTTGCCTCGACTCGGCTCATGATATTGGAACAGCGCAACCAGGGCCGCCGTAACAACGCACATACCCGCTATTACATTCAGCGCCGTGAGCATACCCTGATCGAACAGGCATTGAATGGCAACAATAAAGTAAGCAAGGTAGACCACCACCAGGGCGTCGCGCCGATGATGGATTTCAAGCAATTTGAGCAAGAACCCACTAATCAGCAGGACGACCATGGGCTCCAGGCCAGTCAGGCGCCCGTAGCTGAGGATGACGCCACCCATACAGCTCAAACCAAGAAGCGCTTTAATCAGGGTCCTTGGTAAGCGCCACGCTCCACGATAAATCTGTACCTGCCAGCCAACGCTCACCAATGCCAACACCAGTAGCCATGGCGGCAGATGCCCATGATGCAGGGCCAGCACCACGCACACACTTACCAGCATCCACCAGAGTGCCGTGCGAGGTGTCTGCCAGCTCGGCTGCATCAGTCGCCGCCCTCTTTCGACAAGCCAAACAGCGCCAGTTCCTTAAGCACCCGGTTTTTGTGAGCCTCTCCCCTTGCGGGCGCTATTTCGATACCGGGCAGGCGTAAGCCATAGAGTGCCTGCCCACCAGTCAGCTCCAGGCACCAGCCACACAGGCGGGAAAGGCGCATCTCTGTATCAAGACCGGGGAAAGCCTCCCAATCCAACCACAGATACTCATCCACCGGGTCGGCATAGTGCTTGGTATGCAGGCCCTGCTCTCGGGCGTAGTGTTTCCACGCGATACGCCCGAGCGCCTCTCCAGGTCGGTATTTCTCCAGACTGCGAAAATCCTCTCGGCCGTCCACCAGCTCCATATTGCCGTCCGCCCCAGCACGACTACCCTGGGGCCATACCGATGCTTTAATGGGACGAGGATAAACCAGAGCCTGTAAGTTTAAATCCAGAATGGTCCAGGCTCTCAGCAGACCCAGGGGGTAGCGGGTTTCCAGGGTGACGCGACCAGGTTTGAACCAACCGCGCGCGGGAGCGGGTATAGCCAGGGAAACCTCCACCCGTTCCACACCCGGCAAGGCGAGACTGATATTGCTCTCGCCCTGATAGACCAGCCGGATATTGTCCCGATAGCGTCGCCCCCTCTGACTCAACACAAAGCCAAATTCAGCCAGGGAGCCGCAAAAACACGGCGGCGTATATCCCGCCTCGATGGACAGGCCGGATAAATTAAAAAAAGTATGAAAAATCGCGACCACAAAAATGGCGGCCAGGAGGAAAGTCAGCCCAAATATCAAATTATTTTCAAAGTTTGTCGCCACCAGCCACAGCAGGATTAGCAGGCCAAAAAAGACAAAACCGGCCCTGGTGGGAAATATAAACAACCGCCGGTTCCGCAGAACGATCCGGTCCCGGGCGGGCAAGCGCCAGTCCATCCATCTTTGATAGAGCTGATTGAAGCGGCCGTGGGAGCTTTTTTCCATGGGCTGGCCACCTCAACGCTTAAATAATGTCGACTCTATTAAGCATCTGCTGGATCAGCGAAGCCGCTTCCCGGTCATTGGCCACGCCATTCAATCGGTGACCACAGACCGGCTCCAGACAGGCCTGTATATCCTCCGGGATCACGTACTGACGACCATCCATCAAGGCCCAGGCACGGGCGCATTGCAACAACGCCAGACCGCCCCTGGGTGAAATACCGGTTTCAATATCCGGCAATGAGCGGCTTTCCTGTAACAGGCGTTGCAGATAATTCACCAGGCTGTCGCTGGCTTTAACCCTGGCTACCTGAGTCTGAATGTCGATGAGTTCTTCAGTGGCAATGCTGGGTGTGAGACGGTTAAGTATGAAGCGCGGATCCTCGCCGGCCAGCAATTGCCGCTCAGCCGCCGGGTCTGGATAACCCAGCTTAATACGCATAAGAAAACGATCCTGCTGAGATTCCGGCAACGGAAAAGTCCCGGATTGACTCACCGGATTCTGGGTGGCGATGACAAAAAATGGTTCGGGTAAGGGCCGGGTTTCCCCCTCCACGCTTACTTGACCCTCGGACATGGCTTCCAGAAGCGCACTCTGGGTTTTAGGGGATGTGCGGTTGATTTCATCAGCTAATACCAGCTGGGAAAATACCGGACCGGGATGAAACTCAAATTGGGCGTTGTCCCGGTCATAAACCGAAACGCCGACAATATCAGCGGGTAAAAGGTCGCTGGTGAACTGAATACGCTTGAAACTCAAACCCAGAACCAACGCCAGGGAATGCGCCAGCGTGGTTTTACCCATGCCGGGCAGGTCTTCGATTAACAGGTGCCCGCGGGCGAACAAACAGGCGAGGGCCAGACGGATTTCCTGTTCCTTACCGATCAGTACCTGGCCAATCCGTTCAACCAGCCCATCGGTAATCTTACTGACGTCGTTCAAAGCGCCGCCAAACCCCGTTTCAGGTCGGCCTGAATATCCTCTATAGCCTCAAGCCCGACAGCCACGCGGATCAGGTTTTCCGTAATGCCCGCCTCGGACTTCTCCTCGGTGCTCAAACGCCCGTGGGTGGTAGTGGCGGGATGCACGATAGTGGTTTTAGCGTCACCCAGGTTAGCGGTCAGGGACAGCATCCGGGTATTATCTATCACACGCCAGGCCTCTTCCCGGCCACCTTTAACCCGGAATGAAAGCACCCCGCCATAACCCCGCTGCTGCTTACTGGCCAGATCATGGCCGGGATGGGTTTCGAGTCCGGTATAAAACACAGCCTCGACGGTGTTCTGTTGCTCCAGCCAACGCGCCAGGGTCAGTGCGTTATGACTGTGGGCTTCCATACGTAAACGCAGTGTTTCCAGACCCTTGAGAAAGACCCAGGCGTTAAAGGGACTCATGGTCGGGCCCGCGGAGCGGACGAAACCCAGCACCTCATCCATCAGTTCGGGCCGGCCCAGTGCCACGCCCCCAAGGCAGCGCCCCTGACCATCCAGGTACTTGGTAGCGGAATGGACCACGATGTCGGCCCCGAAGTCGAAAGGCCGTTGCAGGGCTGGCGTACAAAAGCAATTGTCGACCACCAGTAGGGCATGACTACGCCGGGCCAGATTGGCCAACGCTTCCAGATCCGCTACTTCACCCAAAGGGTTGGAAGGCGTTTCCAAAATAAACAGTTTGGTTTGCGGCTGAACCGCGGTTTCCCAGGCAGACAGATCGGTCAGGGGCGCCATGGTGGCGCTGACACCGAATTTGGCGAGAAATTTATTTACCAGCACTGTTGTTGTGCCAAAAACATCACGGGAACAGACAATATGATCGCCGCTTTTTAACAGGGCCAAACAAGTGCTGAGGATGGCCGCCATGCCTGAAGAGGTCGCCACCGCCTGCTCGGCTCCTTCCATGGCCGCAATACGCTCCTCGAAATTGCGCACGGTGGGATTGGTATAGCGGGAATAAACATTGCCTTCCTGCTCACCACCAAAACGTGCTGCGGCCTCGGCGGCGCTAGCGAAAACATAGCTGGACGTGGTGTAGATCGCCTCCCCGTGCTCGCCCTCCTGGCTTCGCGCCTGGCCAGCGCGCACTGCCAGGGTATCCAGGGCGGCACCCCGCAAAGCCTCTTTGACCTGGATGCCAGTTATCTCAACG
>DLXZ01000081.1:0-556 GCA_003448675.1 Porticoccaceae bacterium
TCGGTGCGCTTGCGCTCGCTGACATCCTTGAACACCACGACCGCTCCACACAATTTGCCCTGATCGTAAATAGGCGTGCTGGTGTACTCCACCGGGATGCAGGTGCCATCGGCTTTCCAGAACACCTCGTCATCGACGTGACGAACCATGCCATCTTTAAAGGCTTTGTAAATGGGGCATTGCTCCTGGGGGTAGTGACGACCATCGGGGTAGGTGTGATGGTGCAGCGCGTGAACTGATTTGCCGATTACATCCTCCTGACGCCAGCCGAGAATTTCCGTGGCAGCGCGGTTGGCAAAAGTGCATTTGCCCGATGCATCCAGCCCGTATATGCCGTCGCCGGCGGCTTGTAGGATCAGCTCCAGCTCCTGGCGCAACAGCTCGCAACTGAGTGATTGAGAATCCACAGGAGAAGAGTTTTGGTGGGCGTCCGTCATGGTCGTTACTCGCTTGTCAGTACTTACCCTAAGTCACGATTAATCGAGTTTGGTTCCCGAAATATCGTATTGAACCCGGGCGGATTAACCAATGATATTTTTAACACATTGATTTTTAT
>DLXZ01000081.1:731-1130 GCA_003448675.1 Porticoccaceae bacterium
AACGGCGTGTGAAAAGGGTTGTGGCGAGAAGCCTGGAGAGGCTCGCCACAAGCGCATTGAACAGGCAAACGCGGGAAGTGTAACGAACACAGGCGCTTACACATCCTTATCAAAACCGACAGGAGCAAACCATGATAGATCTTTATTTCTGGACCACACCCAATGGCTATAAACCGCTGATATTGCTGGAGGAGCTGGGCCTTCCCTATCACTTGAGGCCGGTCGACCTGGGCCGGGCCCAGCAGTTTGGCGAGGCGTTTTCAAAAATCTCCCCCAACCATCGCATTCCGGCCATCGTCGATCACGAACCGGCCGAGGGCCCCTGGTCGGTGTATCTGAACCGCAAAAACGCACCGGTATCCTTATTCGAATCCGGTGCCATTTTGCTTTACCTGGCGG
>DLXZ01000081.1:1357-1673 GCA_003448675.1 Porticoccaceae bacterium
TGCTTTACCTGGCGGAAAAAACCGGACGTTTTTACCCCGCCGACAATGCCGGGCGGGCAGAGGTGTTGCAATGGTTGTTCTGGCAAATGGCGGGGTTGGGACCAATCGCTGGCCAGAATCTTCATTTTTCGCATTCCGCGCCCAAGGAGTTGCCCTACGCGGTGGATCGCTATGTTCGGGAAACCGAGCGTTTGTTCGGCGTGCTGGAGCAACGGCTCCGGGAGCGGGAATTTATCGCCGGTGATTACTCCATCGTCGACATGGCCTGCTACCCCTGGATAAGTCTGTTTAGTCCCCTGTCGATACCGATTGATGA
>DLXZ01000081.1:1945-6697 GCA_003448675.1 Porticoccaceae bacterium
GGTGCCGATGTTTCGGGTTTTTAGTGAACGTGACAGCGCTCTGGAGGTGTCTATGAAACTTAACGCAGACCTGTCCAAACGGGCGCTGGTGTATTCGCAATCCCTGACCTGGGTGGATTCCCCCATGGACGGTGTCCAGCGGCGTTTGCTTGAGCGTGACGGCGGTGAGATGGCGAGCCGGGCAAGCACCGTGGTGCGTTATCAGGCGGGCGCGCGTTTTTCTCCCCACAGCCACGACCTGGGGGAGGAGTTTTTCGTGCTGGAAGGGATTTTTTCCGACGAATCGGGTGACTATGGACAGGGTATGTATGTGCGTAACCCACCCGGTTCGCGGCATCAGCCCTTCACCCGTGAAGGCTGTACGATCTTTGTTAAATTGGGTCAATTTGCGCCTCACGATCGTCATGTGGTGCGAGTCGACACCCAGCGCACGGCCTGGCTGCCGACAGCCAAGGAAGGGGTGTGGATCATGCCTCTGTACCGGCGTGATGAACACGATAGCGAATATGTGTTTCTGCTCAAATGGGCGGCGGATGCTGATATAGAGCCCCATGTGCATCCAGGTGGCGAGGAAGTGTTTGTGCTCCAGGGTAGCTTCGCCGATGAGCATGCGACTTACCCGCAAGGCACGTGGTTGCGTAACCCCGCCGGCAGTCACCACCAGCCCTATACGCGAGAGGGTTGCATGATGTATGTGAAAACTGGCCATCTTGGCGCTGCTAAGGAGTTGAGTCGGGCCGCTGAAAGCGCAACGGGAGTGCCCGGGAGGGAAGGGTAATGACGGATATCGGGTCACGGGATAACTCGCCCTTTCATACCGGTGAGCAGGATGTCCAGCGCCGTGTCGGTGTGCGGGATCAGGCCGAGCTGCTCGGCAGGCAGATGATTCGGCCAGCGATGCCGGATCAGCACCGCGAGTTTTTTGCCGGTCTTAACTATGTGTTCGTCGCTATTGCCGGGGAGTACGGCAGGCCAAACGCAACCGTTGTGTGGGGTGAGCCGGGCTTTGTTCGTGCTCCCGACGCCACGCGTCTGCTGCTTAAGGTGTCAGGATCGAGCAGCGATCCCGCCCTTGAGGCATTGAGACCGGGTATCGCGGTAGGTGTTTTGGGTCTGGATCTCGCCAGTCGCCGGCGTAACCGCGTCAATGGCGTTGTCTCCGCCGTGTGTCCCCAGGATCAGTATTTAGTATTGGAAATCGCCGTTCGGGAGAGTTTCGGCAACTGCCCAAAATATATTCAACGCCGTCAGTTGGTGGCCAGTGCCGATACCCGTCAGGGCGAGGAAAGGGCATTCACCGTCCCGGAATCAACATTTGTTGCTGGTACATTGATCGAGCCGGCACGGACCTTGATTAATGGAGCCGATACTTTTTTCATTGCCTCGCAGATTGGGGCTGGCGGCCAACAAAATATGACCACAACCCGGCCGGGAATCAGCGCCGATATGTCCCACCGCGGTGGTCCCTCGGGCTTTGTACGCATAGTGGCAGCCGATGAACTGTTGTTTCCCGATTACGCGGGCAATCGTCTTTTCAACACGCTTGGTAATTTGCATGGAAACAAGTCAGTGGCTCTGTTGTTTATAGATTTTGATACCGGAAACCTGCTGCATTTAAGCGGCGGTGCTGAAATTCTCTGGAATATGCCGGAACAGCAACAGTTTCCTGGCGCCGAGCGCCTGGTCCGCTTCACGGTTGATTCCATGATGTGGCGGCCGGGAGCGGTTCCCCTGCGCTGGAGACGGGTCGAAAAGGGAGTTGTTTGAAGGCTGTATGTTGCGGCTCTTCGAAGTTTATAAATCTTCCCGAGTCTGTGCCTGGCTTGGTCAACTGCTTTGCGGTGCGCAGGGAGACTGTGGCAGGCAGCCGCAAGGGTTATGCCGAAAAATCGTAACTGCCTTGCAGGATCTACGAAATATCATAATTAACGATAATTCGGGATGGCGTTCTTGGTTGTGAATTTCTAACCTGCTGATTTATATATAAAAATAAATTATCAAATCTGGCACGGCATTGGCAATACAGAGAAGGTTGTCGGAAATCCCCGGCAGCTGCTATGCAAAACAAAGGAGATCGTTATGAAAACTAAATTTATTGCTTTACCCGCATTGGTGTTAGCCGCGACGCTGTCCAGCGGTGGGCTGGCATATAACCTCCATGAGGACAAGGTTGCCAGTTCTCTTACTGCTTCGAGTGGCGTTGCATACTCGGCTACTTATGTGGCCTTTGACAGGCGCATCAGCGGCAAAAAGGGCATTCAGTACAGGCGCTCCCCTGCTGACGTTAACGGGAGCCGTAGTTATTACATCAACGAATCAAAAAAGTCTCACCGACCGGCGAAACCGGACAAGATTTTCCAAGATTGCGGACTGACACCGAATAAGTCACGCAAGCCCGGCGTTGCGTCGTATCGGGTGAGCGCTCTGGATGCCGACGTCCTGCCTAGCTATTCCCTGTAGTTGCCGATGCCAGGGCGGCAGTGCTGGCGTGTTCCCCCGGGCTGGCGGAGCGGCTAGACAGCGTTGTTTCAAAGTGACGCTATTGCAAATCAATACCAATGAAGGAAACCACTTAGGGAATAGACAATGGAAACTCATGAATCAATACGTTTACGCAGATCGGTAAAGCATTTTGACGAGACTCACCGTATGACCATGGAAG
Organism: Porticoccaceae bacterium; assembly: GCA_003448675.1. Lineage (GTDB taxonomy): Bacteria > Pseudomonadota > Gammaproteobacteria > Pseudomonadales > Porticoccaceae > HB2-32-21. The sequence goes on from DLXZ01000081.1 coordinate 4,608, forward strand.
AAGAACGCGCGCTGCTGTCTCTGGCGGTGCTGTCTCCAACCGCTTTCAATATTCAAAACTGGCGCTTTGTTGTCGTCAGGGATAAAGCGCTGAGAAGGCAGATCCGGGAGGCGGCCTGGGATCAGGCCATGGTTACCGATGCCTCGCTGTTGATCGTGTTATGTGCGGACCTGAAGGCCTGGGAAAAGGAGCCTCATCGCTACTGGGCCGAAGCGCCCGAGGACGTACAAGGCATGATGCTGCCTATGATCGATGGCTACTATCGTGGTAAGGAACAGGTACAGCGCGATGAAGCCATGCGCTCCTGTGGCATGGCGGCGCAAACCCTCATGCTGGCGGCCAAGTCCATGGGCTACGACTCCTGTCCCATGGATGGCTTTGACTTTGCCCGGGTTGCCGAGCTGCTTAATTTGCCTGAAGACCATGTGGTGAGCATGTTCGTCACCATTGGCAGGGCCAGGGAGCCTGCGCGACCCCGATCCGGGCAGCTAGCCATGGGCGAGGTGGTGATCTCGGATCGATTTGTCCGAGGCTAACGAGTGCTCGGGGCTGTCCAGCCTAGCTAGTGACCGTCTATCCGTGACTTTATTGGCACCCTGGTAAGGGAATGGTTGAGGTATAAGGCAATGAAATTACGACACATTGTTGCGGGGTTTATGCTCGTCGTGATGATTCTTGAACCCCTGCTGGCGCGAGCTTCGCGGTTGCGGGTCGATTGCGAGCAGGCGGTCGCCATTCAAACGATGGGTCGAGCGTGAAAAAGTCGACTCCTGGAGCAGACGGGTCAAATTGCGGGGCAATGGCCGCTTTGCTGAAGCGCCATCAGCCATCCCAGTCGCTCGCCACTAACCTGCTGGCCGGGATAGGGGGTTTTCTTGCAATCTTTGTCCTCTACCATTTGACTCAGTGGTCTGGCTACTTGCTGTGGATGGCGCCCTTTGGCGCCAGTTGCGTCCTGCTCTTTGCCCTGCCCCAGAGCCCGCTTTCGCAACCGATAAATGTTATCGGTGGGCACCTGGTTTCCACGGCAATAGGCTTGGTGGTGAGGTATTATTTGCCCGATGCCGGCTGGAGTATGGCCCTGGGTGTCGGTCTGGCGATTGGTGCAATGGCGATTCTCCGTATTACCCACCCACCCGCCGGGGCTGACCCCCTGGTGGTGTACGTCGAGAGCCCCGATTGGTCCTATCTGGTTTTTCCAGTGGGTCTCGGTAGCGCCGTTCTGGTGGCCCTTGCCTATAATTATCATAGAGTGCTTACTGGCAGGCCGTATCCTCTTCAATAAGGATTTATCGAGTATTGGCCCCGCGTCTTGCGTGTTTGGATACCCCTTGCGCGCAGCAATCACCGGGATTTTGTTTTATTATAGCCGGCCGCAATCGCGGCCTTTGAATAGAGCGAAGGCGACAGATTTTTCGAGTCCGTACGTCCGATATGGGTAAGGGCTGACAGGAATACAACAAAAGCATGACGACACCAGCGCAACAGCACACACCTGACGAGCAGGTCAGGGATACGGTTAGCCAGATTGTTGCCGAAATGGCCGCAATGCCCGGAGCCCTGCTCCCCATTTTGCACGAAATTCAGCATCGCCTGGGCTACGTGCCGGATGAATCCGTGGGAGTGATTGCCCAGGGTTTGAATTTATCCCGGGCCGAGGTGCACGGGGTGATCAGTTTTTATCACCACTTTCGCAGCGTGCCAGCTGGTCAGCATGTGGTGCAGGTCTGTCGCGCGGAAGCCTGTCAGGCAGTGGGCGCCAGAGAACTCGAAGCCCATGTTCAACAACGTCTGGCGGTCGAAATCGGCGCGACCACCAGCGACGGCAAGGTCACTCTGGAGCCGGTTTACTGTTTGGGCAACTGCGCCTGCGGCCCTTCTGTGCAGGTAGATGACAAAGTCCATGGGCGGGTTACGCCGGAACGCTTTGATGCCCTGATGGCGGGGCTGGAGACAAAGTAATGGTGAAAGTCTACGTACCCCGCGATACCACGGCCTGTGCTCTGGGCGCTGATGAAGTGGCCGAGGCCATAATTCAGGAGGCCGTCGCGCGGCAGCTAGATATTGAGCTATAGCCGAGCCGGCCCTCC
>DLXZ01000050.1:0-9364 GCA_003448675.1 Porticoccaceae bacterium
GCCCACGGCCCTCGTGAGATGCCAATCTGGGGTAAGGTCTTTCGCAGGGAGAGCACGGGTGCGGAAACACGAATGCAATTTTTTGCTCTGACTGAATACCTTGAGTCTATTCAGGCTGAACCGAAACCTTAAACAAAAATGCGCTTCTTTAATAATCGGCGATTATTAGCAGTCATCTATTTATTGCGACTCAAGTACGGGATAACATTCAGCTTGATATAAATTTTCTATCGAAATATATTTATAAAACCAAGTTGTAAGCGCCCCCGCGAATACAGATAACTTCCGAACCGGGTATGGCTGTTTACCCTGAAACCTGATGCCCACAGCAGCCGGCAGGGAACGCATAGCTCAAGCCGCGGGAAAACGAAACTGATACAGGCCCATAGTTATGAACACATTTTTCAAAAAATCAAACGCTTCTAGCACATGCTTAATCCACACCGCACCCTTGATTGCGCTCATGGCACTGTCCAACCCAGCCCAGGCAAGCAAGGACCAAAGCTACCAGTCCTTGCGTAACTGGATTGATAACGCTCCTGTTGCCAGTGAGGAAGTTGCACCCAATCAACACCTGGGCATCAAGGATCGCGCACTCCTGGAAAAATACATTCCCCACACCGCCTGGGAATACTATTTTTTCGACGACATGGATATGGAAATTACTCCCACCCGTCACTATCCCGCGCCCGATGACTGGGGTGGCGAGAAGGCGGATAAGGATTTCAGTGTCGATGAAACTGGTACGCTAATTGGTTTCACCGGCGGCGGTTATCCCTTCCCGGAAATTGCCCCCGATGACCCCCAGGCCGGCCAAAAAGTCATCCAAAATATGCTCTGGCGGCCAGGCGCAAATGACTATGACATGCCCATGGTGACCTGGTTGCGCAGTGAAGGCGGCAAGCTGGATCGGATCATGGAATACACCTCTGTCAATGTCACCTACGCTCACGGCCATCACTCCCTGGTACCAGGGTATGAAGAAGTAAAAAGTAAACAGGTCATGGAATTTCGCTCGCCAAGGGATATGGCTGGCGCCAAGGATATGTCCATCCGCTATGTCGACCATTACAAGGAAAATTCAGGTTGGCTGTACATGCCCGCCGAACGTAAACCCCGCAAAACTCTCGCTTCCGAACGCACGGGAGAGTTAATGGGTATGGACATGATCCGCGAAGATAGTAACGGTTTTGGCGGCAAGGTCTTCGAGAACAACTGGGAGTACCTGGGTAAGCGTAAGGTACTTGCCACCATTAACGTGAAAACCAACCCCGAATTTGGCGGGCCCCACCTCTGGGTACCCCATAAAACCCGCTGGGAAGTACGGGATGCTCACGTCGTTCTTGTCAAACCCAAATCAGAAAATCACCCCTATAGTGCGCGTATCGTCTTTGTCGACGCGGAAACCTACTGGACCCACTGGATGTTCGCCTTCGACCGCAAGGACGACCAGATGCTGCGCATGAACCAGCACTTTCTCAAGTATTCCGAGGACTACGACGTGGAGCCCCCCGAACAAGCTCCCTATGTAAAACAGGATTTCAACAAAAGTGTCGGACACCAGGTCTTTCTCCACCTGGGTGAAAGCGATATCAACGCCAAAAAACCCCACGCCACCATGACCCACTGCTATACCAACAAGCGGGAATTTACCGCCGCGCGCGCCAAGCAGTTTTTCTCCCTGCGCAATATGGTCAGTGGTCGACGCTAACGCCCACCACAATAAAAACCCCTATTCCGGGGCCCCTCTCAGAAGCCCCGGAAACCCATCACTCGAGGTTAGAAACAATGGCCGCTTTTCGTCCTAAACTTGCTGCTGTGTCGGCGCTTTTGATGTCTGTACTAGTCCCGCTGCCCTCCTGGGGCATTATCAATATCGGTGATGACATAGAGCTGGAAGGCTTTGTCAAAACCATGAATATTCTCAAAACCGGCGCCCGACCGTTTAATGATGGCGAACTTACCCACCAGCGCAACACCGCCCAACTGGAGGGCAAATACTATTTTTTACGTGACGGCACGGCGTTTAACCGTTTCTCAACCGGTCCGCTGGAAGAAGCCACCTTTACCTTTCTCGGCCGTGCGGTCTATGACTCGGTTTTTGATCTCAGGGACAGCTACGACGTCTTGGACGGCATTGGCAAAGAAGAATACAAGGTTCGTGAAGCCTTCATTGATTTTGTGATGCCGCCCTTTTCCCTGCGTTTGGGCCGCCAACAGGTGGTCTGGGGAGAAACTGACAACTTCCGTGCCCTGGACGTTATTAACCCTCTGGATAGAACCTGGCATGGCACAAGGGAATCCTGGGAAGACATCCGCATCCCCCTGTGGATGGCCAGGGGTATCTGGGATATCGGCAAAATCGGCGCATTCGACGAGACTTTTCTCGAAGTCATTGTGATTCCCGATGATTTCAAAACCAATAAAGCCTATACCGACTACCCAAGGCCATGGGCGATTCTTGGCATCGGACTCCAGGATCAGAGAGCCAATTCGGTCTTACTCGGTGACTCCCTGGATGACTTATATGATCTGAGTGTTAACGTCATCGATAATACGGAAAAGGATACCGATATCCGCAATGTCCAGGGCGGCTTCCGATTTAAAGGGATATGGAAGGACGTGGAATTTAGTGTGAACTATTTTCATGGCTTCTCACAAACCCCCGGCGTAAAAGTTCGCTCGGCCGGCCTGATCGGCGATACGTTTGAAACGGTGGTTGAAACCGTCACGCCCCGTATCAATGTCTTTGGCCTGACAGCCAACTATTCCGAAGAAAAATACACCCAGTCGGTGATTCGTCTGGAAACCACGGTTACCAGCGGAGTCCCCGTTTCCTTCGCGCCGGGCGCACCCCACAGCGCCGATGTCGATGGCGACCAGTACGACACGGCTCACCAGTCAGTGGTGATGATCGGTATCGACCGTCCCACCTGGATTCCCGCGCTTAACAGCTTGCGTACATTTTTCCTCTCGGGTCAGATTTTCTGGCGTCGCTGGCTCGACTACAGCAGCTACTATCGTGGCACCTCCTTCTATGAGGTTAAGCCCGCAAAAGTGGGTGGCACGGTAGTGCCCGACCGCTATATCAGCGTGAATAATGACAAGCTCGACCAGGATGAATTCGTCCTCACCTTCGCTGCTTCCACCAGTTACGGCGCCGCCGGGCTATGGAAGCCGCTGTTTGTGTTCGCCTACGACCCCCGCTCAAGGGGCGGCTACAATAAAATCCAGATGGAATACCTGCACTCCAAGCATCTGGTGTTTCGCCTGGAACAACATCTGTACTGGCAGGCCGGCAACGAGGACGTGGGTCCCTGGGGATTGGGTTCCTGGCTGGCCCAACCCGGCATTCGTCGTAACGAGACGGTGTTTACGGCCACCTTTCAATTTTAAACTGAATCCTGGACGGCTTAGTTTCCGGAACACGGAAAAATAGGTTTCGAGCCACCACCAATGGGGCCAAATGGATAGTTTCGAGGGCGTCATCCATTTCTGGTTTGATGAACTCGAGCCAGCCCAGTGGTGGCGAGCGGATCCCGCGCTTGACCAGGCCATCGCGCGACGCTTTAGCGCGCTCCACACCCGGGCGGTGGCTGAAAAACTGGTGTGTTGGCGCTCCGAGGCCCTTGGCAGGTTGGCGGAAGTCATCGTACTGGATCAGTTTTCCCGCAATCTGTTCCGTGGCAGCGCCAAAGCTTTTGCCATGGATGCCCAGGCTCTTAAGCTGGCCAGGGAAGCGGTTGCCCTGAATGTACCAACAAAACTCACTGCTCAACAGAAAGCCTTTCTGTACATGCCCTATATGCACAGCGAGTCTTCCGCGGTCCAGACGGAATCCGTGGCTCTGTATGGTGAACCGGGTCTTGAATCCAGCCTGCGCTCGGCCTTGCAACACAAAGCCATCATCGACCGCTTTGGCCGTTACCCTCACCGCAATGCCATTCTCGGCCGGGCATCCAGCCCGGAAGAACTGGAGTTTCTTACACAGCCTGGTTCATCTTTTTAATTTAGAACCTACCGATCAAAACCATCTATTTAGAGGAATCGGATTCAGTCTCTTCGCAACGCAAATGCTTACCCATTAAATTGCGCAAGATTGGAATGCCGCAGGCGCGCTGGGAATGCTGACGTCGGTATTCTAGTACTCCAAGAAAATGGCCCAATAATTCATAACACACAGTCACCGAGGCCGTCTGAGAATGCCAATAGGCATCGGGATTAGACACACAATTTTCAAACTCGACCGTCACGGGCCGCGGCAACTTGAAACGCGCGGAAACTTTCGCCGCCAGTTTTTCCGCCAGTAGCGAGGAACGTAGCCATTCATACATCCGCTGGTTTGGCCCCTCCAGGGCTTGCGCATAATTAACAGCAATCATGTCATGACCGGTTGACGCTCCCCCTGAATGCCCGTAATTTTCCAGCACCCACCCCACCGCGTGTCTCGCCTGCCGGTATTCCTGTTCACAACTCATTGCCCGGTCGAAGGGTAGTATCTCGGTGTCGATCAAATCCTCCAGAAGGCCCGCGTTACCACCAAAAATCAGACATACAATGTGATAAAAGCGCTGTATTTCCAGGTTGTGGTTATCCCAATACGCGGGCGCTTCGGCCCCCGCATTTGCCCCACTCTTTAACTCCCACTCGGTATACCAGTCACCGGCCACCGCAAACAACCAGGGCACTGCCTCGGCGGCCGTGCGATCACGGCGGGATTCGAGCATAGTCACCAACGCAATACGGTCGGCAGCATCCTCCTCCATGCCCAATACCGGCAACTTTAATTCCTCGATCAGCATATGGCTGAACTCATGCAGGAGAGTGAATTCCAGATTGGCGAGCAAGAAAAAGTTCTCCGCCTCGTCCGACGCACCCGTAACCGCCACTGCTTCACTCGCCGAAGCGTGCATCCCAGCACCCGACAGCAATGCAAGCCATAACAGGAAGAAACCGCTCAGTCGGCTCACCCGACGACAATTGACAAAAGCCGGTTTAACCCACTGCATGATAATCCGATAAACCACGCGCACAGCGTTCCAGGCCGAGACATAGCGCTGAGTATATTACACACGTCACCACACCATGCCAGAACCCGGCGTATGCAAACTCAAACCGATCCCGACATATTCACAACCCCGATCCGCACCTGGATCGGCGGTAACTATCCCGAGCAGCTCTGCCAACCCTCGCTCCGATAGCCAGAACCCGCCAAATCCCGCGAGCGCTTTATTTTCCGTGAGAAATCGGCCTAAATACCGGCTGTAATGCCAACCCCGCCGCCACTCAAAACAATCCAGCCGGGGAATCACATATAACAATCAGGAGTCATTATGATCACAGAACAAGACATGTACTTTCACACCCCCACGTCGGACGACCATTACTGGGCGGAGACCAATTATTTCGGTTTTTATATTCCTGAAGTGCCCTTGCACGTCAATGTTTACGTTCTGACCCGCCAGAATGCCGGGGTGGTCTTGTCCAGCATCACAGTGACCGACGGCTACTCCAACACGCCTCATCAGGTCAGGTACTCCAACAACCAGGTGCACCTGCCCTTCCCCGACACCAACTTCGATGACTACAAACTGGGCAACGGCCTGGCCATCAAATGCACCAAACCGGTGATGGACTACGACATCAAATTCAACGATGGTCGGGGGCTACTCATCGATGTGCGGTACAAGGGCCTGATGGAACCCTACGACATCCACGACCCGGATATGGACCCCCTGGCGGCGAGCGCCGATGACAATGTTTCGACAACCGCCTACGCCGGACACTGGGATCAAAGCGGGCGCGTCACCGGCAAGTTCACCATTGATGGCGTCACCTACGACGTTGATTGCGTATCGAGCATGGATCACAGCTGGGGTGAGCGTAAGGAAGACCAGTTCCAGAACTTCTGCTGGCTGAACGCCAACTTCGACAATGACGTCAGCATTCACTGCCTGTGGGCCATCAACCCGGACAACATTAACGATTACTGCGCCATCGTCCACGGCTATGTGCGCGAGGGCGACCAGGTCTACGGCCTGACCAAAGGCTCGGGCCAGCTGCGCCGCGATGGTAATCTGCACCAGTACATGGCGCTGCAAGTGGAGGACAAGCGCGGCAAGGTCCACAATTTCAATGGCACCGCCTTTACCTCCAATCCCTGGCAACCCTGGCCCTTCGTTTACGCCACCCAATCCTTCCTGCGCTGGGAAATGGACGGCGTGACAGGTTGGGGCGAAGTCCAGGATGTCAGCAACAACTAGGTCCACGACAAGCTTTCGGGCGTCGCTTCAGGCGTTCGAAGTTTCGTCCAGCTAAAACATAAGGCACGCGTAATACTCGCCCGCGCTACCGGGGCGCCCCGCCACAATAACGAAAGCAGCTTTAAGGCCCTCCAGACATGGCTTATACACAGACCCTTAAAAATCGCGCTCAGCCCAGTCCCGCATGGATTGAATCGGTCAGAGCAAACTATCCGGTGGAATCCACCCTGGATGACGTACTCACCACCAAACTGCGCAACCGTACCCGCACCGGTGCCCATAAAACCGACTTCGAAGCGCTGGAGCAACGGCTGATCGCCTACATCAAGTCGGTCACCGGCCAGAGCGACGCGCGGGTCAGCAATCTGAATCGACTCACCGGAGGCGCCTCCAAGGAACAGTTCACCTTCGACCTCACTTGGAACAAAAACGCCGGCGAAGACCCCAGCGGCGAGCGGGAGACCCGCAAACTGATTTTGCGCATGGACCCCGCCGAGTCAGTGGTCGAAACGCACCGTCTGCGTGAAGCCCAGGTACTGCGCGCCATGTGGGGCGAGGTTCCGGTTCCCGAGGTGTTCTGGGTCGAGCCCAGCGCTGAAAAGCTGGGCCACCCCTTCCTGATTGCCGGCTTTCTGGACGGCACCGTCCAGCCTGACGACGGCGGCAAGGTCACCGGCCTGGGCATGTATTTCGAGCCGCGCCTGCGCGAAGCGCTCAAGGATCAGTTCATCCAGCACCTGGCCGCCATTCATACCGTCGACTGGCGCCAGAAGGATCTTTCCGCCTACGACACTCCCGAAGCGGGCACCACCCAGGCCAACGAATGGTCACTGGGCCTGTGGGAGCGGATCTGGCAGGAAGACACCCTGGAAGCCCATCCGGTGATGGAGCAGGCGGCCATCTGGCTGAAGGAAAACATGCCCGTGGTGGATAACCCGGTGATCGTCCATGGCGACTACCGCAGCGGCAACTTCATGTACAGCGATGACGAGAATATCAACGCCATTCTCGACTGGGAGCTGTGCCATATCGGCGACTTTCACGAGGATATCGCCTACAACCGCTGCAAAATGCTCGGCACGCCCGATGGCAAGGGAGGCGTTCTCTGTAGCGGCCTGGCCTACTACGAGGAGTTTGTTGAAAAGTACGAGGCCTACAGCGGCTATCGCATCGACGAGAAGCTACTTACCTGGTACGACATCTTCACCCACTACAAAATCGGCTCGATCTCCTGTACCAGCCTGCGAGTTGCCCACCAGCGTAAAACCCACCTGGACGCCATGATGAACCTGATCGGCGGGCTGGGTTATATGGGGACATCCGAGTTACAGAAATTGCTCGATGCGCTTTAGGGAAAACACCCGGCAATTAACCGCTGTTTACTGCGGCAACAGCGGTTATTACCAGTCATGACTAATAATAGTGCCAATGGCCATAGCGCCAATATGCGCGATAGGGGTAAGAGTGATACCAATAGCCGTGGAAGCGCAACCGCCAACGATTGGCCCATTTGTTATAGACGTCGTCGGATTTCCTCGCTTCGGTGGCTTCCACGAGCAGTTTCGCGGCCTCTTCATCTCCTCGACTGGCGGCGAGGGTCAGCCACTTTTCCGCTTCCTTTGGATCGGAACCCATTTCTTCCAGGCCAGTCAAATACAGGCGGCCGACCGCTTTTTGCGCCTCCAGATCCCCCCTTTCGGCGGCATCGCGCATCCACTGCAAGGCCCGATAACTGTCCCTGCCCACACCGTCACCCCGAAACAAACGCAAGCCTAAATCATAAGCTGCCCGGGGATCTTCCTTCGCCAACACCTCCAGTGCCGCAATGCGGCCATCCGGGTCCTCATCGGGCAAAACCTCGGACGGTTTGTATGAGTAGGAATCCGCTGATCGGTCCGAACAGCCCGAAGAATCACAGATACGAACCACTTCCGGGTTCGATGCATTTTGAGCGCAGCTCGCGGTCAATGCCAATAACAAAGTCAAAACAAACGTCTTGTATTTCATAGCTGATGCTTCCCTTCAATTGCTCGCCTATCCGAGGAGTTTAGCGCAAACAACCCCACCTTCCACGATTGTGGCGGTGAATCCATATTTGAGTATACTCATTAAAGCAACATCCATCCTACCCACACTGGACAAGGGAATTGACCTATGCGAAAAGCCAACACGATCTTTGGACTCATCTGCGCAATCTCATTATCAACGGGCTGTGTAACGCCGGGCACCAACAGTACCGCGGTTTCAGGTTCCGCCGGTGGCGGAACCAGCGTCGGCGCCAGTTCATCTCTGGAGCGGTGTGACGAAACGCTGGGCACCCTGGCTGTCGACGATGGTCGAGCAGCAGACTGGTATGGTCGCTTTGGCAGCGCCACTAAAGTCACCACCATCGAACCCATGATTCGGCTAGCCGTGCAGCAGTCCAACTGCTTTGTCATCACATCAATCGGCAACCTTCGCTCGGATAGCAGATTATCAAGAATTACCGATATTCAGAGGAATTCCGGGGAATACCGCGCTGGCTCGAATCAGCAGAAAGGCCAGCGTGTCGCGGCGGATTATTATCTCGAGCCATCCATCATCATTGATGAATCCTCCCTGGGTAAAATGGGCGCGGCATTGGGCGGCAGTTTCTTGGGTTCGGGAGCACAGCTATTGGCAGGTGGACTTGAATCAAAATCTTCCGTGGTCACGCTGACCTTGTTCGATATCCGCTCCGCCGTTCAAATCTCGGCATCGGAAGGCAGCTCCACGTCCACCAATTTTGGCGCAGCCGCCGCGGCACTCGGCGGTGGCAAAGCAGGCGGCATCGGGGGCATGTCGAACACACCGGAAGGCAAAGCAACCATTGCCGCTTTTGTCGACGCCTACAACGGCATGGTACGTGCACTGCGTAATTACGAAGCACAGAACGTCAAGGGTGGGCTCGGTACGGGCGGCACGCTCAAGGTCAACTAACCTTGTGTCGAGGGGTGGCTTGATGGAATATCCAGCAAGCCACCACCATGCCCGCCACATCCGGCAAACCAGAAACGATAAAGCTCGGAAATAGAAGCCGGGATTTTTCCCGCTCACGTTGCCTACCCTTTCCTCCCCTGCAC
>DLXZ01000050.1:9578-13699 GCA_003448675.1 Porticoccaceae bacterium
CCCCTGCACTACCTACAAGCCGATAGCGACATCGAGCGATGGACATGAAAAATAAAACCTGCCTGGTGACGGGAGCCAACTCCGGTATTGGACTGGAGACCGCGCGGGGCCTAGCGGCCAAGGGTGCTCAAGTCATCATGGTGTGCCGGGATCAACACAAGGGCGAGGCCGCGCGGCAGGATATCATCGCAACCACGGGTAACGACAAGGTGGACCTGCTGATCGCCGACCTTGCGTCCCTGTCCTCCGTGCACCAACTGATCGCTACCGTCAAATCCAACTACGACTGCCTGCATGTGCTGATTAACAATGCCGGCCTGATGACCAAACAACGGGAGGTTTCGGACGACGGCTTTGAATTACAGTTCGCGGTCCATCACCTGGCGACTTTCGTTCTGACCCAAGCTTCGCTCGGCCGACTGAGAAGCAGCGCCCCGGCACGGATCATTAACGTCACCTCCATGCTGCACAAATGTGGCCGTCTCAATTTCGACGACCTGCAAGGGGAAAAGAAATTCTCCAGCCTCGGCGCCTATGGGCAATCGAAACTGGCGATGCTTCACTACACCTACAATCTTGCCGAAAAAATCCAAGGCAGCGGGGTGACCGTCAACGCCCTGCATCCCGGCGCGGTGGCAACCAATATCGGCTTTCCCTCCTGGATGGGTATCTTTCTGGCCAGCCCGGAGAAAGGGGCTCGCACCTCGCTTTATCTGGCCATGTCCCCGGAAGTAGAAGGCACTAGCGGCAAGTATCTTGTTAATTGCAAACCAGCAAAAAGCTCGAAAGCCTCCTACCACCGGGAAGAAGGCCGACGTCTCTGGGAGATCACGGAAAAACTCGCCGCGCAATCAGCTTAACTCAACCGCTTCGTCACTGGCCGCTCCACAAACGTTAATGAATGAGCTTGCGGCATATTAGCGCTTCATGCGGCCACTGCATTAGAAATAAGCATAGTGAAAAGCGTTATTTTACTTGCTGACCTTAGAACGTTTTAATTCAGGGCCTTGAAAACAGTACGGAATTCTTACGGCCATGAGCCTCGCCGCGGAACAATATTCGGACAGCAAAACGCAGACGGACAATTCTGCGCCAAGCCCGATTTTCGACCTCGCTTCTGCCAATAAGGCGCTGCGCGGGGCCACGCCCGAGCACATTTTGCGCGAAGCGCTGGAAGCGGCGAAGAACCCCTTCATCAGCACCAGCTTTTCCGCCTATTCCGCCGTTCTGCTGCACATGGTGCAGGCCATTCGCCCCGGCACCCCGGTGGTCTGGTGCGATACCGGCTTTAACACCGCTGCCACCTACCGCTTTGTCGACCAGCTGGTAAAACGCCTGGATCTGAATCTCAAAGTCTACCACCCCGATGTATCGGCCACCCACCTGATGGTGCGTTATGACGGCGTACCCGAAGCCGGCACGCCCGAACACGAAGCCTTTTCCCGCACCGTCAAGCTGGAGCCCTTCGCCCGCGCCTTCCGTGAACTCAAGCCCGACCTGTGGATCAACGGCATGCGCCGCGAAGAAACCGAGTTTCGCAAAACCCAGGACATCTTCACCTGGGACGAAAGCCGCAAGGTCACCAAGGTGGCGCCGACCTTCCACTACACCAGCGGTCAGCTAGTGGACTACCTCTTTGCCCATGAACTGCCTTCGGAGCTGGAATATAACGACCCCACCAAGCCCGAAGACAACCTTGAGTGCGGGCTGCATAACTGAGTCCGGAAGAAAGTCGCCTGCGACTTTGTTACAATCCGGGCCAATTGATCCAAGCGCTACACGCCGAATCAATTCGTCCACTTGATCTGAAACTCGATCTCCTCGCTATCCCCCTCCCGCTCGTGCTCGATATTGTAAAGCGCCCCTGCCGGCACGTAGATGCGCTCACCGGCAATCTGGATCGCAAACCTCTCACCTTTTTCGATTGAGTCGGCCAGGCGGCGGAGTTTTTGAACAAACTGCTTACTGGTGTAGGTTTTTTCGATATCTCTTTCGGGCTTCATAAGTACTCTTATCTATACGGTATTGGTCAGCGAAGTTTTAACGCCGCCAGCACAGGCCGGAGCACGCAGTGCGGAGGTCCAGCCCACGAAGTGGGCGATTGTGCCTGGCCTTGTTAAATGTTTTAGCTAAATACCTTGGCAAGTACCACCCCTAACAAGGTTAATGACGCCCATACTGCTTGAGCAACAGGAAATACCCTAAGCCCATTAAAGATTGATAGCAGAATTAGGCAACCTATGCCTGATACAATAAACACCCCAAAACCAAAGATTATAACCGTTGAATCAAATGTGTTTATGGCAACCTGAGAGAGACCACCCAACTCAGAAATGTTGCTACCAGTTTTCTGGACGTACTCAGCAACCGCATAGATAGTGGCCACCCAAGTCAGAAGTACACTAAAAGTAGCAAGTAGTAATGCTTGCCAAAGTTTTACATGCTCGAATTGCGGAAGTAATTTATTCATGGTGTACATTTAACGTCTTACTTCAGCTGACGTAAAAAGAGGTGCTGTTTTTGCGATAGCAAAAAAAGTGACGCTTTTTACGGTCAGATGGAAGTACTTGTTAAATGTTTATTCTCAACCCTTTTGGGACTTGATACATTACTGATTGCCTAATTGATTTTTTATAACCCTTACTTTTTAAGGAGTCATGGTAAGAGTCAAAAAGGTGCTTATTGATTCTTGGATCGAATACAATTTCATCAAATAAATCGTATGGGTCAATTTTAAACTGGTGAAATCGACCGCTTTTTTCTGTATACAAAAGTCTTACTTCTTTTTCATGTTTAAACTCCACTCTTTTATATATCAATGATTCAGCAACGCCTGAACCTAATGTGTTTAGAACATTAATGTTTTTTAGCTTTAAAACAAGATCTTTTTGAGTTAGATATTCGACTTCACCAATAAAGCAATGGACTTGTGCAAACTGACTACTCTGTGACTGTAGTGCATTTAAAAGTTTTCTAATTGTTGTTTTTACTTTTGCTCCTTGCTTGTCTTGAGAGTAAATACGCCACATAGCATCAGTTTCTTTGTGAAGCGTCCAGCATTGGCCATATACAGAGTCTCTAATAGGACTGAAATCAAGAACCTCTCCTTCAGCTGTTTTAGCTGTACCTTTGAGTAGCAAATTTTCAAACGGGTCATCCCATTTTTCTGGCTTTACCAAGGTTAGCTTTTCAATCTCAAATGCTTCAAGAAGTCTATGAATTGGCATAATTCGATAAATTTCTTTATCTAAGTCTTCTTCTTTGATATTCAGCTTGTCTTGGTACGCCACGGCGATTTCCTTTTAGCATTTAACGCCTCAAACACCGGCTTGGTGAAGTTGGCGGCTTTTTTGCGCAAGCGAAAAAGGTGACAGCTTTACCAAGTCCGCGTGCTTTGATTTGTTAGTGCTTTGACCTCGACAATCTTTTCGGGCGCTACCGCGACACTTTGATAGCCATCTTGATCTATGCCGTATGCTTCCGAGTTTTTTGACAGGTGATACGATGAGACCAAAATCTTACCCCAAGGATACTCCATAAATGTTTTTACATCTGAAGGGTTCAAAGCACACCGCACTATAAGCGGCTCGCCAATCTCGGCAAGCTTAATCCCTATAGGATCTTCCAACTCAAAACACATGGCAACCTGCTCACCGCCGTATAGGCCGATTAGATATTCTGCGCCACCATTTCCTAGGGCCGATTCTGTAAAGTTAAAAAATATTCGGTTGTCTCTAGCTGATCGCTGCATGCCGGCAAAATAGCTTTCCCATCGGTCTTTGATAAGCGTTATCTCCTCCGAGGTAAATCTATGGCCATGCTCTTCTAAAAAGGCTGATCGGATTTCACTACCCGACCTTATTAAAAGCCCGCGCTCTTTTATGCTGCCTGGAACGGCTCTTGTGTAGTGAATGCCAACAATTTCGTTTTCATGGCAATAGGCATCAATTTCCCTCACCAAAATAGAAACATCACTAATTTCAACTAGAACTTCTGAAAATTCATTGTTCCGGCAAAGGTCGTCTATTGCATTTAGCCTATGAACGAAACGATTTGGCAAATCTTGCGGCCTTGTGAGATCAATAATCATGTGAGAGCATGATCCTACCCACGAAAAGTAG
>DLXZ01000050.1:13795-17119 GCA_003448675.1 Porticoccaceae bacterium
TACTTTTCATGGGTAACTCGGAGCACTAACGCCTTGCACACGGGCCGAAGCAAGCAACGCTTGCGGAGGTCCGAGCCGCACAGCGGCTGAAGTGCTGCAACTGGTTATGTGTTGTTTTCTTCAATTTCATAAACTGCAAAAATACGTGCGAATATATAGCTAAAGACACCTACAACTAACAGCATGGATACTAGTAGCTTCAGCAAATAGATAAACATAGCCGTTGATTCATTACCCGGGTTTAGGTCAAGTACCGCCTGCTTACCTTGTGAAGCAATGAACATACACACGCCCAAGCCAATAAAGTAAGAAGCGCTATAAACCCAGTTAGTTTTACGACTTTCCTTAAGCCTAATTTTACAGCGTTCGCATTTGGCACTGAGCAAGGTTCGTTTTACCTTAGACCCGCAACACGGACATCTACCTTGGCTCACAGCTTAGCTCCCCAAACACATAACGACCAAGCTGTGCGGTGCAAACGAAGCGCGGCGTAGTTTGCATCCGAACGAGCGTCTTGTTAGCCATATTATTCATAGTGGTAGGAAAGCGTCATGTAGAAAACGTCTTGGTTACTGGTTGGGTAAGTCAGAACAACCGCATTTGTACTTTTTACATCTCTTTTAAAATGAGACTCAATCGTTTGTACGCTTTCTGAATTAGGGCCTTCTTCTACTTTATCTAAAGTATTCACAAGTCTATAGCTGGTGTTCTTTTTTATTGCTTTTTGAACTGCTTCTAGTGACAAAAGGAGCTTACCGGACTGGTATTCAAGCAGCACATCAACTGTACATACATCGGAGTTTGGAGATACTGCGTAACTTAACCCTTCAAAATATTCCTCGTATACTCCTTCAAAGTCTTTTGCAGGCCGAAACCTCCTGCCGTTTACAACCTTTTGGGTGGCTGCGTCCTGGGATTCTTGTCCAAAGCACTGATCACGAAATAAGTTCATAAAGTGGTCGAGGTGTTTCTCTCGCATTGATGAGGGCGCCAACTCAAGACCGTACAGTGCTTCGGCATAAATTCCGTGCGGCACCGCCAACATAGTTAGTAAGACTATCAGAGATTTTTTCATGGCTAACAGTTACATCAAAAGAATCATTCTCTATATCACCTGTCTCGTTATCACCGCAACCCGGTGACGCCGAAGAAGCAAACTTCCGCCGTAATTTCAACGGGTTAGCTAAACCTCTTAAGCCTGACCTTATCCGGGATAGCGAGAACAAAAACTATATCAAAATATTTTTGTCTCTTGATCACTTTTTGCAATGCCTTTATTTTCAATGCCTTACAGATGCTTAAAGTGATAGCGAGAACGATTCTACTGATGTGGGTCGTTTGGTGCATACACCGTAATAGCCTCTTGCGCTACCTCCACCCCCTGGCATAAAGCGCGAACAAAACATCGTAGCCCCCAGGCCAACTCGCTACCTTTGCGCATCAGTCGCGTTTTTCCTGTACACCATGTCCTCTAGCTCAGCCGCAAGATTTACCCAACGAGCTTTGCTCGCTGCCCCCTGGCTTGGCCCTATAATGGCCCATTAGCCCGCAACCCGGTTGCAACCGGTGCCAGGCCAACCACTATCCATGCTTCGGATCCAGAATTTTTAACCTTAGCCAGTTCTTACATTTCAAAACCAGGAGAAACCCACTATGTCATCATCCGTTACAGGAAAGGTCGCTATTGTTACCGGCGCGGCGTCGGGAATTGGCGCCGCGGCCGCCGAAATTTTTGCCGAGCGCGGCGCGCGGGTCGTTTGTTCCGATATTGAGGAAAACGGCGGCAATGAAACCGTTGAGCGCATTCGCAGCGCTGGCGGCGAGGCGATCTTCCACCGCTGTGATGTGGCCGATCCCGAGCAGGTTCAACGTCTGATTAACGCGGCAGTGGGCACCTACGGCCATATCGATGCCGCCTTTAACAACGCCGGTGTTGAGGGCGAGGCGGCCACCACACCCAATTGCTCCATTGAAAACTTTGACCTCAATATCGACGTCAATTTGAAAGGGGTGTTCCTGTGCATGAAGTACCAGATCAATCAGTTTTTGAAGCAGGGCACTTCCGGAGCCATTGTTAACACCGCCTCGGTTGCCGGGCTGGTCGCCGCCAAGGGTGTGCCTGCCTATGTCGCGGCCAAGCATGGGGTTGTCGGGCTGACCAAGACCGCCGCAGTTGAATTTGCCAAGAAGAATATCCGCGTCAATGCGGTTTGTCCGGGCGGGATTCGCACTCAGATGTTGCAACGGGCCATCGACGAGAAACCCTGGGTAGAAAAGCAGATGCTAAAACTCCAGCCCATTGGCCGTCTGGGTGACCCAAAAGAAGTGGGCCGTGTGGTGGTCTTCCTGTGCTCGGACGATGCGTCTTTTGTTACCGGCCACGCCATGCCGGTGGATGGTGGTTGTGTTGCTATTTAAGCAGCGATAAACGCAATCTACTAACAGGAGCAGGTTTTTGTCTATAGTGAACGCCGCTATGGATAATCTCCTGCAACATCAAGACAAGACCGGCAACCACCCTCAATGTAACCCAGAAGGAAAAGCGCATGAAAATCACGACCTTTATATCCAGCATCCTGGCCCTGGCATGTTTATACCTGCCCCTGGCGCAGGCAGCCTCGCCAGCGGAGGAAGGTGCGGAGCTGTACATCATTTCGCCAGCCAACGGCGCCTTGCTCCAGAACCCGATAACGATTCGGTTTGGCCTCAAGGGCATGGGTGTGGCGCCGGCGGGTATCGAAAAGACCAACACCGGCCATCACCACTTGTTGATTGACCTCGAAGAGCTACCCGCGCTGGATGCGCCGGTGCCAGCCGACGAGCAGCATCGTCATTTTGGCGCGGGGCAAACGGAAACCACCCTCGAGCTCAGCCCCGGCAAACACACCTTGCAGCTCTTGCTGGGCGACCATCATCACATTCCCCATAACCCACCGGTGGTGTCTGAAAAAATCACCATCCACGTTAACGGCGACTAAAAAAGGCTAAAAGCCGCGGCAATATTCACTGCGCGAGGCGAGGGGAACAAAAACACACGCAATATATACACAATAAAATAAGGGGGAATCATCATGAGTACGGATATTGAAATCCACGGCGCCTGCGCACCGGAATTCACAGCGGTGCGCGATGCCTTTGCAGCAAATTTCAAGGATGGAAAAGAGGTAGGCGCTTCCTTTGCCCTGGCCCAGGAAGGCGAAGTCGTTGTCGATCTGTGGGCCGGCCACGCCGATGCCGCGCGTAAACGGCCCTGGGCGTCAGACACATTGATTAACACCTACTCGACCACCAAGGGCATGGCGGCCACGGTCGTGGGCGTGCTGG
>DLXZ01000050.1:17381-17687 GCA_003448675.1 Porticoccaceae bacterium
GCGGGCAAGCAGGATGTCACGGTTGCTCAATTGCTCTCCCACCAGGCCGGTATTTGCGGCCCCCGTGAGCGTGTGGAAATGGCTGAGCTTTACGACTGGGATGGCCTGTGCGCCGTACTCGCCGCGCAATGGCCCTTCTGGGAGCCGGGCACTGCCAACGGTTACCACGCGGTGGTGTTTGGCCATATCGCCGGGGAAGTGGCCCGACGGGTGACCGGTCGCAAAAAAAGCCTTGGCCAATTGTTTGCTGAAAAAGTCGCCGACCCTCTTGGGGCGGGCAAGGATTACTACATCGGCCTGCCCGAA
>DLXZ01000050.1:17905-18042 GCA_003448675.1 Porticoccaceae bacterium
CCGAGGATCACCGGGTCGCGGAAATGATTCCGGTATCGGGCGCCGAGCAACTGGGCAGCGGCATGGGCGGCAGCAGCAAGCGCATGAACGACGCCATGTACTGCGCCATGGCCCATCCGCCACTCACCGCGCACATC
>DLXZ01000083.1:0-5481 GCA_003448675.1 Porticoccaceae bacterium
CCAGTGGGTAGTACTCTTCGCCAACCACTTTCAAGCCCAGTTTTTCAATGTGTTTTCTAGCGATTTTGTTGGAGGTTCGCGGCCAGATGTAATCCGAACCGAGCAGGAAGAATTTTTTGGCGCCCTTTTCCTTCACCACCCAGTCGATGCCCGCGAGAATTTGCTGCGTGGCTTCCTGACCGGTGTAAATCACATTGGGCGATTGCTCCAAACCTTCATAAAACGTTGGGTAATAAAGCATGCCGTTGTATTGCTCGAAGATCGGCAATACAGCTTTTCTGGATGCGGATGTCCAACAACCAAATACCGCCGCGACCTTGTCATTCACCAAAAGCTTTTTGGATTTTTCAGCAAACGTTGGCCAATCACTGGCGCCGTCTTCCTGGATATATTTAATCTGTCGACCGAGCACACCACCCATTGCGTTAATCTGTTCTATCGCGAGTTTTTCCGCTTGCACGGAGCCTGTCTCACTAATGGCCATGGTGCCGGTCACGGAGTGCAAAATACCGACAGTGACAGAGTCATCCGTCACCGCCAGGCCGGTGGTGTTTACTTCGGCCTGGGCAAGCTGCGCACCGCAAAATAGCAGCCCGCTCATCGCGGCAACGAACTTGCGCACAGGCCGGTGGTGATGGTGATGACCGCTATGATTTTTAGAGCCATCACGCCACGACTCCGACCGAGCCGCCGCACTAATCGAACCAGAAGAGAATCGTCTCCGAAAGATTTTACGCCACATGTTTATTGCCCTCTTTGATAAAAAGTTCACACCTTGAGCCGCACCTTGGGCGCCGCTGTCGGCCGCAACCCGGGCCGTGCTCCAAAGCTGGAGCTGGCGATCCTGGTCATGGCGCACAGTATTTGCTGGTGTCGAAAATTAGGCCATGCGTCGAATGGCCCCTTTGACTACGTCATTTGACGCATACGATCGTCGCGCCGCCTGACTTAGGCTATGGCGGATCTATAAATTGGCTTTTCCAGCCTCTTGAGCCAAGGCAGCTGCTGGCGTGGGCCGCTCGCATGGTATGTAACTTGCCTGTTTTTAAATTCCAGGTGGCTTATAGCGTGCTGATAAACCTGGATAGATTAGAAGGTTATTTGCCAACGAGATTCCCGCTTGATCAGGAGCCAGGTCATATCTACGGGCCAAAAAACCACTCGCTCAGCGAGGCAGATGGCCCTCGTATATTCCACCTGCTCTTTGCTCAAAGTTAGCCGCTAAACCATCTTCGAAAAAGGGACAGACGCACTACCAAAGGCCTAGCCGGCATGACGACACAGCAAAATATTTTTAGAGTCAGGCGCAACTACAATCGCTGGGTCGCTAACGAAACCCTTGAAGATTACGCGTTGCGCTTTACCGCTAAAAGCGCGCGTCGCTGGTCTGCGGCGCGAGTCAGCCATACTGCGCTGGGGGCAATTTCCTTTCTGGCGCTGGAAGCCATCGGTGGTGCGATTACCCTGAGTTACGGATTCACCAATACGGCGCTGGCCATCGCGGTGGTGGGCCTTATTATTTTCGCCACCGGTCTACCGATCAGTTACTACGCGACAAAATACGGCGTCGACGTGGATCTGCTAACCCGTGGCTCGGGCTTTGGCTATATCGGTTCTACTATCACCTCGCTCATCTATGCTTCGTTCACTTTTATATTTTTCGCCCTTGAGGCGGCGATCCTGGCCCTGGCGCTACAACATTTATTTAGCGTACCCCTGTCACTGGGCTATTTGCTGAGCTCTTTCGTGGTGATTCCCATCGTCACCCACGGCATCACGCTGATTAGCCGCTTTCAATTGTGGACCCAACCGCTGTGGATTGTTTTGCAACTGTTGCCGTTTATCTATATCGGCGCCAAGGATATATCAGCGGTGGAGGATTGGACCCACTTTAGCGGCGTCGATGCCAGTGAGGGAGCGGGGTTTAATTTGCTGCTGTTTGGCGCTGCATCAGCGGTGATTTTTTCCTTGATCGCGCAAATCGGTGAGCAGGTGGACTTTCTGCGCTTTCTGCCGGCCCCAAAGGAAAAACCCTCACCGCGCTGGTGGTGCGCAATGATTGCAGGGGGCCCGGGCTGGATTGGCGTCGGCGTGCTAAAAATATTTGCCGGTTCTTTTTTGGCAGTGCTGGCATTGCAGCACGGTATCCCCGCCAGCGAGGCTTCAGACCCGACCCAGATGTATCGCGTGGCATTTGGTTATATCAGCAGCTCGCCCGAATTCGCACTGGCCTTGGCCGGTATTTTCGTGATCCTGTCCCAGCTTAAGATCAATGTCACTAACGCCTATGCTGGCTCTATAGCATGGTCTAACTTTTTTGCGCGCCTGACTCACAACCATCCGGGGCGGGTAGTCTGGGTGGTGTTTAACGTGGTGATCGCCCTGCTACTGATGGAGCTTGGCGTCTACCAAGCGATAAAAGAAACCCTCGGTGTTTACGCCATCGTCGCCGTGGCCTGGGTCGGCACTCTGGTTGCGGATCTCGTGATCAACAAACCACTGGAGCTGAGCCCTAAGAGCATCGAATTTCGCCGCGCCTATCTTTACGACATCAATCCGGTCGGGGTCGGCACAATGGTTCTGGCCTCTCTGATCGGCATTTGCGCCCACTTCGAAACCTTTGGCGAAACCGCCCAGGCCCTGGCCTGTTATCTGACCCTAGTATCAACACTGCTAATTTCTCCAGCCATCGCCTGGCTGACACGGGGCCGCTATTACATTGCCCGCGAGCCGGTGGTGATCCCCAGCAGCGATGGCATGAGCACCTGTTGTATCTGCGAGCACCGCTTCGAGAACGAGGACATCGCCCAGTGCCCGGCCTACAATGGCCCGATTTGCTCACTGTGCTGCTCCCTGGATGCCCGCTGCCAGGATCGCTGTAAAGTCCGGGCCAGCATGTCGGAGCAAATGCTCACCCTGCTCAGCACCTTTTTACCCGCGCCGGTGCTACGACACCTCAACACCCGCATCGGCCATTTTCTGTCATTGACCACGATCAGCGCGGTGATCATCGGCCTGATGTTGGCAGCCACCTACGCTCAGATAGAAATCGCCGATGCGGCGGTGGCAGCGGTGGTCGACCAATTATTCTGGAAGCAGTTTTTTGTGCTGCTGATCATCGCCGCTGTCGCCGGCTGGCTGTTTGTGCTGACCCACGAAAGCCGCCACGTCGCTCAGGAGGAAAGCAACCACCAAACCGAACTGCTACAGCGGGAAATTGCCGCCCACGAACAAACTG
This sequence comes from Porticoccaceae bacterium, assembly GCA_003448675.1. Classification (GTDB taxonomy): domain Bacteria; phylum Pseudomonadota; class Gammaproteobacteria; order Pseudomonadales; family Porticoccaceae; genus HB2-32-21. The sequence continues at coordinate 3,239 of DLXZ01000083.1, forward strand.
ACCTGGAGCTGCAACAGGCCAAGGAACTGGCCGAAGCCGCAAACCTGGCTAAAAGCCGCTACCTGACGGGCATCAGCCACGAGCTGCGCTCGCCCTTGAATGCAGTCATGGGCTACGCCCAACTCCTGGATAAAGATACAGAGGTGTCGACCAAGCAGAGTGAAGCGGTGCGGGTAATCCTGCGCGGCAGCGAACACCTCGCGGACCTGATCGAAGGACTGCTGGATATCTCCAAGATCGAAGCTGGCCGGCTGGACCTGCACCGCAACGAGGTTCGCCTGCCCCAGTTGATGGACCAGATTGTCCATATGTTTCAGCTACAGGCCGAAGCCAAGGGGCTGGCCTTCAACTACTACTGCCATTCCCCGCTGCCGGATATCGTCGCCACCGATGAAAAGCGCCTCCGCCAAATACTGATCAACCTGCTTTCCAATGCCATTAAATTCACCACCCACGGCAATGTCGATCTGGACCTGCGCTATCGCAATCAGGTGGCGGTGTTCTCGGTCACTGACTCCGGCCTTGGCATTGCGCCCGACAAGCTTGAGACGATTTTTCAACCTTTCGAGCAGATTCGCGAGGCCAATCAGCCCTCTCCCCCCGGCACCGGCCTGGGTCTGACCATCACCCGATTTTTAAGCGAAATTATGGGTGGGGAAATCACCGTCACCAGCACACCGGGTAAGGGCAGCACCTTCACCGTCAGCCTGCTGCTGTCAGTGGTTGCAGAGCCCAAATCCGAAGTGGCAATAAACCGGGATATTATCGGCTACCGGGGCGAGACCAAAACCGTGTTGGTGGTGGACGATGACGCCCGCCATCGCGCCCTGCTTGAGGACCTTTTGAGCCCGCTGGGCTTTGATCTGATCCTGACCGGCGAGGCCCGAGAATGCCTGAGCCTGATGAGCGACTGCCGCCCTGATATCTGTCTGCTCGACATCGCCATGCCAGGCATGGACGGCTGGGCGCTGGCCCAGACCTTGCACAGACTGATGCCTGGGGTGCCCATCGTCATGATCTCGGCGGACGCCCGAGAGGGTGTACCGCTCGACCACAACTCGACCCACATCAACTGTTCCGCTACTGATCACGTCGACTACCTGATCAAACCACTCAAGGTTGACCAATTACTGGACTGCCTGGCCCGCCACTTACAGATCGACTGGATACTGCGCACCCCCACCCGACCAAGCGAACTCCAGGCGCCTATCACCGGCGTCGACTTGCCCCATCCCACGCGGGTGAGGCAATTGAGTGAACTCGCCGAAATCGGCCACCTACAGGGCTTGAAAGCACAGCTTGCGATGTTGAAAGAAGATAGCGGCACCAGCCCCGCCTTTATCAAATACCTCGATGGCGCCATCTCTGAAGTACGCCTGGAACGCATTACCCGACTACGGGATATGGCCAAATGAGCCCGACCGACGATGGCGCCGTAGTGCTGGTAGTCGACGATTCCGCCGATACACTGAGCCTGGTCAGCCAGATCCTCGAACACGAGGACTTGCGAGTATTAATCGCGCTGGACGGCGATCAGGCGCTAAAAATTGCGCGCAAAATGCAGCCCGATATCGTCCTGCTCGACGCCCTGATGCCCAATGTGGACGGCTTTGACACCTGCCGCGCTCTGAAAAAAGAAGCGCCTCTACGCAACACACCGATCATATTTATGACCGGGCTCAGCGAGACCGAGTACATTGTCAAAGGCCTGGAGGCCGGCGGCGTCGACTATATAACCAAGCCGATCGTCGCCCAGGAGTTGATCGCTCGCATTCGCGTCCACCTCGGCAATGCGCGCATGGCCCGAAGCGCACGAGAGGCGTTAGACAGTGCCGGACAAAACATCTTCACCACCGACCACTACGGCCGCATTCAATGGGCCACGCCCGGCGCCTACGCTCAGTTCGAGGCCAGTGGTGCCGATAGTCGGTGGCTCAATACCTGTTTATCAGACATACTTAAAAACTGGCTCAGCCACAATCCGAGCGCAGCCAGCCAGATAAACCTGGCCGCCCCCATGAAGCCTCTGCCCTGCAAGCTACTCCATCAAACACAACCTGGAAACTATTTTTTCCGTTTGATTACCGTCGATGAAGACAGTGATCTGGAACTGCTGAGACAAACCTTTGGGCTTACCGAGCGCGAGGCAGAAGTGCTGTTGTGGATCAGCCACGGGAAAACCAACCGGGAAATCGCATTGATTCTAGACATGAGCCCACGCACGGTGAACAAACATCTGGAGC
>DLXZ01000083.1:5766-5949 GCA_003448675.1 Porticoccaceae bacterium
ACGGTGAACAAACATCTGGAGCCTGTGTTTCGAAAACTCTGCGTCGAAAACCGCACCGCCGCCGCTACGACAGCTATTCGATTATTTAGCGATTCCGGACGCCTGGATTAATTAGGGCTGCTATATTTACGCAGTTCATCCCTGACCAAGCCAGCCAGTTAACTCCCAGTTTTCACGAAGGCA
>DLXZ01000128.1:0-10774 GCA_003448675.1 Porticoccaceae bacterium
GTTTGAGCGACCATGGCGTTAACCTGCTCTTCGCTGCCTACATCGCAGGAAATGCCAATCGCATCGGCGCCCTGATCCCTGAGTTTCGCCAGCGCGCGGTCTATTTTTTCCTGGTTTCGGCCGCAGATCGCGACTTTAGCGCCAGCCTGGGCCAGACCTTCGGCCATACCCAGGCCGAGACCGCCGTTGCCACCGGTGATGATGGCGACCTTTCCCGTGATATCAAACTTGCTGTTCATTTATGGTCTCCAAAAAATACATATTTACCTTCACCGACCATTTCAATAATGAACAGGCTGCGAGGGTACAAGTCATAGAGTCAGTCAATTAGCGCTAAGAGGATTAAAGAACCGAAATCGACAGCCCGCCGTCGGCGACAACGATGGACCCGGTCATAAAGCTTGAGGCCTCACTGGACAGGAAGATGGAGATGCCTTCGAAATCCTCCGGCATGCCATAACGGCCGGCGGGGCTTTTCTTTTCAATGTAATCAACCACTGGACCAATTTTGTTGGGGCCGAAACAAGGCATCATTTCCGTGTGCACCAGGCCGGGGAGCAGGGCGTTGACCTGGATATTGTCCTTGCCCCAGGCGCGAGCGAGGCTTTGGGTCATGTGATCCATGCCGCCCTTGGCCGCGGCGTAGTGAACCAGCTTACCGAAACCCTTGTTGTTAGTAATGGCGGAACCGACATTGATAATCTTGCCGCCGCCGGCTTTTACCATTTCGGGATAGCAGGCCTTGGCGCAGAGGAAGCAGGACGTCAGGTCGATAGCGATAAACTTGTCCCACTCTTCGAGGGTCATTTTTTCGGGAGGAATGCCCCAGCTGATAGCGGCATTGTTAAACAGAATGTCGACGCGGCCCAGTTTTTCAGCGGTTTCCTTGACCATGCGATTGACATCGTCTTCCTGGGAAACGTCGGCCTGGACGCCGATGGCCCTGGCGCCGATAGCTTCCATCTCGGCTACAGCTTTATCAATCTTTTCTTGATTACGGCCGACTAGCGCGACGGCGCAGCCTTCCGAAGCGAGGCCTTTGGCGATACCCAGGCCCAGACCTCCATTGCCGCCGGTAATGATGGCGACTTTTCCACTCAAATCAAAAAAATTCATTGTATTGTCCTCCATAAGCCGCGACTGTGAAGTACCGAAATTAACCAGCAAGCGGGTTGCTCGCTCTCAAGCCCAGCTACATAGCCAAACACCGCCTGGCTCTATTAGCCTGATGTCGGATAGTTGGCGCTGGTCACCTGAGCCCTCCCATAACCAACGGCATTAACCAGCGCTGGATCAATGCGATTTGCACTTCGGATTTTGATTGACTGTCAGCGGGGAAGAGCCTGAAGCTATGTCAACAGGTTGCGCATCTTCGCATCATTTAGCAAAAAAAGGAACAGTTTCATACCCGCTGGTAACCTTGCTGGCGGGCCGGAGAGTTTGAGGTTTTTGTACTTGATTGCCTTCCAGTTTTGAAACCTTGCGATCGCTGATCAGGTGCGAAGGCCCACGAGTAGTCGCGTATACACAGCGAACGTGTAGGGAAACACCGATGTCGGCGACTTCCATTAAAGTATGCCAGTATGCGCACGACCTAGCTGATTGCGGACAAACCCTGCTTGCAAAAACCTCGGATATTTGACTCTTCGGTATAGGGCGATGATAACGAACCGGGAAAACAGCGCTTGGCGCCCTCCCTTGTGATGCCTCGCTTAACAGGGGTTGGTTTCGAAAGCCAAACGCTTTGAAGTCGAAGTCGCTAAGGCGTTTTATGATTGCCGGGAGTTTAGGGTATAGTTTGCCGCCGATTGGGCTGAAGATTTGCGCCACGTTTTCGCCATATATAAAAGCTAGGTAGGCGTGCATCACGAGTTCAGGGTTATCAAGCATTAATCAGAATTTCGAAGGAGAGGCTATGAGTGCCTATCGACTGGATGTGGCCGATGAATACAGCCATAAGCCAACTGCCGAACCCAATTTCAACGAAAGTGTATATGTCAACAGCTGGGATAGCCGTCACAAGGTTGGCCTGTGGTCTCGAATAGGTAACCGTATTAACGAAGGCCATGCCGAGATGTCGGTTTGTATTTATCTGCCCGATGGGCGAGTGGCCTGTCAGTTTCAGCGCCCTGAAATCACCACGAATGACAAGCACGAAGCGGGAGGATTGGCGTACCGGGTAAACGAGCCTTTCAAATCCGTCAGCATGAAGTTTGACGGTGAGGCCTTGCTCCTGGACGACCCGCAAATCTTACGAACGCCCCGAGAGATGTTCAAAACAGCGCCCCGAGTCCCCTGTGAGTTCGATTTTCTGGCCACCGGACTTTCACCCATGAACGGCGGCGAACCCACCGACCCCGGCGCTGAAACCATGTATGGACGTGACTTTTCTTTGGGACATTTTAATCAGCATATCCGTACCGTTGGCCGCATTGCCGTGGGCGATCAGAGCTGGGACATTGATGGCCATGGCTGGCGCGATCATAGCTGGGGGCCACGTTACTGGACGAATATTTATTACTACCGTCTGTTTGTTGCCAATTTTGGTGATGATCGAGGTTTGATGATGCTCAAGCGTATCGATCGCGAGGGCAATACTCACCGGCGCGGGGTGCTGATGGTTGACAATCAGTATGAGCAGATTGTCGATATGGATGTATTTACCGAGTGGGACGATAAAAAGGAGCCCGTCTCTGTTCAGCTGGGCATTCGCACCGAAAATCGCAAGGTCAGAATTAACGGTAATATTCTGACCGTTGCACCGCTGCGCAACCATCGGGAAATCAACGGCGAAACCCTGGAGTGCCGTATTGTTGAAGCCTTTACCGAATGGACCTGGGACGATGGTCGGCCTGGTATCGGCATTACCGAATACATCGAATTTCTCGAAGACGGTGAGCCCGTGGGTTACCCACTGTGATAAGAGTCCCCGTGTCATGAGCGGCGCGATCGCCGCGGCCCTGATTGACGATATCGTCGATAAGCTGGGCGGAGCGGTACGAAGGCGCTACGGGCAGGATGCCAGGGTGGAAAACATCGCGGTAGCCACCTTTGGCGCCTCCAACCGCACGCTGTTGTTTGATCTGTTAGAGGGCAGAGCTCGTCGCCGCCTGGTTCTACGCCAGGAAACAGTCAAGTCCGAGTATTCTCCCTTTATTTCCACGGAGGATCAGTACCGCATCCTTCAGGTAGTTCATGGTCACGGCCTGCCGGTGCCCGAGCCGGTGTTTGAGCTGGAAGCAGGGGATAGTCTGGATAAAGGGTTTGTGGTCGCTTGCGTGGAAGGCGAGACCCTACCCAAGACCTTGCTGGCTGACCCCGTTTTTATGATGGCACGCAAACGCTTTGCCGCTCAGTCCGGTGAGTTTCTGGCCCGGCTCCACGCTATTGATCCGCGGGAGTTCAGCTTTCTGGAGTCGATCGCCGACAGCCAGGACGCTTTGGCTGCCCAGGTGGCCCGCTACGAAGGCTATGGAAATTGCTTTCCTGGTATCGAAGTGGGTATCCGCTGGTTGGAAAATCACCGCCCGCCACCTCGGCAACGGGCTTTTCTGCACGGTGAATATCGCATCGGTAATATCATCCTCGGGCCAGATGGGATTGCATCTGTGCTCGATTGGGAATGTGCTCATCTCGGCAGTGTGGCGGAGGAGTTCGGTTGGCTGTGTATGCGTTCCTGGCGCTATGGGCGGATTGACCTGCCCGTGGGTGGCATGGGCCAGCGCGACGAGTTGCTGGCTGCCTATGGCGCCAATGGCGGCGATGTGCCCGATGCTGAAGAGCTGCGCTGGTGGGAAATATTCGCCACTCTGCGCTGGGCGGTAATCAATATGATGCAAATTGACGGGCATATGAGCGGGGAGCGACGCTCCTTGCCCTTTGCCTGTTGTGGGCGAAATATCGCGATGGTTGAGTACGACATGCTGATGGCGATAAAGGGCGATTACCGTTAGTGTTAACCAAACCGTGGTGGCATTCGGTGTGGTTGGTAAAAATAACAAGACCGATAATGACATTGATAAAACCAGCAATATGGGAACCAGACTTTGAGCCAGGATAATCCGGATATTCACGAAATCCTCACCACGGTCAGGGAGTTTGCCGAGGGAGTGGCTTCCCGAACCCAGGGTGCCGAGCGCTACGATGCCCTGTGTGCAGCATTTTTAATGGGTGTCGTGCAGCGGGAATTGAACCTGGGTGAGCAGCAGGACGAAGCCCAGCAGGCGCGTCTGCAAGCCTTGCTGGGTTGTTCCGGTGACCTGATCGAACTTTATCGGGATTTCAGCGCCCGGGTGCGCCGAGGTGATTACGATCATGATTGGCAGCCAGCCTTTGATTTCGCCTTTGAGCAGGTGGTGGACAAGGTTCGTGTAACCAATCCTGATCACCTGGAAGCGGAGCATCGTTAAACGCGGGCCACAATCATTTGGCAAACAGCTTTTTCACTTGAAACTTTGATAAAGGAAAGGAGAAACCCATGGGTGGTTTAGTAGAAGGTAAAGTGGCGGTAGTGACCGGCGCTGGTGGCGGTATCGGTCGGGCAGCAAGCCAGATATTTGCCCGCGAAGGCGCCAAGGTGGTGGTTGCCGACATCAAGGTGGAAGGCGGCGAGGAAACCGTAAAGCTGATCCAGGATGCGGGTGGCACCGCCATGTTTATGCGTTGCGACGTCTCCAAGGCAGCGGACTGCGAAGCGCTGGTCAATGCTGCCGTAGTTAATTACGGCAGTCTGGATTGCGCTTTTAACAATGCCGGTGTCGAGGGCGATCCATCCAAACTCGCTGACGCTACCGAAGAAAATTTCATGCTTAACTATAACGTCAATATTCTTGGCGTGTTTTTGTGCATGAAATACCAGATCAAGCAGATGCTGACCCAGGAAAACGGCGGCGCGATTGTTAACACCGCCTCTGATGCCGGCCTGATCGGCGTTAAAAACCTCGGTCAGTATTCCGCCGCCAAGCACGCGGTGGTTGGCCTGACCAAATCCGGCGCGCTGGATTATGCGCCCAAGAAAATCCGTATTAACGCGGTTTGCCCTGGGCCTATCCGCACGCAAATGTTGCAGCGGGTCTTCGATGAAAATCCGAAAATGGCCGAGGTTATGGTCAGCGCCCAGCCTAACAAGCGCCTGGGCGAGCCTTCCGAGATTGGCGATGCCGCGGTGTATCTGTGTTCGGATATGGCCTCTTACATTACGGGTCATGCCCTGCCGGTGGATGGCGGCTATATGGCCACCTGAGTCGCGCTCACGTACGGTAAACAATTTCGACTTTCCAGGGCCTTCCAGCTTTGTGTAGTATGGCCCGGGTTTAAAACAACGTATGCCCTGAATTTAAGGGGTGGGAGGAATCTATGAAAATTAAAGCCGCAGTATTACGCGGGGTGGATCAACCGTTTGAAATCGAAGAGCTGGAGCTGGCGCCGCCGAAGGAAGGCGAAGTGCTGGTGAAAACCGTTGCCAGCGGCATCTGTCACAGTGACTATTCCGTTGCACACGGTATTCTGCGCTCACCGTTTCCGGTGGTGCTGGGTCACGAAGGTGCTGGCATTGTAGAAGCGGTGGGCCCCGGCGTCACTAACGTCAAGCCGGGCGATAAAATCATTGCCTCGCTGTCACCCAGTTGTGGCAAATGCAAGATGTGCAGTGAATCCAAGGAGTACCTGTGTTCCCAGATGGGCAAGTTATTGAATGACTGCACACAACTCGATGGCACAACACGCCACAAGACCGCCAGTGGTGAAGACGTTTATGCCCTGTGCGGCGTTGGTTCCTTCGGTGAATACATGGTGATGCCCGCCGGCTCCGCCATTAAAGTGGCCGATGACACGCCGCTGGAAAAAACCTGCCTGATTGGCTGTGGGGTGACCACCGGCACCGGTGCCGCGCTCAATACCGCCAAGGTGCAGTGGGGCGAATCATGCGCCATCGTTGGTTGTGGCGGGGTTGGGCTCTCCATCCTGCAGGGTGCGCGCATCGCTGGCGCCAGCATCATAATCGCTGTCGATCCGATGGAAGAGAAGCGCGAGCTGGCGGTGAAACTGGGCGCTACACACACCATCAACCCGTTTGAGGAAGATGCCGAAGCCAGGGTGAAGGAAATCACCGGCGGCGTTGGTGTTCATTATGCGTTTGAGGCTCTGGGCCGCGTGGAAACCATGTCCCAATGTTGGGGAATGCTAAGACCCACCGGCAAGGCCATTATCGTGGGCGTGGCTTCGCTCGACCAGTCGGTGAAGATTCCAGCAGCCGGTCTCCTGGCCGAATACGAAATCCAGGGTTCCTGTTATGGCTCGTCAACGCCCAAGCGCGACATTCCCCGTTTTGTTGATCTGTACAAGTCGGGACAGCTGATGCTGGATGAAATGATTACCCAGCAGATCGGGCTTGCGGACATCAACCGTGCGTTCGAAGAAATGGGTCGCGGCGAAGGCGCCCGTTCCGTGATCATTTACGGCTAATTCCGACCAACAGACCAAATATGCACGCCGATTTAAAATCGGCCGGGAGAAATTTATGAAGACCAAAGCAGCAGTACTGTACGAAATCGGTTCTCCGCTCGTCATCGAAGAGCTGGAACTGGAGGGCCCGAAGGCCAATGAGATAATGATCAAATACACCGCGAGCGGCATTTGCCACAGCGATTACTCCTTCCGCTACGGCGTTATCGCCAGTGAAATCCCCGCCGTGCTGGGCCACGAGGGCGCTGGCGTGGTGGAAGAGGTTGGCCCCGGTGTCACCGAGCTGAAGCCGGGAGATCATGTTATCGCCTCGTTGACTCCAGCCTGTGGCAATTGCCTGTTCTGTCTGGAGCGCAAGCCCTTTATGTGTGTCGAGATGGGCAAGGTGATCTGGGAGGGCTGTCTGCCGGACGGCAGCACACGCCTGAAGAACTCCAAGGGCGAGGCGATCCGCCAGCTGGTAGGTGTTGGAACCTTTTCCGAGCGAGCGGTAATCCCTGCCGGCAACGCCATCAAGATCGATAACAACGCGCCGCTCGATACCGTGTGCCTGATCGGTTGTGGCGTCACCACCGGTGTCGGCGCCGCGTTGAACACTGTAGATATCAACCCGGGGGACAGCTGTGCGGTAATCGGCTGCGGTGGTGTAGGGCTTTCCATTATCCAGGGTGCGCGCATTGCGGGCGCCACCACCATCATCGCCATCGACCCCGTGCCACAGAAGCGCGAGCTGGCGAAGAGCGTGGGCGCCACTCACACCATCGACCCCAACGAGGTCAATCCGATTAAAGAAGTGCGCAATATCAGCCGTGGTGGTGTGCACTACGCTTTTGAAGCCCTCGGTTTGAAAGCAACCATCGAGCAGGCCTGGTCAATGCCGCGGGCCACGGGCACGGCAGTGATCGTCGGCGTACCCTCAGGCGACACCGAAATCGATTTGCCGGTGCTGGGCTTCTTTGGTGAGAAGCATTTTAAGGGCTCTGCCTACGGAACCTCGGTGCCGTCCAAGGATATTCCCCGGTTCGTTGATCTGTACATGAAGGGTGATCTCAAGCTCGACGACATGATTACCAATCGCATCCGGCTCGAAGATGTTAACGACGCCTTTGACGCCATGGGGCGCGGCGAAGGTGCCCGTTCGGTCATCATGTACGACTGATATGCGCCTGGAAATTGCTTGATGCAATCAACTGAAACGGCCCGTGGGGTTAACGCCTCATGGGTCGTTGTTTTTCAGATATTTAACAGGGTGGAGTAAAAAAGTAATGAAAGAATATACGACCTCGTTTTTAGCCGATGACTTTGTGTTTCTCGAAGGCCCTCGCTGGCATGACGGCCGACTCTGGTTGTCCGATATGTTTGGCGCCACGGTTTATGCTGTTAGCCCGGACGGCGCCAAGGAAGCCGTAGTGGAGCTTCCCAACCGCCCCTCGGGGCTTAATTTTATGCCCGACGGTTCATTGGTGATCGTCTCCATGGCCGACCGCAAGCTGATGCGCTGGCATGGTGGTGAGTTAACAGAGTACGCGGATCTGTCAGCGAATCTCGCCTACGATATCAATGACTCCGTGTGCGCCTCCAATGGCGATATTTACGTGGGCACCTTCGGCTATGACGTATTTGCCCATGAAGATCCCAAGCCGGCTACTCTGACCCTGGTCAAAGCCGATGGCACGGTAAAAACCGTTGCCGAGGACATTCATTTCCCCAATGGCGTGGTGATTACGCCCGACGGCAAAACCCTGATTATTGCGGAGACCTTCGTTAACAAGGTCACGGCTTTTGATCGAGCCGAGGATGGCACACTCAGTAATCGCAGAGTATTTGCTGATTTGGGTGACTACACACCGGATGGTATTTGTCTTGATCAGGAAGGCGCCGTCTGGGTTTCAGCTTTTGAACAGGGCGAATTTATCCGGGTTCACGATGGCGGTGAGATATCAGCGAAAATTGATACCGGCGGTAGGCGGGCGGTGGCCTGTAACCTGGGTGGTGACGATGGCAAAACTTTGTTCTGCCTGATCTACGATGGCGATCTGGACGATATCCCCAAGGGTGCTCGCAACGCCAAAATCGAAACCGCGAGAGTGGATGTGGCGGGATCTGGCAGTCCTTAAGTCGAGGGGCCAGCCCTAAAAAACCGGGTTTCATACCCGGTTTTTTTTAGGGTTTTTATAACCAAAGGCGACGTATCAATCAGGCCGCTTTCCTGGAGGCTGCTGCGATCTTGTCGGAAGGCAGGTTAAACAGATCAATACAGTTTTGTCCCAGGATTTTGTCCTTGACTTCAGACGTTACCAGCTCGGCATGTTTGTCGAGCATGTCCATGGAGTCCGGCCAGGTGGAATCGCTGTGGGGGAAATCGTTGGCCCACAACAGGCGGTTTTCATTCATGCGGTGCGCACAACCAAAGGCTTCCCAGTCGTCCTGAAAAGTGAGCCACACGTTCTCGCGAATATACTCGCTTGGATTACGTGGCAGCAGGCGGCCTGTTTTTCCGTAACCGTGGCGCTCAACCGCGTGATCCATCCGTGACATATAGTGGGGCAACCAGCCGGCATCGCCCTCGGCGCCAACAAATTTCAACTTGGGATGGCGCTCAAAGACTCCCCCTAGCGTAAATAGCCCGATCAAGTCCTGAATGGCGCGAATCAGTTTCATAAAACCATTCAGACGGTGACCACGGAACTGATTGATCGCGGCAGCACTTTCCTTGGAGGTCAGAATATGAAAACAAATGGGCAGATCCATGTCGACAGCGGCTTCCCATAAAGGATCATAATAGGGTTGGTCGTAGTCTTCCTTGATTGGTGTGCCGGGCATCATAACGCCGACAAAGCCCGCTTCCTTGATGCGACGAAAATCTTCGATTGCTGAATCAACATCGAGAATCGCAGTCTGCCCGAGGCCAAAGATACGATCCGGCTCCGCCTCACAGTATTCCTGTAACCAGCGGTTATAGGATTTAAACAGGGCATCTTTGTAGAGCGGATCCTTGGCATTGCACAACACCATGCCTACAGAGGCGTAGATGATTTCAGCATTGACGCCGTCTCGATCCTGATCGGCAGCCCGTAATTTGGGATCCCAGCCGCTGAGGTGTAAGTCCGCAAACTTACGGTTGGGGCCCTCTTTGGGCATGATTTCCTTGGGAATGCCGGCAGCGGACATCAGGCCAAGATCGAGGGGACGTTTGATGCCATCCCACAGATAACCTTCACCACCTTTTCCGTCATCGACTATACGCGGCAAGTTATCTCGATACTTGGGATCTATGTGTTTTGAATAAGCCTCTGGCGGTTCAACGATATGTGAATCCGCGGATATGACAAGTGACATGAGAGATTACCTCCTGGTATCGGATGTGGTTATAAATATTATAGGTAAGCGTTTTGCAGATGATTATTCTTCCCTAGTGGACGAGATTTCAGCCAGAAAATCAAGCGTCAGGATTTGCCGGCGGTTTTATCGATTCTTGCGCGGCCCTTATCAGGCCACTACATCATCGCCGGCAATCCGGTATGGGCGGTTAGGCCGCCATCTACTATATAGGCGGCGCCGGTGATGAATGAAGCCTCGTCAGAAGCCAGAAACAGTACCGTATTGGCGATTTCCACGGCTTGTCCGAGGCGCCCAATGGGATGGGCGTTGGCCATCTTTTCCCTCACCTGGCGGCTGTGGTCGGCCTCCAGGGCAGGGATTTCACCACCGCCGGCAACACTGACGTAACCGATGCTGGCACTGCCGGCGCCGGTCAGACCCTTAATGGCGGGTGTATCGATGGCGCCGGGGCAGACGCAATTCATGCGTACGCCAAAGCGGGCATTCTCGATCGCGGCGGAACGGGTGAAGTTAATGACGGCGGCCTTGCCAGCATTGTAAGCGGACATGCCGTAGTCGCCGCGAGTGCCGGAAATGGAAGCAGTGTTAACAATGGCGCCGCCACCCTGGTCGATCATAATTGGCAACGCATACTTGGTCGCTAAAAATGGCGCCGTGACATTGACCGCGAGGGTTTTGTTCCAGCCTTCAAGAGACAGGTCCTTAACGGCGCCCACTTCCAGGGCAGTGGCATTGTTGTGCAGAATATCCAGCCGGCCAAAGGTATCGACCGCGTGATCGATCATGGCTTTGGTGGCCTCCTCGTCGGCAACATCGGCGACGAAGGCGGTGGCGCTACCGCTGGCTTTGGCGTTGATGTTTTCCGCCACTTTCAGGGCATTGTCCCGGTTGATATCGACCACGACAATTTTCGCGCCTTCCTCATGCATGCGTAATGCCGTGGCCTCACCGATGCCGGAGCCGCCACCGG
>DLXZ01000128.1:11078-11270 GCA_003448675.1 Porticoccaceae bacterium
AGCCAGCTCTTGAACTAAGCGGTGTGTTGTTTAACAAAATTACCGATACGGGTGATGGCCTCGCGGCCTTCGGGCAACATCGGTGCGAACAGATGCCAGACATGGACCATTTCATCCCAAACCTCCAGGTTGACGTCGACGCCTGCCGCCTTGGCGCGGTCCGCGACACGGGTAGCGTCGTCAAGCAGGGTT
>DLXZ01000192.1:0-9818 GCA_003448675.1 Porticoccaceae bacterium
GCTCTTCCGATCTGGCCGCCGCCAAACCACCCACAGCCACAGTCTCGATACCACCTACCGGCCAGCCTTGATTAACGAACCGGGCTTTCAAGGCGCCGACCCAGAAAAAAGCGATCCCAGTAAGCACCGAGCTCCAAAAAAAGGTACTGGCAACGGATCCAGGCATTATCCAGTTAAGCAGATAAGGTAATAAAGGAATCAAACCAACCAGGCCAAAAGACACAAATGTTGCCAGCCCGGCCTTCCCGGCATCATGATCCTGCAGGGCCATGCCGTGTTCTTCCTGGAGCATGGTATCGACCCAGCGCTCGGCGTCGGAAGTGATTACCTCCACCACCTGATCCAGTAATTCACCATCAAAGCCCTTTCCGAGATAAATCTGTCGAATTTCCTCTCGTTCACCTTCCGGCCATTTTTTTATCTCGTCCAGCTCCCGGGCTCGGGTCTGCTCCCGAAGCTGGTTTTCTGCCCGTGTACCCAGATAATTACTCACCGCCATGCTGAAGCCATCGGCCAGCAGGTTGGCAAAACCCAGCACGATAATCACACCGGCCGAGAGCCCGGCTCCTGCGACGCCAGCAACAATGGCAAAAGTAGTTACCGCGCCATCAACGGCGCCGTAGACAAAGTCCTTGAGATAGACGGAGCCAGGCCCGGCCTCCAGCCGATCGGCAATTTTGTCCGGGGTATGGCTTTTTTTATAGGCCTCGCGGCTTTCGTGTTTGACGTTTATCGACATGCTTTCGCTACTTTCCAGTCCTTCTTCCGTTCATTTTTGAACCGCCTAATTTGGCCATTCTACGTATCCCGCCCGCGAATCTGAAATACAGGCAGTCAAATTTCACTACTACTCTTATCCCATAAACTCAGGGCAGGCGGCTATCGATTATAAGCTCAACTACCTTTCCGAAATCGTTAGAAACCGGGCCAGTCCGGCCCTCCAGATCACCGGCGCTGGCCTGCAACTGGCCGCCAACCGCCACCCGCGCAACCACTTCCCATTGAGCCACTGAAGACAGCTTGCGCGCCGCCGAGAGCGACATTGCATCGCTAAAAGTCACCATCAGGGGCAACTGGGCCACGGTGAAACGCTGCGCGGCCAGGGGCATGGACGCACCCTGCCATTCCCGGATATAAATAAAAACCGTGGCGTCCCCGGGTAGCCCGCCAGCCCCAGCAAGGCTCTCGTCCAGTTCAACCTGAACTTTTAATAAGGGTTCCAAGATCCCGGTGTTACCCGCCTCCGCCCCAAGGGAGCCTTTTCCTCGCAGGCTTCGAATACGATCTATTCCAGCCTGCAATGCCTCGGCAGTGACCGAACCCGGTGGCGCCAGATCCACCGCCCGCTGCCAGAAGATCAACGCCTGCGGATAATCCCCGCTGGCATAGGAAACGATGCCAGCCAGCTCAAGCGCCAGGCTATTATCCGGCTCGGCCTTAAGAGCGTGGATCACCAACGATTCAATCTCCCCATTCACCTGCTGCCCCGTCTTCATAAACAACGTCTGGGCCAGTTCCGCCGCGACGGTAGCATCATCGGGCGCCAGCTTGCGCGCGTGCCGGTAGGCCTGCTCCGCTTCGGCAAGGTTCTCCTCGGCCACCTCCATCCGCGCCAGCAACAACCAGTAATAAATGTTATCGCTTTTTTGCTCCAGCCGCTGATCCAGCGCATCACGCAGAGCCGACGTGCTGCTTCCCGGCTGTTGCAAAAGGCCGCGGATATGCTCATCAGGCAAGGCCCCTAGGCGGGCATAGAGCACCAGCGCCAGCACCAGCAAAGCGCCAGTAAACAGCATCAATATCATGCCACCGCCGGTACTGACACCGGGCTCTTTTACTATCTTTTCGCTTTGATCGGCAAGAAACTGCCGCTGGGTTTCTATCACCAGGGAATCCGCTGTCGGCTCACCGCTACCATCAGTCACTTCCAGCTCCGCCAGCCGTTCCTGAAATAGCTGACGGTTCATATCAACGCGCTGATCCTGCTCGCTCGCCCCGCGGCCGGGAAACCACTGACGGAAGGTGATAAACAGTGCGGCCATCAACAATAGAGCCGCCGCCACAAGCCATTCGGTCATGGTGATGAATCACTCCCATATTGGCTGGCGTTATCGCCTTTGGCAATACTCGCCGAAGCATTGGGCTCAGCCAGCAAATCCTGCAGTCGCGCCTTCTCGGCAGGATTAAGAGCGGCCTGGCTTATCTCCTCCTGAGCCTGAATCGGTCTGGCCTGACGTCGGATAACCAGCACCACGATAACCGCGCCGATCAATAACAGCAGTAAGGGCCCCAGCCACAACAAGTAGGTTGAATGTTGCAGACGTGGACGATACAGCACGAATTCGCCGTAGCGGGCCACCAGATAATCGCTGATCTCCCGATCGCTTTTGCCCTCTTCGAGCATGCGCCGGATTTCCCGACGCAAATCGATGGAAATTGGCGAATCCGAGTCAGCCAGATTCTGGTTCTGGCATTTGGGGCAGCGGTATTCCTGGATCAGTTGTTTGTAACGGGACGACAGTTCGGGCGTGGACAAGCGGTTAAGTTCAATGGCGGCAAGAGCCACAACACTCCCGGCCAGCAGGACAACGGTTAGCAATCCCCGAGCAACGCTTTTGCGAGTTTTAATCAAGTGCTCTCTCACCGATCATTCGGGTCAGCAACCGGGGTTTCACCATCAAGTAAGGCCTGATAGCGTGGAGCAAAATCCTGCTCCCAAACCCGGGCATCGACGACCCCCACCCGCTTGAAATGAATCCTTCCCTCGGCATCCACCAGATAGGTTTCCGGGGCGCCGAAAACCCCCAGATCCAGCCCCAGGGTACCCTGGGGATCGAAAATTACCTGTTTGTAGGGGTCACCATAATCCGCCAGCCAGGCTAGGGCCTTGTCCCGCTCATCCTTGTAGTCGAGACCGATAATGGGCACACCCTGTTTCGCCAGTTCCATTAAAAAGGGATGCTCCACCCGGCACGACGGGCACCAGGTGGCCCAGACATTGAGCAGGCTCACCTGTCCCTGAAACAGGGACGCATCCAGCATACTGGTTTCATCCGCCAGGGCCGGCAGCTTGAAAGCCGGCACCGATTTGCCCACCAACGCCGAGGGCATGGCGCTGGGGTCCCGCCCCAAACCCCAGTACAGCAGAACCGCCAGCACCAAAAATATAAACAGGGGAATAAACAGTTTAATCCGCGCCAAGCACTGCTCCTCGGGTTGATCGCCCGGCGCCAACAGACGCGCGGTTCAGGCGCCGGTATCTCTTATCCAGCATCGCCAGTATGCCGCCCAGGGACATTAGCAGTGCGCCAAGCCAGATCCAGCGAACGAAGGGTTTAACATAGATACGCAGAGACCAGGCGCCCTCAGTTTTCAGGTCCTCTCCCAGGGCCGCGTAGATATCACGAAACAAACCGCCATCGATATCAGCCTCGGTCATAACCTGACCACCGACCGTGTAATGGCGTTTTTCCGGGTGCAAGTCGAGGAGTGATTTATCTTCGCGAAAAACTTCGATATGTCCCCGTCGGGCAATGTAATTTGGCCCAGCGACATCTATAACGCCATGAAAAGCAAACCGGTAAGCCCCGATAGACGTCGACTCTCCGGGCCCAAGGCGAAGGTCATGCTCCTCGCTGTAATAGCTGGTCAAGGCCACGCCAATGATCGCCACCGCCACGCCCAGATGGGCACACTGCATGCCGTAATAACTCCCACGTAGGCGCCGGGCGCCGGCCCAGCGGCCCCGGCCAGATTCGCTCTTTTGCCACCAGTCATTTAACGTCCATAGTCCTACCCAGTAAGCTGTACTCAGTGCCAGCCAGGGCATCACTTTAAAACCAACGGGCGCAATCAGCAGTGTCAGGGCAGCCAGCGTCAGGCTGGCGATCACCATAAGCAGCCCTTTATTAGCAAGGTCACTGAGCTCATTGGTCTTCCAGCGCATAACCGCGCCCGGCGCCATCAACAACGCCAACATCAATGCCAGCGGCACAAAAAACAGATTGAAATATGGTGGCCCAACGGAGATTTTCCCCCAGCCTGCCATGTCGGCAACCAGGGGATAAAGGGTGCCCAGCAGGATGATGGCCATGGCGATTATCAACAGCACATTGTTACCGAGCAAAAACGCTTCCCGGGAGCACCAGTCAAAACTGGCGCTACGGGCAACCACGGAGCCACGCAGGGCAAACAACAACAACGAGCCGCCGATCACCAGCGCCAGAAAAATCAGGATAAACACCCCCCTTTCGGGGTCCGAAGCAAAAGCATGTACCGAGGTCAACACGCCCGAGCGCACCAGAAAAGTTCCCAGCAGACTCAGGGAAAAGGACAGGATGGCCAGCAACAGGGTCCAACTGCGAAACAGACCCCGCTTTTCAGCCACCGAGAGGCTGTGCATCAAGGCCGTCCCCGCCAGCCAGGGCATAAAAGAAGCGTTTTCCACTGGATCCCAGAACCACCAGCCACCCCAGCCCAGCTCGTAATAGGCCCACCAGCTGCCCAGAGCGATACCCAGAGTTAGAAACACCCAGGCGGCGTTGGTCCAGGGACGGGTCCAACGTGCCCAGGCCGCGTCCATTCGCCCACTCATCAGTGCCGCCAGGGCAAACGCAAATGCCACCGAAAAACCCACATAACCCATATAGAGAATGGGCGGATGGATGATTAGTCCCACATCCTGCAACAAGGGGTTTAAATCACTGCCGTCGGGAGGCGAAAAAGGCAACAAGCGCTCGAAGGGATTTGAGGTGAGCAGTACAAACAAATAGAAACCGATAGAGACCAGACCCAACACACCAAGAACA
The DNA here is from genome assembly GCA_003448675.1 of Porticoccaceae bacterium. Classification (GTDB taxonomy): domain Bacteria; phylum Pseudomonadota; class Gammaproteobacteria; order Pseudomonadales; family Porticoccaceae; genus HB2-32-21. Next base: position 4,809 of record DLXZ01000192.1, read on the forward strand.
CGGGCGACCATATCCAGAGGCAGGGTGCGGCTGAACAAAGCCACTGCCAGGGTCCAGCCCGCCAGAATCAACACCCACAGTAACAACGAACCCTCGTGGGCCGCCCATACAGCGCTAATCTTGTAATATATCGGCAGCAAGCTGTTGGAGTTGTCGGCGACATAACGGACGCTAAAATCGTCGTTTATAAACAGCAGCGTCAGGCAGATAAAACTGATAGCGACAAAAACGAACTGCCCACAGGCAGTACTGCGCGCCGTCGTCATCCACAGCCGATTGTTCAGTGCCGCGCCAAACAGGGGCACCACAGCCTGGGCCAGGGCCAGGCACAGCGCCAGAATCAGTGTGAAATGTCCCAGTTCGGCAATCATGGTTGACTCAACAGCTACTCAATTATCGGGGCGTTTCGATTGATCGGCACCGGCCTTGACTTTCTCGGCCTGCTCCCGGGCTTCGGCCACTTCGGGCGGGGTATACTCCTCGTCGTGCTTAGCCATAACCTCTTCAGCCTCGAAAACACCCTCACGGCTCCATCGCCCCACGGCCACCGCATCTTCGCCTTCGGCAAATAAGTCCGGCAAGATGCCCTGATATTGCACCGGCACTTGGGCCGCACCATCGGTGACGGCAAAAGTGGCGATCAGAGAATCACTGGCCCGTGAAAAAGACCCAGTAACTACTTCACCACCGACGCGTATACGAGTATCAAAGGGCGCTTCGCCGGACTGAACCTGTAAGGGGCTGTAAAACAGGTTGATATTGTCGCGCAGGGCATAGAGCACCAGGCCGACGCCAAGAGAAGCAACCACCACGATAAAAATCACTAACAGCAGGCGCTGTTTTCGGGCTTTTTTCATTCACGGAGTTCCATTGCCGGTTTCGTGTTTCAAACGACTTGCCATCGCAGCCAATAATTTACGTCGCCGCCTTACCGGCGCCAGCGCCACGCTTAGCAGCACTAGCGCACTTATGCCGTAAGCGCTCCAGACGTAAACACCGTGACCATTCATGGCCAAAAACGCATTGACGTTCGGGAATTGAAACACCAGATCACTCATGCTTTAGCACCGTCTAATCACCACTGTATGCAAAATCGGCACAACTAGATTAGCTCCCTGACCCATGCGGAGCGCTGTTCACGCCTAAGGATTTCGGCGCGAGTATTAAGAATCAGCACGAGAGCGTAAAAACAATAGAAACCGATAATCATCACCAACAGCGGTTTAAACATAGCCGGATGGATGGTAGAACCGCCGGTAAGTTTTATCGTCGCCGGTTGATGCAAAGTGTACCACCAGTCCACCGATTTATAGATGATAGGTATGTTCACTGTCCCCACCAGACTGAGAATGGCACAGGCTTTGTAAGCCGTATCGCGAGAAGTAAAGGCCCGGCTCAGCGCCAGCACGCCGAGATACAGAAACAGCAACACCAGCATGGAAGTAATACGAGCGTCCCACTCCCAGTAGGTTCCCCAGGTGGGTTTGCCCCAGATAGAACCTGTCAACAGGGCGAGAAAAGTCAGCACTGCTCCCAGAGGCGCGGCGGACACCATGACCATATCCGCCAGCTTGATTTTCCAGATCAGGGCAATGGCGCCGGCAACCGCCATCAGGTAGTAGCCCACGAGCGCCAACACGGAAACGGGCACGTGGATATAAATAATCCGATAGCTGTTGCCCTGGCGGGCGTCCTCAGGGGCAAAACCCAGCCCCCAAATGGCGCCACTCACCAGCAGCAGTATTGTCACCGCCGCCAGATAGGGCAACCAGCGACCACTGGTGTGATAAAACCACTTTGGCGAAGCCAGGCGGTGGTACCAGGTTTTCAAGAATTGCCACATAAACTAACCGTTAACACCTACACGCAATGCCGCCGCCGCGGCGAAAGGGGTGGTTAAAAGTGCGAAAGCAAAAAACGCACCCAGTAAAGCCAGTACCGGCATGTATTGCAAACCCTCCACCGCCCTTTGTACCGCGCTGGCGCCAAAAATCAGCACCGGAAAGTAAAGCGGTATGACAATCAGGGACAGTAACACCCCGCCCTTCTGCAAAGCCACGGTCAAGGCCGCGCCCACGGCACCAATAAGGCTAAAGCAAGCAGTGCCGCAGGCCAGACCAATAACCAGAGGCAAAAAGCCCGCTTCCGGCAGCGCCAGCATGATACCCAGCAAGGGCGCCACAAGGGTAATGGGCAAACCCGTTCTCAGCCAGTGCACCAGGACTTTTGCCAGCACGGATAGCCACAGTGATTGCGGGCACAACAAAAGGGGCAACAATGAACCGTCGTCGAAATCATCTTTAAAGACACTATCCAGCGCCAGCAGTGTCGCCAAAAGCGCGGTAATCCAGATCATGCCCGGCGCCATAACAGCCAGTTGTAACGGCGACGGGCTGATGGCCAGGGGAACCAGACTTGTGGTCATAACAAAAAAAACAAGCGGGTTAAGCAGTTCGCCACCGCTCCGAAAGGCCAGTAGCAGATCCCGGCGCAGCAAGGCGCCAAACCCGGATTCAGAGACCAAGGGAAGACTCCTCGAACCAGGGCTTGGGTGCAAAGTCAGCTAGCGCCAGGGTCCGCACCGGTACGTGCTCTAGCACCTGATGACTGGAAAACACCACCAGTCCACCGGCGCTCAAGTGCTGTGCGAGTAGCGCCTCAATCAATTGGACGCCGTCACTATCGAGGGCTGTCAGCGGTTCGTCAAGCAGCCACAGGCGGGCTTGTCTAAGCACCAACGCCGCCAGCGCGACACGGCGCTGTTGGCCCGCCGACAATGCATGGCAGGGCAGGTCCCGGGCGGCGGTAAAATTCAGTTGATCCAGCGCCTGATCTACGGCCGGCGAACCGACAGCGCCGAACAGACGAGCGTACCAACACAGGTTTTCCCGCGCACTTAACTGGGCTTTCAATGCCGATTGATGGCCGACAAACACCGTATGATTCAAGTAGGCGCTATTGCGCCGAGCGGTTTCCCCGCACCAGTGGACATCACCTTCCGACGCTTGCTTAAGCGTCGCCAGAATATGAAGCAATGTAGTTTTACCACAGCCGTTGGGCCCAGTAATTTGAAGGATATCCCCAGCGCCAAGGGCAGCGGAAACGCCGGAGAAAAGCGCGTAATCATCCCGCTCAAATGCCAGGTTATGGAGTTCTAACAGGGGTTCCGGGGGCAATTGCGGGGACTCAATGAAAATGAGCCTCTATTATGCCGCAAACCAGAACCGAAAGCCGGTTCTCACGATGCGCCCTCAGGCATCGGAAGCCAGATCTGATACCGTACGTGGAGGAAGGTTTCGAACCAAGCGCTGTCCAGCGCTTTGGAGTAGAGCACTTAAGTAAGCCCTCGCAACAATCCGCTCAGCTATATTTTGCGGGGGAACTGTCCTGCGCAGGCCAGTGGGGGATACCAGCCCGTCCAGGCTACTGATCAACGCTAGCTGAGCGCTAGCGGATCAAAGTCGGAGCCCTACCCTATTTACAGCAACTCGAAATCGTAATCACTAATCTGTTTTTCCAACTGACGCTGGGCCAAGCGTTCTTCCAGCAAACGCCTTTTATTGACAGAATCGACTTGGCGATAGGAAATCACCTCGCCCTTATTTCGCTCATCATCCTGATTGTCGAAATCAAAACCATCGTTTAAATCGTTGTCGAAATCTTCGCCACTCATATCGAAATCTCCCAACCTCGATAATGTTCAGGATACTTACGGTTCAGGACCAAATGTTCGTTCGATCCTGGGGCGAAAATTAAGCGCAAATCTTGTTTACGTCAAGACTTAATTATTATTTGAATTCAGCTGCTTAAGAACAATTCATCATATTGTTTCAAGGGCGTGATCCAGGTCAAATCCTGGGGGGAATCTATGTCCGGTAACGCTGCCAACTCGAACCAGTTCAAGTCACAATTTCGCAGCCGCGAGCGCGTTTGCTCCAGCACCCGCGGCCCGCCCCAACTTATACCCTGAAATACGTCCGGCAGCGCCTGCTTGAGAGCGATCAGAACATAGCCGCCATCGGTGGCCGGTCCCACGACGCAGTCATAGCCCTCTGCCAGGAAAGCCAGCGCCTGGCCTACTATGGCGCCACTTAAAAACGGACAGTCGCTGCCAACCAGCACCACGGACTCATACCGTTTGAGGCTATCGGCAAAAGCCCCGTGCATACGCTCACCCAAATCGCTCCCCATCTGCTGGCGCAACACAGGCAGGGGGTTAAAACGCCTAAAGTAGTTACTTTCATCGTCGCCACTAACCCACAATTCCATGGGTGCAAGCCTGGCGGTACTAAGACGTCGATAGGTATCTTCAAGCATGCGACAGTGCAACGAGAGACTTTGCTGTTGACTCAAACAAGGCTGCATCCGGGTTTTAACTTTTCCCAGCTCGGGCGTTTTGGCAAATTGAATCAACAGAGAACGCGGAAAAGAATAGGTCACTCCCGGTGCTCCCGGTCTTCGTTATCAACTGGATTGGCACGATAGTATTTCCGAACTAACTCTGCCGGATCGGCACCAAAAAAATAAGCCAGACGCAGCCGCCACATCAGCAAAACAGTGCTTACCACACCCTCCCGCTCCCACTTGCGGGCGGAAGTCGTTGCCCTGGCCAGGGCCACAAGCGGGCGACCTGTTCGCCTTAAACGCTTGCTCAGTTCGATATCCTCCATCAGGGGAATATCAGCATAGCCGCCCAGACGTTCAAACAATTCCCGCTTGACGAACAGGGATTGATCACCAGTAGCGATGCGTGAATAGTAGGATCGCCAGTTCATCAAGCGTTCGATGATCCGAAATACCATTCGCGGGCTATCCAGGCGCACAAAGAAAAACCCCCAGGCGGAGTGGGAAAACTCCCAGGCTGTTATCACGTCCGCCATATTTTCCGGCAGCCGGGTATCGGCATGGAGGAACAACAGCCACTGACCCGTTGCCTCACGCGCGCCGGCATTCATTTGCCCTGCCCGCCCCGGCTTGCTGACGACAATCTTGTCGGCGCCAGCCCGCGCC
>DLXZ01000192.1:9995-11376 GCA_003448675.1 Porticoccaceae bacterium
GACAACACGCGCGCCGCCATTCATTTGCTCGGCCCGCCCCGGCTTACTGACGACAACCTTATCGGCGCCAGCCCGCGCCCTCGTCACGGTTTCATCATGACTACCGCCATCGGCGACAATGATCTGCGCCCCCAGATCGCGTACGCTTGACAGGGCCTGAAGACAATCCTTGATAGTCGCCGCTTCATTCAGGGTGGGAATGACAATACTGAGAGATGGTGTCATGGGTATCAACAAAGAAACTCAAATAACTAATCGCTCAATGAACCGCCACAGCTACTACCCTGTCCAGCAGTACAGCCATAACAGTGCTCACCAATGGCGATGGCCTGGCCCACAATCTGGAAATCCTCCAGCAGGGATCGCAGATGGGGTCTCGGGTTTTCCCTGGCAATAAGGGACCGCTCGTCGTCCGGACAAGCACGTAGTGGCATATCGAGCATCTGATTGAAATCGCAATCGTACAGATAGCCCTGCCAGTCGACGCTGACCAGGGTGCGACACATAACCGAATGGAGGTTGGCTGCGGTGAAATTATCCTTGAGCAGCTTCATGTAGGCCTGGTATTGATTCGTGGCCAGCAGCATACCGCCGAAACGGCTCACCGGCATATTGGCCAGAGTAAAAAGATTATCGAAGACGACACCAAAATCGTCGTTGAGACGGGCTTTATATTCCGCCTCCAGCGTATGCTGGGCTGGTGGCAGAAAGGCGCCATTGGGGTTATACACCAGATTCAGCGTCAATTCAGGGTCGTATCCATAGCCGGCTTTGTTGAGCTTCCGCAAAGCCGCAATGCTGGCTTCAAACACGCCCTTGCCCCGCTGCTCGGCGACGTTTTCCGGCCCGTAACAGGGCAACGACGCGATTATCCGAACCTGATGTTCAGCGAGAAACTCGTGCAATTCCAGATAACCCGGCTCCATGAGAATCGTAAGATTGCAGCGATCCATGACTTCAACGCCTTGAGCCCGCGCGCCGGCCACCAGGTAACGAAAATCAGGATTCATTTCCGGCGCGCCGCCGGTGAGATCAAGCAACGTGATTGATCTTTCCTTGAGCACTTCAAGTACCAGATCAATGGTAATCCTGTCCATTAGCTCCGTGCGTTTGGGACCGGCATTCACATGGCAATGGGTACAGGTCTGGTTACACAAGTAACCCAGGTTCACCTGTAAAGTGCCCAGCTCGCCGCGCCTGAGGGCCGGAAAGTCGGTGTCGAGCAATAAGGGCCGGGTATCCAACATGAGTGAAAAGTCACTGAATTCAAAGCACCCTAGCCTACGGCTTAAGGCGGTCCGGACGCAAGACTATACCCACTGCTTGCCATGAAACGGCTCGCGGGGACACCGCCAATCTTTTACTATTTACGGAACCTGTA
>DLXZ01000192.1:11659-22846 GCA_003448675.1 Porticoccaceae bacterium
TATTTACGGAACCTGTAAAGGTGCCAACAATCGAAGCTATTAATGATTCGGAGAAACTGTAGTCATGTCTGATGCCCCTCTACCAAAAGTAGCAAGCACCCTGAAGCACGGCTTGCTGTCCCTGTCCTGTATCCTGGCGCTTTTGACCTTCTCGGTCGGCAGCCATGGCGCGGAGCCACAAAAGGCTGTATTCGCCGGCGGTTGTTTCTGGTGTATGGAACCACCTTTTGACGCGCTGGACGGCGTGCTCAATACCGTTTCCGGCTATACCGGCGGGCATGTGCCAAACCCTGACTACAAAGAAGTATCCAGCGGCAAAACCGGCCACACCGAAGCCCTGGAAGTCACCTATGACCCGGACAAGGTCAGCTATGAAAAACTTCTGGAAGTATTCTGGCGCAACATCGATCCACTGGATGACGGCGGCCAGTTTTGCGACCGGGGCAACCAGTACCGCAGTGAGATTTTCTATCTGACCCCCCAGCAAAAAGCTGCGGCGGAAAAGAGCAAGCAGCAGCTGATCGACGATAAAAAACTGCCCATCACCGACGCCGGTATTGCGACCAGGATTACTCAGGCGGCCGTATTCTATCCGGCGGAGGATTATCACCAAAATTACTACCAGACCAACCCCAAACGATTTAAGTTCTATAAATGGAACTGCGGGCGTCAAAAACGCCTGGATGAATTATGGGGTGAGTGATTTACGACACTAAACAGACAGAAAAAATGGTCAGTTAACCACCAGCATATCGGATTGCATATGCTGGAGTATGCGCTCGGCGGTGTTGCCAATCAGGAAACCTTTTACACCTTTGTTGGCGGCGCTACCAATGACCAGCAAACCACCAGCTTCACCTTCGCTGGTCACCACGTCCTCTACCCTGCCCGCCTTTACTTCTACACGCTCGGCTTTAACCCCCAGGCGCTCCAGCAGTTCGTGTAGATTTTCCCGCGCCTTATCCATAGTCTCTTCCAGGAAATTACCACTCATCGGCGCATTAACCAGGCCGGCATACATCAAGGCCGGATCCGGCACCACACAAAGCACACTCAAAGGCACACTTTCTACCTTCGCCAGTGCTCGGGCGCGATCAATAACCCGCGCCGACAGCTTCCGGTGGGCCTCACTGGGGTCAAGAGCGTCAATGGCAGCCACGACCTCACTCACAGGCTTGCGTTGCTTGACCATTGACAATACCGGGCAGGACGCATCCCGAAACAAGTGCCAATCATCCGGTGTGTGGACCAGTGTCGACAACAGAGAATGATGACTGGCCATCATCACAATAAGGCCCGCCCCGTAACTCTCAGCCTTGTCGACTATAGCCTCATGAACACGTTCACACCATTCCACGTGTCCCGTAACGGGCCTGCCAGACGAGGAATCCGCACAGAGCATATTCACACGTTTCTGCTCCTCCCCCATTATCGAATCGCGCAGGTTGGAAACTTCGCCAAAACCCACGTATTTATTCAACTCCGATAAGGGAGAGTGCACTGGCCTCAAAACCTCTACGCTGGTATGAAATTGCCGCGCCAGATGCACGGCACGTGTCATTACAGCCTGAGCGTCATTCCAATCCGTGATTACCGCCAGAATATTTTCCACGCTTACCCCTTTTTTTAATTAGTGTGATCGGCCTCTATGACGGTGGAACTATCAACGACCGGGCGCCGCGCACTGACTTTACCGTGCAAGTCTGCCAGCGCCCGACCCAAAGCCCCTTGACCCAAGTCATTTTAGATCATGGGCGCTCCGCTTAGCATGGCCTTACATCGCTCTGGAGCCTCACCAAGCTCACTCCGAGCAGCTGAAATGGCATAAGAACCATAAACCAATGGGCAACATTAGCAAATTCTCTCGTTCCTGCGAACTTAGCGCCAACTTCGACGCAGTGCTGCTGCCCCTGTTTGATGCCCAAGCGGCAGTACGCGGGCCGACCGCGCAACGTCCGGCGGCTTCCGACGCGATCAACAACATCAGTCGACTCGGGCTGAATATATATTCACCCGCGGAACAAGTGCCATCCTACGAAAACGTGTTGTGCAGGGAAATAGCGCGCAGGGAAAACGACTATGGCGCTCATCAGTCCGTGTCTTCGTTCTGGTTTTCGGGACACCCCCTTAAGCAATTGAGTCCCGAAGCTATCACTGAACTATGCTTTCGATTTTCCAATCATTTTTCACGGGGCACCGCGCCTAAAGCCGTGCGTGGCATTTGCGCCACCACGTCGGAACTCGACAAACCGACGCTGGCGTTGCTCGCCGGCCTACAATTTAATTGCATAGAATTAACGCTGGATGCATCCATTGCCGGCAATGACCGCAGCCTGGACAAATTGAAAGCACTGGCGGAGCAGACAGCGGATTACAGTCAGATAAAACTCAAATTCAGGATTCGTATCGGAGATCACACTCATCCGGATTTCCTGTCACGCCTGCTGGTTCAGGTAACGAACACCTCCTCTCAACAGGTTGAACTTGTCTGCTCTGGAACATCTACACGACCACGGCAGGAAGGGCTAAATTCCACCCGGGAATTACTGCGGAGAACCTTGCGATTCTTCAAATCACATGATTGGTGTAGCTGCGGAAACAATTATTTTTTTTCCAAGGAGCATGCGCTGTCCGCGCTACGTGAACAACGGAAGCTAATGTTTACACCCTGGGGCTACCAAAGCTGGGATACCCAAACTCTGCTTGGGCTTGGTGTCAACGCAGTGAGCATGATAGATGGCGAGTATCAGCGCAACTGCGCCAATCCACATACTTACAATCGCTGTATCAGCGAAAACACCGCAATACCGATAACCCGTTATAAGGTGGGCCACCAGGATACGGATTTATACCAAAACCTGCAGAACCTTCTTTGCTACCACCTGGCTCCGAAACCCGAACAAGATACAAACTGGGCATTTGCACGGCTAATTAATAAGGGGTGGCTAACAAATCAGGGCACGAACCTGAGTTTATCCGAGGAGGGGCTGGTCAATCTGAACCCGCTATGCAAATCGCTCTATTCCAGAAAAACAAATAACAGCTATAATGCAGCCTTGATGCCCGATCACTAAAGATGGTATCGCTGCGGCAAACAAACAGGAACTCTCCATGGCTGTTACTTGTCCACACAACCCTGAAGTCAATTGCACCGACTGCAGAATGAACTCACTATGTCTGCCCATCGCGCTGGAGCTGGACGAGGTTGAGCGGCTTAACCAAATCGTACAAAGGGGCCGTCCCTTACAAAAAGACAGCCATGTCTACAATGTCGCTGACGAATTCAGCGCAATTTACGCGGTCCGCAGTGGCTCCATCAAAACCTACAATGTTAGCGACCAGGGAGCAATTCAGGTTACCGGTTTCTTCCTGCCTGGTGAAATTTTTGGTATCGACGGAATCGCTCACACCCATTATGTTAGCGCCGCGGTGGCTATGGAAACATCGGCCATTTGCGAGATCCCCTTTAGCCGACTGGAGGAACTCAGCATGACCATGCCCTCCTTGCAGCGGCACTTTTTTAAGCTGATGAGCAAGGAAATCACCAACGACCAGCAACTGATCACCCTGTTGAGCAAAAACAGCGCCGAGGAACGCGTAGCCACACTGTTATTAAGCATTTCTTCCCGCAACGCAAAACGCAATTTATCCAGCTTACGTTTTCGCCTGCCCATGTCGCGGGCCGATATCGGCAACTACCTTGGGCTTACCGTGGAAACTGTCAGCCGCGTTTTCAGCCGCTTCCAGAAACAGGGGCTACTAGAAGTCGATAAAAAGGAAATTGAAATAAAGGACATCGATGCGCTACAAGAGCTGTCTAATATCTAACGGCTCTTATCCCTGCACGTCTGGTACTAAACCCGCACTTAGCACCCATAAAACAACGCGCCACAAAAACCCTTTTCCAACCAATGCGGCCAGCTGGATTTATCCAAACCCTGCCTACTATCTGATACCAACACCCTCAAATAAAAAAGGGGCAGGTGTCCCGGGCGCGACCTTCCTTCGCCGCCCCCGATGACCAAACCCTGTTTCCTGCGCTTTCCTTAACGGTAAAAGATGCAGTCAGTGATTAAAACTTATAGCCGACACCCACCATATAAACCCAGGGGTCGATATCGACATCGGCTTCAACGCGATCACCGCTATCAAACTTGAACTCAGCTTCGGTATCAATGTCCAGATACCATACAGAGGCATTTAGCACCCAGTTGTCATCCAGCGCATAGTCAACGCCTATCTGGGCAGCAAGGCCAAAAGAGTCATCCAGGTCTAGATCACCATCACTTCCTAAAACTCCTTCAAGATCGCTATCAACACCTTCGGAAAAGAAGACCGTGTAATTAATACCAATACCCACATAGGGTTGCAGCGCAGAGCTGGGATCCATCGGGAAATACTGCAGGGTTACTGTGGGTGGCAGGTGCTTGGTATCACCGGCGTCCACGCCAAGGCCATTGGCCTTTATATCATGCTCAAAAGGCGTTGCGGCCAGCACGCCAAGACCCAGGTTTGGACTCAGCATATAGGTCAACGTAAGGCCCAGAGCCTCTGAATTGTCGACACCGACACCGGTACCAGATAAGTTGACACCGTTAAGCTCCAGGTTGGAACTGTCTTCGTCTGGCTGGACCGAAGCGACACCAGCTCGCACAATCAAATCACCCGTGTCATAGGCCATAGCGCCCGTAGCGCCACCCAGCAATCCCGTAGCCAGGATGCCCCCAGCGATAACTGAAGCTGATTTGTGATTTCCCATAGCGAATTCCCCTCTCTTAATTAATGCCCGATCATTACATCAGTTTCGGTAAAAACCGACCTTGATCCAGGTTAACTGAAGAGAAGCAAAACGCGCCGTAGCAGACACCGACGTCTGGGTAAATCAGGCTTTACCGTGGCAGGGAGGAGACTCTGGCGAGTGTTCTTTATCCGACCACTCATCCGGGGTATAAGCGTGAATCGCCAGAGCATGAACACCGGCCCTTAGCTCGTCAGCCAGGGTTTTATAGACTTGCTGATGCCGCGACACAGGTCGTTGATTCGCAAATGCACTGCTAACAATGATCAGTTTGAAATGGGTTTCCGCATCAGGTGGCACGTTATGCATATGGCTTTCGTTCTCCACCTGAAGCAGCGCCGGAGACAAAGCCGCCGTCAACTTACTTTCTATCTGCTGCTGTACGGACATGAAGCAGTCCCGTAATTAAAGTCCAGACACCAGGGAAATCATCACCCCGGCGGCGATCGCCGAGCCGATAACACCAGCCACATTGGGGCCCATGGCATGCATCAGGAGGAAGTTATGGGGGTTTGCTTCGAGGCCAATCTTATTGGAAACCCGCGCCGCCATCGGCACGGCGGAGACACCGGCAGAGCCGATGAGCGGATTAACCGGCGTCTTACTGAAGGCATTCATCAGCTTGGCCATCAGAATGCCTGCGGCAGTGCCTATACAAAAAGCCAGCATACCCAGCGCCAGAATACCCAGGGTTTCCCAGTTGAGAAACTTTTCGGCGCTCATTTTCGAGCCCACGCCCAAGCCGAGAAATATGGTGACAATATTGATCAGTGCATTCTGCGCGGTATCGGAGAGCCGGTTCACCACACCACATTCACGCATCAAATTACCGAAGCAGAACATCCCCAGCAGCGGTGCCGCACTAGGTAAAAACATACCCACCAGTAGCAATAGCATCAGCGGAAAGACAATTTTTTCCTGGGTGGAAACAGGTCGCAGCTGCTCCATTTTGATGGCCCGCTCCTGCTCGGTTGTGAGCGCGCGCATGATCGGTGGCTGGATGATGGGTACCAACGCCATATAGGAATAGGCGGCGACGGCAACAGCGCCCAGCAATTCCGGGGAGAGCTTACTGGTAACAAAGATAGCCGTGGGTCCATCGGCGCCGCCAATAATACCAATGGATGCAGCATCCCGAATGGAAAAATCCAGAATGCCGAAACTGCTCAGAGCCACGGCTCCCAGTACCGTGGCAAAAATACCCACCTGCGCGGCGGCACCCAGCAACAAGGTCTTGGGATTAGCCAGCAGAGGGCCAAAATCTGTCATGGCCCCCACGCCCATAAAAATAATCAACGGAAACATGCCCGAGGCAATACCTGCGTTGTATATGTAATAGAGCAGGCCACCCGGACTTTCAAGATTGCCTACGGCATCATAGACCGGTGCAGCGTCAAAGCCGGCTACTGGAACATTGATAAGGATGGTGCCCATACCAATAGGCACCAGTAAAAGCGGTTCAAAGCCCTTGCGAATCGCCAGAAACAGCAAGCCCAGGCCCACGGCCATCATAACGACATTGCCGGGTTCGATATTGGCAACACCCGAGCTCTGCCACAATTGCGTGAATTGATCCATAAATTATCCGAGTTAAGCCTGCCTCAGCAGCGTCCTGTACCGATCAAAATTTTTGCCAGCATCGCGAGTCAGACGATGGTAACCAGGGTATCGCCTACCGCGACACTGTTGCCTTCCTGGACGCACACCTCGCCTATCGTACCGCCACGAGAGGCGCTAACCGCAGTTTCCATCTTCATGGCTTCCAGGATAATCACGTTCTCTCCCTCGGCCACCTGCTGGCCTGGCTGCACCAGGACCTTGAAGATATTACCCGCCAGCGGCGCGGCCACCGGCTCGCCACCCGCCACGGGTGCCGGCGCCGCAACAACATCTCCGGCATCTACGCCAGCGCCGCCGACGGGCACGATGGCACTGATATCACCGCCATCGGAGACCACAACAGTATAAGTTTTCCCTTCCACCTCAACGGTATAGATCGCTTCACCACTGTCTGTGGTAACCGTTGACACGGCCCCGGTGGGTACTGGTTCAAAGGCGTCGGGATTGTTACGGTTTTCGAGAAACTTCAGTCCCACCTGAGGGAACAGAGCGTAAATCAACACGTCGTCGATCCGTTGTTCACCATCATGGAGGGAAAGATTCTTCTCCTCCGCTACCTGTTCCAGATCGGCGATCAACGTGTCCAGCTCGTCCTCAAGCAGATCAGCCGGACGCACGGTAATCACCTCGGCGCCTTCCAGCACGCGAGTCTGCAATTCGGCATTAACCGGTGCCGGGGTTGCGCCGTATTCACCTTTGAGTACCCCGGCTGTTTCCTTCGAGATACTTTTATAGCGCTCGCCGGTTAACACATTAAGCACCGCCTGGGTGCCAACAATCTGCGATGTAGGTGTCACCAATGGGATAACGCCCAGATCCTCTCGCACCCGAGGAATTTCCGCCAACACCTCATCCAGACGATCAACAGCGCCCTGCTCACGCAGTTGGTTTTCCATATTGGTCAGCATGCCGCCCGGCACCTGAGCCACGAGGATGCGGGAATCCACACCTTTCAGTGAACCTTCGAACTGAGCATACTTCTTGCGTACTTCGCGAAAATAGGCGGCGATCTGTTCGAGCACCTTAATATCCAGGCCCGTATCACGCTCCGTTCCCTCGAGAATGGCCACCAGCGACTCCGTCGGCGAATGACCATAGGTCATGGACATTGAGGAGATGGCGGTATCGACATTGTCGATGCCCGCCTCGATACATTTCAGATAGGTGGCGGTCGACATACCGGTGGTCGCGTGGCACTGCATGTGCACGGGAATATCAATGGCCTGCTTGAGGCGCGAAACCAGCTCGTAACCGGTGTAAGGGGTCAACAAACCCGCCATGTCCTTGATGCATACCGAGTCGGCGCCCATATCTTCAAGATGCCTGGACAAATCGACCCACAGGTCGATGGTGTGTACCGGGCTGACGGTGTAGGAAATGGTGCCCTGTGCATGTTTGCCGACATTTTTCACTGCCTTGAGGGCGGTTTCCAGGTTACGCATGTCATTCATGGCGTCAAACACCCGGAATACGTCAACGCCATTGATGGCCGCCCTTTCAACAAACCGAGTCACCACGTCGTCGGCATAGTGGCGATAACCCAGAATATTCTGGCCCCGAAACAGCATCTGCTGGGGCGTATTAGGCATCGCTTTTTTCAGTTCGCGGATACGGTCCCAGGGGTCTTCACCCAGATAGCGGATACAGGCATCAAAAGTGGCGCCGCCCCAGCTCTCCAGCGACCAGAAGCCAACGCTGTCAAGCAGGGAAGCAATCGGCAACATGTCATCTATACGCAACCGGGTGGCCAACAGAGACTGATGCGCATCGCGCAGTACCACATCGGTCAAGCCCAGGGCTTTTTTATTCTCTACCATGGATCCTCACTGTAACGCCCTTGTCTGGGCTGATCGCTTTTAGTTCTTGGGAAAATTCATCGACAGCGGTGGCCTGTTTCATGCGAACGTGTAATTTAGCGCTTCCGGTGTTGGTCGATCGCCGCCTTAATAATTTTTGCGGTGAGGGGATCAACGCCGCTACCGCCTCCGCCCTCGGGGATGGCAACAGCGCTTTCGGGCTCCGGCGCATACTTCGCCAGCACACGAGACATGACCGCTATAGCCAGCACCAGCACCAGCAGAAATGAAAACACGGTGCCCATCCCATAAAGCATCATATCAACGCCCTGCGCCATCAGCGTGCTTGGCTGGGTAACGTCGGACATCGCTATACTCCTCAACGGTTTTTGCAGGAACTAATCTCGCGGGGCTAGAAGATATCGCAGCCCAATTTCGACCGGCAATTATACACACACCGCACCGCGTCACTACAATCCAGGCTCTTGGCAATCATCGCCGTCCCCTAAGAATTTCACTGGAACACTGGCGGTTGCAATCAGATATTGTCAAACTACAATTCGCCGCTTTTCTCCCGCTACCCCGAGCCGGCCAGAAGCCCTCACTGCCGTAATAAACACTATGAACATCCCTGACATTGTTGAACAAAAATTGCTGCAAGCCATGGTTCAGGCGGGCATCCCCGAACACCTGCCCGCCCGCGTCGTCGCCAGTAGCAAACCGGAATTCGGGGATTTTCAAGCCAATGGCATCATGGCCGCGGGCAAACAGTTGGGCCAAAACCCACGGGAGCTGGCCAATGCCGTTATCTCTTACCTTGATCTCACCGGCATCGCCGAGCAGGTGGAGGTTGCCGGCCCCGGTTTTATCAACATTCACTTGGCAGATGCCTTCCTGTCCCATACTGCCAACCAGCTTTACACCCAGGATCGAACCTCTGGCGGGCGCAGCCCGGACACGCTCGACTCTTTGCAAACCATCGTCGTGGACTATTCCTCGCCCAATCTGGCAAAGGAAATGCATGTGGGCCACTTGCGCAGCACCATTATCGGTGACGCCATGGCGCGAATTCTAGAATACCTCGGACACAAGGTTATCCGCCAGAATCATATGGGCGACTGGGGCACCCAGTTCGGCATGCTGATCGCCGAGCTTGAGGAACAAGTAGGCGAAGGCGAACAGCCGGAGCTGGCACTCAAGGACCTGGAAAGCTTCTATCAAAAGGCTAAAAGTCATTTCGATCAGGATGCTGACTTTGCCGACAAAGCCCGTAACTATGTGGTGCGGCTCCAGTCCGGCGACGCCCACTGCCTGGCTCTGTGGCAGCGCTTTATCGACATTTCCATCGCCCATAGCGAAGCTATTTATCAACAGCTGGGCGTGACATTGCAAGCGGGAGACATTCATCCCGAAAGCGCCTACAACGACGACCTGGAAACTATCGTCTCCAAACTCGATGATCAGGGCCTGGCGACCGAGGACCAGGGCGCGGTGGTAGTTTTTCTGGAGGAACTGGCGGACAAAAAAGGCAAGCCCAGCCCGGTGATTGTCCGAAAGTCCGACGGCGGCTATCTGTATGCAACCACCGATCTCGCCGCCCTCGCCTACCGCAGTCGTGAACTGAAGGCGGATCGTATCATTTACTTTATCGACGCCCGCCAGAGCCTGCACATGAAGCAGGTTTTTACCCTGGCCCGCAAAGCCGGCCTGGTTGCCGACACCATCAGTCTGGAACATATGGCCTTTGGGACCATGATGGGCGCCGATGGCAAACCCTTTAAAACCCGTTCCGGCGGCACCGTCAAGCTGGAGGATCTACTCACCGAGGCAGTGGAACGAGCCGGCGCGCTGATTAAAGAGAAAAACCCGGAACTGAAACCTGGGGAGAGAGTGGAAGTCGCCAGAAAAGTCGGTATCGGCGCGGTCAAATACGCGGACCTGAGCAAGACACGCACCAACGACTATCAATTCGACTGGGACAGTATGCTCAGTTTCGACGGCAATACCGCGCCCTACCTGCAATATGCCTACACTCGAATTCGCAGCATCTTCCGTCGGGCAGAGGCCACGGGATTCATCAGTCCCGATATTGGTAAAGCGGCTATCAGTATCAGCGAAGCCAGTGAGAAAAACCTGCTGATGCTTCTACTCAAATTTGATCAAACCGTTATACAAGTTGCGGAGGATGGCTTTACCCACAGTCTTTGCGCCTATTTGTACGACCTGGCCAGCGCCTTTATGACATTCTACGAGCACTGCCCGATACTTAAGGACGAGGTTGATGCAGCAACGCGCACCAGCCGCCTGCAACTCTGTGAACTCAGCGCCGATACCTTGAAAAAAGGCCTGGAATTACTGGGTATTGAAACCATGGAGCAGATGTAAAAGCTTGCTTTTTTACTCCCTGCCCAAACAAACCAGGGTCAGGGCCAGATACCCCGCTGGGCGGTGACCCGAGCCAGATTCTCCAGACCAATGGATAAGGCTGCGGTACGCAGATCCAGCGGGTAGCTTTCAAGCTCATCCCCCATTTCATCTGCCAGGTGGGCACAATTCCCCTCCACCGCGCAACGCTGTAGCGCCTGCCATTTATTGATCACGGCATCGGTACTTTTACGCATGCGCTGATGCAGGCGGCTGTTAATCTCATCCAGTTCCCACTGGCGGTTTTCCTGATTCTGCAACCATTCGTAGTAACTCACGGTAACGCCACCGGCATTAGCGAGAATATCCGGCAACACCCAAATGCCCCGCTCACACAAAATTCGATCAGCCTTGGGCGTGGTAGGTCCATTGGCCGCCTCCACCACCAGTCGCGCCTTGACCCGTTGGGCATTGCCCGCGTGGATTTGCTTATCCAGGGCGGCGGGTATCAAAATATCGCAGCCCAGTTCCAGTAGAGCTTCGTTAGTAACACTGAGGGTATCGGGCAAACCAACCAGTGTGCCATGTGTCTGCTTATGCGCTACGGCA
>DLXZ01000192.1:23131-27805 GCA_003448675.1 Porticoccaceae bacterium
CGCACCGCACTCCTGGAACATTTGCGCCGCTACCGCACCCACATTGCCAAAGCCCTGAATCGCCACCCGAGCGCCTT
Organism: Porticoccaceae bacterium; assembly: GCA_003448675.1. Classification (GTDB taxonomy): domain Bacteria; phylum Pseudomonadota; class Gammaproteobacteria; order Pseudomonadales; family Porticoccaceae; genus HB2-32-21. The sequence goes on from DLXZ01000192.1 coordinate 23,209, forward strand.
TTAATTCCGTCAGGCCCGGCACCAACCCTTTGGCAAGAAAGTGTTCGACCACATCCCTACACCCACGAGCAGTGGCTTCCCGACGTCCCGCCGAACCTCCCAGCAGCAGCGGTTTGCCAGTAACCACTGCCCGATTGTTATGACCCTGATGCATAACATCGTAGGTGTCATAGACCCAGGCCATGGTTTGTTCATCGGTGTAAAGATCCGGCGAGGGAATATCAACCGTTGGACCAATATTATTACCGAGCTCAGCAATGAATCGTCGAGTGATGCGCCGCAGCTCGTTTTTGGACAAAGTCTTTGGATCGCAGATAACACCACCCTTGGCGCCACCAAAGGGAATCTCCGCCAAAATGCATTTCCAGGTCATCAGGGACGCCAAAGCGCTAACCTCATTGAGGTCCACCGATGGGTGGAAACGTATGCCGCCCTTTCCTGGCCCCATAGTGTGGTTATGGATAACCCGGTATCCCTGAAACACCTCAACGGAACCGTCATCCATTTCCACAGGGAAATTAACCGTGATTACCCGCTTGGGGTGCAAGACCACTTTCATCAGACCATTGAGCGTCACATCAACGTGGGTCAAAGCCCGCTGAATATTGATATTGGCCAATTCATAGGCGCTTCCGGCTTCTTTCAAACAGACTTCGCTTTCCTGGCTCATACTCTATCTCTGTAATCTTCAGCAATCTGACTTATGGGCCCAATCAAAAGCGGCGGGGCCAGTTACTATTTTAATACCTGACAGGCCAGTGACATCCAGGGCTGTCTTGTTTCAGGTCAAGGAATTGGTATCTTCCCGGCATCGTTTGTTAATGCGACCACGTGTTATCGACAGGCTTAGCCTTCTATTGCTGGGGTTCGAGGCTATGGCGGTACAAGTCCGCCATAGCCTCACTGAAACAACAGAACACCACGCTTGCCACGGGCATGCCTTCATCCAGACAGGCTCTCACCTCGCTGACCGCGATCTCCACCGCAGCTTCATGAGGGTAGCCATACACACCGCAACTGATTGCGGGAAAAGCTATTGAGCGTAGACCCTGGCTCGCGGCCAGCTCGATGGACTTACGGTAACAGGAGCGCAGCACCACTGGCTCGCCCTGGCCACCACCCTGCCAAACGGGGCCAACGGTATGAATAATTGCCCTTGCCGGCAGTTGAAAGCCGGGAGTCAAGCGTACTTCCCCGGGTGGGCAACCGCCCAGGCGTGCGCAGGCTTGCTGCAATTGCTCAAGGCCGGCGGCCCGATGGATCGCTCCGTCGACACCACCGCCACCCGCTAGCCGACTATTGGCGGCGTTAACCACAGCTTCCACTTCTAATGTGGTGATATCGCCAACTATCACTTGTATCCGATAATTATCACGCAACAGCACTACCTCTTTCCTGATTGACCGCTTCAAATTACGTCCTAGGCGCGGAAGGCCCAAGCCCACTTACTGTATATTAATCAACCAAACTGACAATCCCATCTGTTAAGTTACATATTTCTTTTACTTGATTGGTTGATATAAGAGCTTTATCTAATTAATATAAAAGCATATTTGATATATGCGACCATTCACAGCGCTAATAAAGGATCAAATAACCCGCATGCTTTTCTCGAACGAAGAAATGCGTAACCTAATCATCGGCGATACCCTAAGATACCTTGGAAGCTGGTCCCCAGCGATGGAAATCCTGTTATTGGGCACCGCAGCCCAAGAATCAGGGTGCGGCGAGCATTTGAAAACTGGTCGCCTGCTTGGTATTTATCAAATTTCAGCCGCGACCCACCGCAAGATTTGGGATAAATTTTTGATTCAGCATCCAGAACTGGCCAGCCAGGTACGTGGCCTGGCTAGTCAACGGGGTTTTCTGGAAAACCCCCACGCAGAGCTGGTGAGCAACCTCAGGTATGCGACAGCTATTGCTTGGCTAATATACGAACGCTGTGGCAAACGCTTACCGCAGGACGCTACGCTGGAAGAACTGGCAACATTCTGGCATCGTCATTTTCACGCCAAAGCCCGTGGCAGCGAAGAGGATTTTATCCGTAATTATAAAATGTGGGTTTCAGGCGAGAAGTCTTTGGCTGCCTGACCTTAACCCCCCCATCCCCGGAATCTCTAAACCACAGCATTGAGGAGGGCAACGCCAACTATCCTCAACCTTGTTCAAACTCTTTGGTCTGGCGTTCTAGTTCTTCGCTCAACTCCAGCCATTCAAGCTCCAGATTATCTAGCCTGGCTCTGGTTTCTCCGTGCGCGCGGCTTAACTCGTTTAATCGCTGTTTATGCGCTTCCTCATACAACTCGGGTTCAGCCAGCCGCTCCCCCAGCCCATCCAGGCGAGCTTGCTCTTTTTGCATATCCCGCTCCAACTTAAGCAGTTGCTTGCGCTGGGCACTGGTTTGCTGGCGAAAAGCCGCCTCTAAACGCTTGCGTTCCTGACGCTCCTGACGGCTGCGGCCTAGTATCTGCTCCCCCTGACCTGCATCCCTGCCTTCATTATTGGTGGTAGCGCCGCTAGTAAAACCCCGTAGTTGAAGGGACTGATAATCGTCCAAATCACCTTTGAACGCTTCGACGCCTCCGTTTTCCACCAGATACAGGTCGTCGACCACGGTGCGCAGTAAATGGCGATCGTGGGATACCAGCACCATGGCACCGCTAAAATCCTGCAGGGCCATCACCAGGGCTTCGCGCATATCCATATCCAGGTGATTGGTGGGCTCATCCAACAACAACAGATTCGGCTTCTGCCAGACCAGCAAAGCCAGAGCCAGACGGGTTTTTTCACCGCCAGAAAACGGCGCCACCGCGTCAAATACCCGATCGCCGCCAAAACCGAAATTACCGAGAAAATCGCGGCAGGCCTGCTCACTCAACCGGGAGTCGAGCCGCTGCAAATGCAACATCGGGCTGGCGGACATATCCAGGGCTTCCAGTTGCTGCTGATCAAAATAGGCAACCGCCAGTTTACCGCCACGCTCAATGCGGCCGGATTGAGGTCGCAAGATCCCGGCCAGCAATTTAATCAGCGTGGACTTGCCGGCGCCATTGCGCCCCAGCAAACCAATCCGAGAGCCGGGCTGCAAATTGAGCTGGATATTATCGAGCACCGTAACGTCACCGTAACCGGCCCGCACATCATCAAAACTGATAAGGGGAGAACTGACACCCTCGGGCTCTAAAAAACGGAAGTGATAGGCGCTGTCCATATAGACCGGCGCCGCGGCCTGGAGCTTTTCCAGCGCCTTAATACGGCTTTGCGCCTGACGGGCTTTGCTGGCCTTGGCGCGAAAGCGATCGACAAACTGTTGCAGATGGACTCGCTGCCTGGCCTGTTTATCGTAAAGGCTTTGTTGCTGCATCAGGCGTTCGCCACGCTGGCGCTCAAAGCTGCTGTAATCGCCCTGATAGGTATTAATGCATTGCTGGTCGATATGGGCGATAACACCCACTACCCGGTCGAGAAACTCCCGGTCGTGGGAAATCAATAACAGAGTGCCCTGGTAACGAGCCAGCCAGGCTTCCAACCAGACCACGGCATCCAGGTCCAGGTGGTTGGTGGGCTCATCCAGCAATAGCAGCTCGGAAGGCTGCAACAACGCCCGGGCCAGATTAATCCGCATACGCCAACCACCGGAAAAACTGGACACAGGCCGCGCCTGAGCAGCCTCATTAAAGCCCAGACCCGCCAGCAATCGCGCCGCCCGCGCCGGCATCGAATAAGCGTCCATGGTTTCGAAATCGTGGTGCCATTGAGCGAGGGTTTCGCCCCCGGCGGCTTCCGCCACCTGGCGCTGATTTTCCAGCTCACGATAGGCTCTATCACCGTCAATAGTATGCTCAAGTACGCTCAGGGACAGTGCCGGGGTTTCCTGCTCCACGCTGGCAATACGCCAGTCCCGAGGCACACTACATTCACCGCGATCGACCTGAGCCAAGCCCTGCATGAGTAGAAAAAGGGAGGACTTCCCGGAACCATTGGCCCCCACCAGGCCGACTTTCTGGCCTGCGTGAACTCGCAGGCTTGCATCGATCAGGAGCTGTCGCCCACCACGGGAGAACTCCACGCCGTCCAGCAGAATCATGGCCGCCCCCCGCCTTCAATCAGCCGCCGAAAATATTGACGGCGTTAATGCGTTGATCCGTGGACTCCGGTCTGTCAATGGTTAATGAGCCGAAATCAAAGCGGGTGACATCGGCCAGCTGAGAGGGAGAAATGTTTTTAATGGCAGTAAAAATGGTTTCCGTTCGCCCCGGATATTCCTCTTCCCAGTCGCGCAACATTTGTTTAATCACCTGCCGTTGCAGGTTCTCCTGGGAGCCACAGAGGTTGCAGGGAATGATGGGGAACCCGCGAAACGCCGCCAACGCCGCCAGATCCTGTTCCCGGCAGTAGGCCAGGGGACGAATGATGATATTGCGCTTGTCATCGCTAAGCAGTTTTGGCGGCATGGCCTTAAGCTTGCCACCGTAGAACATATTCAGGAACAGGGTTTCGACAATGTCATCCCGATGATGACCCAGGGCCACCTTGGTCGCCCCGATTTGCTCGGCGAAGCTGTAAAGGCTCCCACGCCGCAGGCGGGAACACAGGC
>DLXZ01000025.1:0-1329 GCA_003448675.1 Porticoccaceae bacterium
CTACTTTTCGTGGGTAGGATCACTGTAAAGGAGAGTTCAAACATTGATTTCCCAGCTACCAAAATGGGTAGAGCTTGGAGCTTTCTTTTTGGCTTTGATTGCGGGTTGCGTTAATGCAATTGGTCTGCTTGGGTTTGAACACCAGTCTGTGTCACATTTGTCTGGGACGGCCACCTTACTTGGTGCTGAGTTGCCAAACCTGTCATTTCAAAAGATATTTCACCTTGTAGGTATTTTGCTTTCATTTTTAGGCGGAGCTGGCATCGCTGGCTTCTTGCTACATGGCTCTACTCTAAAGTTAGGCAGGCACTACGATACAGCGTTATTTATTGAGTCCACTTTGTTGTTTGTATCTTCATGGCTTTTGATTTCAGGTTCATTCTATGGGCATTTTCTTGCTTCGGCTGCTTGTGGCCTCCAAAATGCGCTTGCCACAACATACAGCGGTGCAATTATTCGTACTACACATGTTACCGGTATTTTTACCGATCTTGGGATAATGTTGGGTTCTATTTTTCGCGGGCAGGCTCTTGAGAGCCGAAAGGCAAAGCTATTTTTGTTTATAATTTTTGGTTTTATTCTTGGCGGTATGTCTGGTGCGCTTCTTTACACAGAAATTATATTTAAGTCTTTATTAATTCCTGCTTCCGTATGTTTAATAATGGCGGTGGCATATCGTGTTTATTCTAAAAGTCACAGCTAACAAGCGGCTGTACCGGACAAATTTAAGCTGTCACCTTTTGTGCAAAAACACGCGCAAAATCCGACATCAAAAATTTGCTCGGTGAGCCTGGCGTTATAACGGGGAGTAATCATGAAACCACGCATTAGCATGATCACTTTGGGCGTAAGTGATTTGCCGCGTTCTGTAGAGTTTTATGAACACGGTCTCCGTTTTCCGCGAATGGATTCTCCTGCAGAGGTCGCGTTCTTTGCGCTGAATGGTACCTGGCTCGGATTATACGGGCGCGAAGCGCTTGCTGAAGATGCAGCTGTCTCTGGTGGCTCAAGCGGATTCGCCGGGTTCAGCCTGGCTCACAATGTGAGCTCTGAGCAAGAGGTTGATCAAGTTATGGCTCAGGCTGAATCAGCCGGGGCCGTTATCACCAAGCCTGCTCAGAAAACGGATTGGGGTGGATATTCAGGGTACTTTTCTGATCCAGACGGTTATCTCTGGGAAGTAGCGCATAACCCACTGTTCTGGGTTGGGCCGCCGGATGAGCCTGCATAACAAACTGGACCTGTACGTGGCCTGCGGCCGCCGGACGGCTTTAGCCGCCGCTGTGCTCCGCGTTATATAAACAGGCGATCCCGTAAGGTTCGTTGCGT
>DLXZ01000025.1:1534-5152 GCA_003448675.1 Porticoccaceae bacterium
TATAAACAGGCGATCCCGTTAGGTTCGTTGCGTGTCATTGTGATTATTGTCAGAGAACGTCTGGCTCAGTTGTGAGGTTGTGCGCCGTTTACGATGAAAGAAATATCCTATCAGTACACGGTGATACCACTGACTACTAACTTCCTAAATGGTCGGGCGGAAAAAATACTTTTGCTCGGTTTGTGGCGCAACTGTCCATTGGCTTAATCCAGGCGCTTTTCGTGGCATGCACAGGGTTGCTGCCGGCTGCTTCGCAGATCCAAACTTTCCAGCCCCGGACACGGTCACACAAACAAAATATAGCCATTCCTGGCGCCCCGAATTTCAAGGGGTTGAGCATTATGAAGACTATTCTGGCAAGTGAATTAATGCACCTCCTGATGCCAAATTTAGGCAGCGGGCACAAAAACCCTGAGGGCGTTGCTGCCTGCTGCTACAGGCGGTATAAGCAAAAAGACACCTAGTGAAATCGCACGGAATATTGAGGCGTGGGTGCGGAAGCTCCGCAGAGTTAACAGCAGCATATTTTCACAAAGAAAGGGTTCTTGCTGTGGAGATGGCTTTTTGGTGTGATGTTTAACCCTGATAGTGGAGCAAAACGCGCGCGCCGCTATACCGAAATTCAAAGATGCTCATGCCTGAAAACAGACGATCTGATATCTTGGGGGCCGTGAGCCAGGTGATACGAATGTACTAGACTGATTGGGACAAAGTTCTGGTTTGTTGAGAATATAAAAAGAGGAAGATGACATGGAGCTGGGACTTAAAAATAAAACCGCGATCATCACCGGTGGTTCCCGGGGTATCGGTGAAGCCATCGCCGGGCGGCTCGCTGAAGAAGGTTGTCAGCTGCATCTGGTGGCCCGCTCTGGTGATGATCTGGAAGCGACTGCCTCCCCGATCAGGGAGCAGTACAAAGTCAGTGTGCAAACTCATTCCATGGATCTGGCGGAAAGCCGGAATGTCTCACGTCTGGCTGAGCTGGCCAGCAATGCCGACATTCTGATCAACAATGCCGGGGCGATTCCGGCAGGTGCCCTACAAAGCGTCGATGAAGGTACCTGGCGCACGGCCTGGGATCTTAAGGTCTATGGCTATATCAATCTGTGCCGTGCCATGTATACCCATATGCAAAAGCGCGGTAGCGGGGTAATCATTAATGTTATCGGTATTGCCGGTGGTGAGGTGGAGGAATTCAATTACATCACGGGTACCACGGGCAATGCCGGTCTTGCTGCATTCACTCGCGCTCTGGGTAGTGGTAGCCCTGCTGACAATATCCGCGTGGTGGGTATCAACCCCGGTTTGACGGCGACGGATCGTCTGGTGTCGTTGATGAAGCAGAATGCCGAAGCTCGTGGTATTGAGCCGGAAAACTGGCGCCAACTGACGGGTGATATGCCCTTTGGTCGCCCGGCGGAGCCAGCGGAAGTCGCTGATCTGGCGGTGTTTTTAGCCTCCGAGCGTGCCGCTTATATGAGTGGCACGGTGGTGACCATTGATGGCGGCCTGTCGGCCAGGGGCAAGCTTTTTTAGCTGCATGGGGAATAAGGCCCTGGCCGGTGCATGAGATAGCGAGTGGCTATGGCGCTTCGGTATCACCTTTAAAGTACAGGCGAATCGGCAATTCGGTGAAATCACCAATGGTCAGAATCAGGCCGTAGTAATCGTTGTCGTAATCATCGGCCCATTCGTGGTGGATTTCCAAAGTGACGGGTTTGTCTTCCTGTTTTGGAGCCTTGCCGACCACGACGATTTCGTGGATGCCGTCGGTATCTTCAATGGCTTCCCGGGGAATAGCGATGGTTATCTGTTTGTCGTTATTGCCGTCCTCACCCTTTACATTGTTGATCCGGTCCACGCGGGCGCCGATGATTTTTTCCCGGTAGCCCTCCCGCAGTTCTATCCAGTCGCTTTCCGTGTCTCCCAGGGCCGGTGTGCATAGAGAGATAAGCACGAGTGCGCCCAGTAGTTTCGCTACCCTGAAATTTCTACCTGCCACGGTGACCTCCTGGCAAACATGCTGTTGCTGAATATAGCGTTAAGGTAACACCTGAATGGCGCCTTGCAAACGGGGAGGACAGAATCAGTTTAGTCTGCCGGCTTTTCCTTGATCAGGGTGGGTAGAAAACCTGAGGCAATAAAAAAGGCGGGGAGAACAGGCTTTTGCCTGCTTTCCCCGCCCCGAGAGGGAGCGTTGTGCTTATTAGTATTTGAACTTGAGGTCAACCTGGAGACGGTCGTAATCGGTTTCCAGATCGCCCTGTTCGTTGATGAAGTAGGTCACGCCAAAGGAGGTGTTTTTGCCGAGTGCATAGGCGCCTTTGATGATGTGGCCTTTGCTGCCAGTGCCGCCACCGCCGAAGTCGGAGTCAGTGGTCAGACCAAGTACCGCGTCGGCTTCCAGATCCTGGTAGATGTAGGCCAGTTGCCAGGTGCCGGGGTTTTTGGCTTTGCCCAACTGTAGGCCGCTGGAGAAACCGGCTTCGTCTTCGTCGGCATCCTGGTTTTCAACCCAGTCAACGAAGAAGCTGAGGGGCAGATCGCCGACCTTGGTTTTCAGCTCGGCAAACAGCTCCAGTTCTTCGTAGTCGTACATGTAGACGCCGCCCGCGGTCAGGGTGTTGCCAAAGGAGTCGTTATCGAAGAAAGGCATGCTGCCAGCGACGGGGATATCGTAGTAGCTAACACCAGCGATTAACTCAAGGTTGTCGGCCAGGGCGGCGTTGAAGCCCAGTTGCGCGCCCCAGAAGCTTTCGGCGTCCTGACTGCCGGCTTTGTCGTCACTTTCCAGGAACATAAATGCGCCGTTGGCGAAGAAGGTGCCGTTGTCATACTTAACAGCCAGACCTTCCGGGCGGTAGTCGCCATCCCAGATCAGGCCGTTTTTAGCGGGCTTATAGAAGGGGTTTTTGAACTTGCCACCGATGACGTTTGTGTTTTCGATACCGGAGTAATCGAAATAAGCCATATCCAGGTGGATACCCTTGGTGCTGCCGCCTCCACCCAGTGTCTGATTGGTGGAAACCGGGTCGTCGCTGCCGGAGGCGAGGCCGAGGCCGACCTTCCAGTCGTCATTGACCTTGGCCTGGGCTTCAATACGGGCGCGAACGCGGTTGCGGTTTCTGTCCTTGGCTTTGTTTTCGTCGTCGATGTTTTCATAACGATAGCGGAAGTCGCCTTTCAGCTTGATCTTTTCCGCCCAGGCCAGGCTGTCGCTGATTTTGGTAACCGAGCTGCTGGCTTTCTTCAGGGCAGTGGTTTCACTGCGCAGTGACTCATCGGCGGCTTCCAGCTCGTTGACACGCTTGCTCAGTTGCTCGATTTGACGCTTGAGCATTTCGACAGTGGCATCACTGGCAGCCAGCGGGCCGCTGCTGTAGAGCATGGAGCCAGCTATCAGCGCCGCGCCACAGGCCTTCAGTGGCTGGGTGCGTATCGTGGATAAACATTTTTTCATGAGTAGCATTCCTCTATTGTTTGGTTGGCTGCCAATGCGCTGGCGCCGGATCCTCTCAATTAAACCTTTTGTTAGCGACTTGTTGCGCAATACCGGCAAGCCGATAGCAGCTGTTATTTTCGCTGGGGGCAGATTAAGGCCTGTACCTATCAGCACCG
>DLXZ01000190.1:0-10140 GCA_003448675.1 Porticoccaceae bacterium
GCCTCATCATATTTTTCCGGCGTCAGCGGTCGACCCTGCATCACTGCCCGAGGGTTGTTCTGGGCGTGGTGATAGGTGGCAAGGGATACGGCTTTATAAGTATCTCGGGTGACGCCGGTTTCGTGCAGGTGGCGGATGCAGCGCATGGCGAACATCTGCGCCGGTGACATCATGCCGTAGGGAATGGTGTATGCGGGATCACCCGATACGCCGGAAGACTTTGGTCCCTGACCAAATCGGGCGAACTGACCCTGAGCCAGGGCGCGGAACACCACCACGCAATCTGCCACGCCGGCGGTAATCGCGGCCGCGGCATTGGCCAGCGCAGCGCTACCACCGCCACCGCCGCCACCCCACTGCATATTGGCGAACTTCAGCTCATACATGCCGAGGGCGGCGGAAAGCCGGGAAGGGTCGCTGCGGTCATTGCTGAAAGAGGAAAAGCCATCGATATCGCGGGGGTTGATGCCCGCATCCTGGCAGGCCGCCAGAATGGCCTTCAGGGCCAGAACAAATTCCGCGTCTTCCGAGCCCCCGCGCTTGTAATAGGTGGTTTCGCCGACGCCGACAACGGCGACTTTGCCCCTTAGGCTACGATCAGTCATGGGTTATTCTCGTTATTGTATTTGTCCATTGATCTTAATCGGCGAGTGTCAGCATGTATAGAGGGTGGTCCGAAACGCGATCCCCCTTTCGATTTCTATCGCCAATGCCACCGGGTTTTTATGTGCTGGCTGAAGTGTCAAAATAGTCCCGGCTGGAATAATCCAAACCCATAAACCGAGGAGCAGGGGCTATGAAAATTGATTTGATGAGCAACCCGGGAGAACTTCACGCCGTGCAAACCATGGCCAGGGAAGTCGAGGCTTCAGGGTTTAGTGGCATCACTTTTACCGAGGGCGGACGCACTGCCTACCTGTCGGTGGCGGCTGCGGCCCTGGTCACCGAGCGGCTGGAGTTTTCCACCGGCATCGCCGTGGCTTTTCCGCGCAGCCCCATGATCACTGCCGCCAACGCCTGGGAGTTGCAGGAAGCCAGCCGGGGTCGTTTTCGTCTCGGCCTGGGCACCCAGGTGAGGGCCCACATCACCCGTCGTTATGGCGTGGAGTTTGATCCCCCCGGCCCCCGCATGCGCGACTACATCGGCGCCCTTAAAGCCATTTTCAAAGCCTATAACAAGGAAGAAAAACTCGATTACCAGGGTAAGTACTACCAGCTCACCCTGCTTAACGACATGTGGTCGCCGGGGCGCATTGACTACCCGGCGCCGGCCATCGACGTTGCGGCAGTCAATCCTTACATGTTGAAAATGGCCGGCGAGCTGTGCGATGGGGTTCAGGTGCATCCCTTTCATAGCCAACAATATATCGACCAGCGCCTGTTGCCTGCCGTCGCCGAGGGCGCCGCCAAAGCTGGTCGCGACGCCAGCGATATCGACCTGCTGGTGCCGGTACTCACCATCGTCGGCGACAGCGAGGAAGAAAAAGCTGCCTCCCGTGCGTTTTGTCGCCAGCAGGTAGCGTTTTACGGCTCCACCCCGAATTACGCTTTTCAGTTTGATCTCACCGGTTTCGAGGGCACGACCGCGAAAATTCGCGCCTGCCAGAAAGCTGGTGATATGGCTGGCATGTCCGACGTGGTGACGGACGAAATCCTCCAGCACTACACCGTCGAGGCCCGTTGGGACGACCTGGCCGATAAACTGGTCGAGCGCTATCAGGGTGTGGCCGAGCGGCTGATTATCTATACCGCCGGTATGGACTATGCCCGTAATCCGGCATCGCTCGGTAAGTGGGGTGAGGTGGCCAGGGCGGTGGTGGCTGCGGGGTGACTACCGCGCAAGCATTTGATTTTTCACCAGGTTGAATAAAGCAGGGAAGCTGATTTATGAAGAGTATTGAGCTGCTGGCGACGGGGATCAGGTTGCTGGGTATTTATGTCTTTATTAACGCCGCTCAGATGGGTATCACGCAATACTCAATGAATTACCAGCTAAATAATAACTTTTATGAAGGTGCGGAAATATACCTTTATGCCGGCATCATTCTGACAGGTATTTTAGTGGTCATTTCTCTGTTTATGCTTAAATTCCCCGTGACTTTTGCCAACTGGCTGTTGCCAAAAACCAAAGGCGATGAGGTGGTTTTTGACGGTAGCGCCAGGGATATCGAGGTTTCTGCCTTTGTCATTGTCGGTGTTTATATTCTTTCCTGGGCAATCCCGGATTTGCTAGATAATGGGCTACAACTCTGGCGCATTGCTGAGCAGGAATCCCTTGGGCATTCGTGGGGTGGTCAATACAAGCACGAGTATGTCTTCAACGAAATGGTTACCGTGCTGGAAATTGCGATCGGCATTTTTCTTTGTTTGCGCGCGCGGGGTCTCAGTTATTTGCTGTACAAGATACGAGAGGCGGGGGCCAGGTAGGCTTATTAGCAGAAGGTAGGAATACAAAGTAACCAGAAGAGCAATTCGGGAACTTGTTGTGGAAGAGTTGACGTTGCAGATTGCATCGACTGATATCGACTGGTCCCGTTTGCTGGAACCGGACATGATCGTGCGCATACTGGCACAGGTTTTACTGCTGCTTGCCTCGGCATTTTTTTCCGGTTCGGAAGTCGCGCTATTTTCCTTGTCGAAAGCAGATCTCACTCAACTGCGCCGTGAACGCCATGCCCAGGTTGAGAAGCTCTACGCGCTGCTGGATCAGCCCCGCCGTTTGATTATTTCCATTTTGTGCGGTAACGAGTTTATTAATGTCGCCGCCGCTGCAAACATGGCGGCTATTCTTCTGGTGTTGGTGGACGAAAGCGCCGCGGGCTGGATCAATATGTTGATCATGGTGCCCTTGCTGCTACTGGTCGGTGAAGTTACACCGAAGACTATCGCGATATCCAATCCCACCAGATTCAGCACGCGTATTGTGGCCGTGCCTATGAGCCTTTGGGTTCGGCTGGTTGCCCCGTTACGGTGGCTGGTACGTTTTTTGTCGGACAAATTGACCACCCTTTTAGTCGGTCAGGAGAAATCCCCGGGCAATATCATTCACGTGGACGAAATCAGGACCCTGGTCAGGGATTTGCAGGAGTCGGGCGAACTTAGGCTTGAGGAGCGAGTGCTTGCTGACGCGCTGCTTGAATCCGGTGCAACGGAAGTTATCGCGGTGATGAAGCCCCGTACCCAGGTTGCTTTTGTTGATATCGCACAACCATTGTCAGCGGTTCGGGACAGCATGATCAGTCACCGACAACAGCGCATACCCATCTACTCGGACCACCGGGACAATTTGAAAGGCTTCGTCCACGCCGAGGATCTGATGGCCCTGTCCCTGGACGGCGAATCTCTCGACGATCACGCTATCGCCTCGATGCTGCGTCCTATTGTTGTAGTGCCGCCCACCAAGCGCCTTGATGAAATGCTCGAATATTTCATACAACATCAGGAGCTGGCGGCGATGGTGCTCAGCGAGTTCGGCGGCGTTGAAGGCATGATTACCATCAGGAATCTGGTCGAATTCGTTTTTGACCCACTAACCAAAATCTTCTCCGGTGCCGAGGATTTTGCCGGTTCCGAACCCGGCTATTATGAAGTGCCGGGGGAAATGAAGCTCGCCGCATTTAACGATCTAACCAACTACGGCATTACTGATCAGCGCATGACCACTATCGGCGGGGTGGTGTTCAGGCATTTGGACCGTCTACCCCAGGAAGGAGACAAGTTGACAGTAAATGGCGTGGATATCTGGGTAGAGGCAATGCATGAGCACCGCATCGTGTCGCTGCGGGTGGCGCGTGCCGCACAGGCTCGCACGACTGGCGGTGCCCAGTGAGTGATCTGCTGTGGATGATCCCCCTCATGGTGTTGTTGATTGGGGTGAAAGCCTTCTTTTCAGGTTCGGAAATCGCCCTGGTCAGTTCAGACAAAATCAGGCTTCGCCACCGGGCGAGTCAGGGAGATCGCAAAGCGGCGGCCGTACTCAAGGTGGAACGCCGTCCTGAACTCACTTTGGCTACGACGCTGGTCGGTACCAATGTTTCCATTGTCGCGCTCACCACGCTGGCGACGATCCTGATGTCGCGTTTACTGGGGGGGCAGAGTGAAATCTGGGCCGTCCTAATCTTTTCGCCGATATTTTTAATACTCACTGAAGTGGTGCCTAAAAGTGTTTTTCAGCAAAACGCGGATAAAATCGCACCACTCGTAGTAACCCCGCTACGGATTTTCATGCTGGCGATCTTCCCCATAGTTTATGGTTTTGCCACGATCGCGCGATTCGCAGCACGCATTGTCGGCGGCAAGGGTATGCGTCATGTATCGATGACCCGGGAGGTGATGCGCGCTGTGCTGGATGATACCGACACCGCCGGTGATGTAAGCCCGCTCACCTGGTCCCGATTGCGCAAGGCCTTCCAATTGACCGACGTAAGTGTCGGCGAGGTGATGATTCCTCTGGCGGAAATGACCACTCTGAATACGCGGGATTCCACTGCCGCGGCAATCGCATTGGCGTGTGGCAAGGGCCACTTCCGCCTGCCGGTCTACGACGATCAGGCTGGCAGTATCACCGGTGTTGTGGCCTTGGACGTGTGGAAACTCATGCAACCGGGAATAGCTGAATCACCTCTCCAGTCCCTCATTCATGAACCGGAATTCGTGGTTGCTCAGCAGCCGGTTTACGAGTTGCTGCCCATCCTCAAACGCCGGCAAGACCGTATGGCAATAGTGCTCGGTGAGTTCGGCTCGGCAATCGGCATGGTTACCCTGGAGGATATCCAGGAGGAAGTGCTCGGCGATTTTGTAGGTGTCGGTTACAACGTTCCGGGTTATGTACACCGCACCAAACACGGCGTCAGGGCGCTCGATAATGGTGTCTATGAACTGGATGGCCGGGTGTCCATTTCCCAGGTTAACGACCTGTTGGCGATGCAGTTACCGAGTAAGGAGTCCCATACTATCGGAGGCTTTGTTACCGCTGAACTGCGCCATTTGCCAGTGGTCGATGAAACCGTGGATGCCAGCGGTTATCGGTTCCGAGTGGTCGAAGCCACGGGTCGCTTTGTCAAAACAATACACGCCGAACCGCTATGATTTCATAGCGCTAGCGGTGCTCAACCGCAATGGGTTGCAAGCGTTAAGCGACGCTGCTGAGTAGCCGCCAGTATTGGCATCTCTAAGTAATCCTTTGTACGGCCATCGCGGGTTCGGCTTTACTCTATAATTAGCGTCTGCTGGCTGCTTACGACGAACTTTTTTATTCCATTGGGATGATTCCATATGAAAGGCATGACGATTGTATTGTTCTTGACTGCACTCTTATCGGCTCACACATATGCCAGTGAACGCTACTACGTGAGTTTCGATTTATTACAGAATGGCAAGGTGCTCGAGCGCGGCAACGACTATGTCACCAAGCGACTGAGTGTCTGGAATGGTGGTCACACGCACAGTTATCTGAAACTGCGCTGTGAGCAGGACAAATCGGGCAGGCCGGTAAAAATGTTTTCCACGGTTGGACATTTCGATGGTGTGCGCTTGACCCACCGGCTGATTGGTGACCAAATCGAAGTGAATGTGCTCTGGAGCAAGGTCAAAAACCGACGCATTGAAATTCATAATCTGGGTAAGAAAGAATGCGCCGATCTGTCGCCCATCGTTACAACGATTACCCAGTCCTATACGTATCCTGCGCGTACGGGGCCGGGTGATAGCCGAGCTTTTGGTAACGGCATGACTTTCAGATTTACTGTAGAAAGTAGTGGCAGCAAGCGGGTTTTTATAGACTAGGTATGTGTTTGCGTGCTGAGTTGCACAGGTAAGAGGTTATTGCCCCATGACCATCAATGCCATCTCTCGCCTGATCCGGATCATTAATGAGGCGGCATCGGCCCCTGACTTTGCGACGCAGGCGCAGCGAATTGTTGACGGCATTAGTCAGTCCCTTGCGGTCGATGTCTGTAGCCTGTACCGGCAGGATCAGGCCGGAGACCTGGTGCTGGTGGCCAGCCATGGTCTGTCTTCCGCTCACCCCATTAAAATTCCTGGGGGTAAAGGCCTGGTGGGCAGGGTGATCAGCACCGGGGAGGTGATCAATATCATCAACCCGGAGCAAGAGCCCGAGTACTTCTACGTCCCCGATTCCGATGAGTTCCTGTTCCACAGTTTTTGCGGTGTGCCGCTGATCCAGCATGCCCGAGCGATTGGTGTGTTGGTGGCGCAGCGAAAACAGGCGCGACTGATCAGCGCCGACGACGAGGCTGTATTAATCAGCCTCGCCAGCCATTTGGCGCTGGTGTTCAGTAATCTGCCCGTGCCCCGAGGGGCGGCGCAACAATTTGTTTTCAAGGGTGTGAGCGGCGCCAGGGGTTTGGCGATAGGGCGGGCGACCCTGCGGCAAAGCGAAACCCTGGTGGCCGTGCACCCACAGACCAGCCACGACCTGGAAGCCGACAAAGTAGCCTGGGCGGCCTTGCGGGCTGACACGCTAAGCGAGTTGGCCAAAGAGCGTGAAGTGCTGCGCCAGAATCTGGGCGAGAGCATGGCGGCTGTGCTGGATGCCTACCAGCAGTTTTTGCTGGATCCATCCTTCGTGAGCCAGGTTGAGACGCACCTGGCTGAAGGCAGCGCCTTGCCCTGGGCCATTAAGCAGGCGGTGACGCATTTTTCTGATTTGTTTCTTGCCATCGAAGACCCCTACCTCCAGGCTCGTCATGAAGATATCGTGCACCTGGGCGACAAGCTCTATCAAGTCTGGCGGCGCCACCAGGATCAGCATGAACAAAAGCCTGCCGGGGAACAGCCGGATGTGCAAACGCCCTTTGTGCTATGTGGCGACAGTATTGCCGTGTCCGATATTGCAAATCTGCCCACTAAGCAGCTGATGGGTATTGTCTGCTGGGGTGGCGCGGCCCTGTCCCACGTTGCGGTGTTTGCCAACGCTTTGGGTATACCCGCGGTGATGGGGGTCGGTGATCTGGCTGTGGAAGATGGTGACATGCTGATTGTCGATGGCGATCAAGGCGAGGTGTATCTCAAGCCGCCGAGGTCGGTACTCAGGGAATACCGCACCCTGATCGACGAGCGGCAAGCTGCCGATCGGCTGGCGGATGATCTCTGCCACCTGCCGGCCCATACCACCAATGGTCAGATGATCACGGTGATGGCCAACTCTGGCTTGCAGGCTGACATCCAGCCCGGCCTGAATAATGGCGCTGACGGTATCGGCCTGTACCGTACCGAACTGCCATTTATGGTCAATTCCCATCTGCCTTCCGAGGATGAGCAGGTGAGAATTTACCGGCAGGTGATCGAAGCCTATGACGGCAAGCCGGTGTGTTTTCGTTTGCTTGATATTGGCGGTGACAAACCGCTCAGTTATTTGCCGGTAATGAATGAACCCAACCCCGCCCTCGGATTGCGTGGTATTCGTTTTCTGCTGGACAACGAACAGATTCTAAAAACTCAGTTGCGTGCGATTCTTCGCGCGGCCCAAGGCGCGGCCAATGTTCAGCTACTGGTGCCGATGGTGACGAATACGGCTGAGCTGTTAATTGTATCCCGGCTGCTGGATGAAGAGGTTGAGAGGCTGGCGGGGGAAGGCGAACCCGCGCGCCGGCCGGATTTCGGCGTCATGGTCGAAGTCCCCGGCGTGGTTGCTCTGTTACCCTTGTGGCGCCAGCACATCGATTTTATTTCCATCGGCAGCAACGATTTGTCCCAATATTTGCTGGCGGTGGATCGTAATAACCCCCGGGTCGCCCGAACTTACGATGCCCTGCACCCTGGCGTACTCCACGAAATTCATCGCATTGTGACGACCGCTGCCCAATGTCGTTTGCCCTTGAGTCTGTGCGGTGAACTGGCCTCAAATCCGTTGGCGGTACTCTTGCTGCTCGGCATGGGGGTGCGCCGTTTCAGTATGAGTGCGGCCCGCATTCCCTCTATAAAGTGGTTGGTTCAACGGGTTGCCACCGACGAACTGGAGCAGTTACTGAATCAAGCCCTGGCGCTGGATGATGCCGGCGCGATTCGTCAACTCGGGGAGCAGTTTCTGACCAGGATCTCCGGGGACAGCGCTACCGGCAGGGTACGCTGAGCCGCTCGGCATATGCCCTTTCAGATGCCAACCCATTGGCACTGTTGTGGTTTGCGGTGCATTGATCGGCTTGGGCCAGTAGCTGCGCGCCAAATGGCGCCATTTATTGAAGCTCGACTCCTTCCTAACCAAGTACTCACAGGTTGAAAGGGCCACGGGTCCATCGCTGACCGGTAGCGGCTCAATGCTTCGATCAACGAACGCGTCGACCCGCCCTGACAGGCGTCCCATAAATCAAACGCAAATTCCCTAACCGATTGATATTAAAGTGTTTAATATTTTATCGGCCACCCCTTGAAAGTGGATTTTTCATCACCATTTTGGCGCCGTTGGAGACAGTAATCTCTAGCCTTGAAATCAAATACTGGGTGAGGAAAAAAGTGACAATCAGACCGCTCAACGATCGCGTGGTCGTACGTCCCCTGACGGCGGAAACCACAACTAAATCAGGCATTGTTCTTCCCAGCGCGGCGATGAAAAAACCCGACCGCGGTGAAGTTGTTGCCGTGGGAGGCGGCGTGTTGACCGAGGAGGGTGTACTCAAACCCCTGGCGATCAAGCCGGGCGACCAGGTTTTATTTGGTAAGTATCCCGGCTTCGAAGTCAGAAACCAGGATGAGGACCTGCTAATTATGAAAGCTGACGATATTTTGGCCATCGTCGAAAGCGATGATGACGATCAAGAGGAGTGTGCAGCATGAGCGCAAAAACAGTTAAGTTTTCGACCGACGCCCGCGAGCGGATGATGGAAGGCGTCAACGTTCTGGCCGATGCCGTCAAGGTCACCCTCGGTCCAAAGGGCCGCAATGTGATTCTCGATAAAAGTTTCGGCGCCCCCCGCATCACCAAGGACGGGGTGTCCGTGGCCAAGGAGATCGAGCTTAAGGACAAGTTCCAGAATATGGGCGCGCAAATGGTCAAACAGGTGGCGTCAAAGACCGCCGATGTTGCCGGCGACGGCACCACGACCGCCACCGTGCTGGCCCAGGCCATGGTCCGTGAAGGTAACAAGGCTATCGCTTCCGGGATGAATCCCATGGATATCAAGCGCGGTATCGACACGGCGGTCAAGGCGGCGGTGGAAGAGCTGGAAAAGCTGTCCAAACCCTGCAAGGACAGCGCCGCGATCGGTCAGGTGGCCACCGTATCGGCCAACTGGAACACCGATGTCGGCGACATTCTGTCCAGAGCCATGGACAAAGTCGGGCGCGATGGCGTTATTACCGTGGAGGAAGGTAGATCACTGGAAAACGAGCTGGATCTGGTCGAAGGTATGCAGTTCGATCGGGGCTACCTGTCACCCTACTTTATTAACAACCAGGACAAAATGCAGGTGGAGCTGGACAAGCCCCGTGTCCTCTTGTTCGATAAAAAAATCAGCAACGTTCGCGAGTTGCTGGGTCTGCTGGAAACAGTAGCCAGGGAAGGGCATCCGCTGCTGATTATCGCCGAGGACGTCGAGGGCGAAGCGCTGGCGACCCTGGTGGTCAACAGTCTGCGCGGCATTCTCAAAGTGGCGGCAGTCAAGGCGCCGGGTTTTGGTGATCGTCGTAAGGCCATGCTACAGGACCTTGCGGTGCTCACTGGCGCCACGTTGATCTCGGAAGAGGTCGGTCTGGGCCTGGACCGCGCCGAGCTCAGTCACCTGGGTTCGGCGAACAAGGTCTTGATCAGCAAGGACAAGACCACCATTGTTGACGGTGCGGGTACCAGGGCGAATATTGACGCCCGTGTCGCTCGGATTCGTAGCGAAATCGAGAACACCACCTCTGACTACGACAGGGAAAAACTTCAGGAGCGCGCCGCCAGGCTGGCGGGTGGCGTAGCCCTGATCAAGGTGGGCGCGGCTACGGAAATGGAGATGAAGGAAAAAAAGGATCTGGTCGACGACGCTTTGCACGCAACACGGGCTGCCGTGGAGGAAGGCGTGGTTCCGGGCGGGGGTGTCAGCCTGATACGCGTCGCCGACAACATCAAAGAAAAGCTATTAAGCTCCGTGAACGACGATCAGCAGGTTGGTGTCAGGATTGCCCTGCGCGCCATGGAAG